>NZ_JBEZEZ010000035.1:0-83883 GCF_040649155.1 Streptosporangium sp. NPDC049046 | reverse complement strand
ACGTCCGACCGCTCCCGTCCGACTTCGCCGTCCATGCCTCCCTCGCGAGCCGATGTCGGCCACACCTTCGACCTCGATCTCACCCCGGTCCGTCGTCCGGCTGCCCGCCGATCCCGTGTCCCGCACGCGCCCCCCGATCGACGCGAGGGCTCACCCGCCGCGTCGATCGGATCGCGTCGATCGGACATCGCCGCTGAGGCGCGACGATGTGGCGCGGGTGGGAAACGGGGCTAGTAGGACACCTGGGTCTGCGCGTTCAGCTCCTTGATCCTGACCTTGGAGGCCGGATCGGTGAGGGGGTCGTCGATGCGGAGCACGTCCAGGCCCCTGGTGATGTCACTCGAGTAGATGTGGCCGTTGTAGTAGTACGCCGACCAGGATCCGCCGAGCCCTGGGATCGGGCCCCGCTCGAAGAAGCCGATCTCCCGGGGCTTGTCCGCGTCGGTGAAGTCCCAGACGGACACCCCGCCCTGGTACCACGCCTGGACCATGATGTCCTTGCCCGGAACCGGCAGCAGCGACCCGTTGTGCGCGACGCAGTTCTCGTCGGCGGCCTGCTCCCTCGGGATCTTGAAGTAGCCGCGGAGCGTGAGCCTGCGGTCCTTGCCGAGGTCGTACACCGCGTTGGCGCCCTTGGTCTTCGGAGTGTTGGAGTCACAGGTCGCGCTGACGCCGCCGCCCAGCTCGTCCCCGAAGACGATCTTGGTGGCGTCGTTGTTGAACGTCGCCGAGTGCCAGATGGAGAAGTTCTCCTTGTCGCTCACGCGCTTGAGCACCTTGGGATTGACCCGGTCGGCGATGTCCAGCAGGAACCCGTCACCGAAGCAGGCCGCGGCGGCGAGGTCCTTCTCGGGGTAGGCCGTGAGGTCGTGGCAGCCGCCGATCCCGTCCTCGGGGAGCTGACCGGAGAGCACCGGCTTCGAGACCACCTTGGCGGTCTCCGGAGCCTTGACGGGCACCTCGACCACGGAGAGCTTGTTGTGCGGCGCGGGGCAGGTCGTCGACTCGGGCTCCGGGCCGGGGGAGGAGATGTAGAGGTAGACCTTGTCCGAGCTCTTGCCGGGCACGAGGGTGTGCGTGTGGGAACCGCAGTCGGTACGGACCGCGGAGACGAACCTCGGGTGGCTCTTGTCCGAGATGTCGAAGATCCGGATGCCCTCGAAACCGTCGGACTCCGGCTCTCCGCGCTGGGCGTCGCACTCGGTGCCGGCCCGGACGGAGTCGATCGAGAGGAACAGCAGGTCCCCGCTCACCGAGATGTCGTTCTGCTCACCGGGGCAGAGCACCCGGCTGACCACCGAGGGGCTCGACGGCTCGGAGATGTCGAAGACGGTGAAGCCCTCGAAGTTGCCGACGAACGCGTAGTCCCCCTGGAAGGCCAGGTCGGTCCCCCATGCCTGGGGCCCGTCGAGCGGGGCGCCGGGAGGCACGTTGGCCACATGCGTGATGTTGTCGCTGTGGATGCCGTCACCGGAGACGCCGGGAGCGGAGGTCGTCTGCCCCGTGGAGCTCGGGCTCTCCTCCGGCGTGGCCGGAGGGGCCGAGGTGGCGGCGGACGGCGGCGAGGCCGCGGGAGTCGGGTCCGCCCCGCACCCGGCCACGAGAAGTAACCCGGCCAGGCCGAATGCCACGATCGGTCGCACGGTGCCCCCAATATGTCGGTCCACTTGCCCCATTATTGAAGCTATGCGGAGGATGCGTGTGCCGAGTCAGGTTATCGCCATGATCATGGTGGCATCGGTTCTCGGTGGATGCGCGGAGACCGGATCGGAGCGGCCTGCCCCGCTCGTCGCCGAATCCGGCGCGCCCGTGATCATTCCTGGCGGCCCTGGGGAGAGCGGTCGCACGGCGAGACCGGGCGAGAGGCTGGGAGAATCCGAGGCGCGCGTCACCGCGGCCGACGTGAGGTTCGCCGAGGGCATGATCCCGCACCACCGGCAGGCGCTGGAGATGGCGGAGCTGGTGCCCTCCAGGTCGTCGTCCCCCTCCCTGCGAAGGCTCGCCGAGCGGATCACCGCCGCGCAGCGACCCGAGATCGCGGCCATGACCTCATGGCTGAAGACGGTGGGAAGGACTCCGGGCGAGCACGGCGACCACGACGCGCACACTCTCCCGCTGGAGGAGATGAACCGGCTCAGGGCGGCCAGAGGGCCGGCCTTCGACACGCTCTTCCTCGCCCTCATGATCACCCATCACGAGGCGGCGGTCACGATGGCCGGGCTCCAGCTGCGCGAGGGCGCCGACCGGGCCATGCTGGCCACCGCCAAGGACGTCGTGGCGGGTCAGGGCATCGAGATCGCCCGGATGCGGGACCTGCTCAAATCCGGAACCTGATGTGCCCCCGGCCTGGGGGAGGGCGTCGCGGACGATTCCGACAGCCGGGCAGCCCCCCGCGGGGCGCGGGTCAGGAACTCCAGAGCATGTTGCTGAGCTCGGCGTCGAGGTCCATGAAGTCGGTCTCGCGACCGGCGGGGACCAGCTCGTAGGTCCGGTGCAGGAACTCCGTGAGCGGGGCCAGCGGCACCTCGAACAGGGCCTGGCCGAACGGCGAGGTGAGGCTTATGTGCAACGTGCGCTCGCCGTCGGCGCGCGCCGGCCACACCTGGACGTCCCCGTCGCCGACCCGCCGCACGATGCCGACCGTCAGCAGCTCGCGAGCGAAGATCCACTCGACGGGCTCGTCGTTGCCCACGTGGAAGGCCATCCTGATCGCGTACGGATCACCGGCCGTATAGCTGAGTCCGGCGAGCAGGGGGACGGTGGTACGGTCGGGGACCACAAGCCGAAGGCCTAGCTCGGCAGAGACGGTGGAGCTGTTCATCGTCAGCCAAACCTTTTTCGTCGTCGGTCCCCTCTGCGGGGCTTTCACTGCTCTCACTGCTACGAACGGCTTCGTCCCTCGCGAGCTACCACGCGGAACAAAGAAACCTGTAGGAAAGATTCCGCCTCCACGCCCTTCTGTAACACACATCACAGCGCGACATTTGGGCATCTACCTGGCTAAACATCACCAACAGGGCCGTATTTGCAAGGGTTTTGCGTCTCGTTTTGGTCACCGTCGACTCCCCGGCGGGGCGTCTCGGGTGATTCGGGTCGAGCGCGGGTCGTTCGGTGCTTCTACGGATCAGGACGATGCTATGACACCGTAGCCCCCCGCCGGATGCATCCTCAGACCTTTGCCTCCCGACCGTGTCGTCTTTCAAGATCATTCTAGTGGCGAACACCGCTTCGCGAGTGCTCCCGGATTGCTGTATGGTTTTCCACGTCGGCACCGTGAGGGGCCGCACAGGGCGGGCGATTAGCTCAGCGGGAGAGCGCTTCGTTCACACCGAAGAGGTCACTGGTTCGATCCCAGTATCGCCCACACTAGCAAGAAGCAGGTCAGGGCCCCTCGGCTGACACCAGCCGAGGGGCTTTCCTCTGTCCAGGAAGGGCCCGCGTGGCGGGCCGTGATCGAGATGGCCTGGGCGGGGCCTCCAGCCCTCCAGACCCTCATGCGATCAGGTGGGCGCCCCGAGCTCCTCCGTGCGTGCCTCAAGTAGCGGGAACGGCCGAAAACGGGCGTGCGGGCTGTTCTCCCCTCCGCTGGATCAAGGCGCGGCAGGGATAACCTGAGGGCCTCGACGACAAGGACGGGCGGATTGGCATACCTGTACGAGACGACACGGGTGGATCACAGCGACCTCGCCGGCGGCTCCGTTCTCCACTCCGCCCCCGGCATGCCCGCCTTCCCGGTACGGCTCGCCGCCGAGATCTTCCAGCGAGCCCTGGCCCTGCGCGGTGGCGCGGATCCGGCCGTGGTGTGGGACCCCTGCTGCGGGAGCGGCTACCTGCTCACCGTGCTGGCCCTCCTCCAGCGCCCGCGCGTCAAGGCGCTGCTCGCCTCCGACCTCTCCGAGGACGCACTCGGTGCGGCACGGGCCAACCTGGGCCTGCTGACCGAGACCGGGCTGCGAAGCAGGGCGGCGGAACTGGCGGACCGGGCGGAACGCTTCGGCAAACCCGGCTACGCGCAGGCCGCCGAGGCGGCGGAGCGGCTCGCCCGCCGACTGGCCGCGGGCGGCGGCCCGGTGCCTCACCGGCTCCGGCGGGCCGACGTCTTCGATCCCGCCCAGCTGGCCGCGGCGATCGACGGCCACGAGCCGGACATCGTGATCACCGATCCGCCCTACGACGAGCAGACCAACTGGCAGGGAGGCCATCAGGACAAGAACCTGCCGGCGATGACGGTGGCGCTGGGGGAGGTCCTGCCGCCGCACACGGTGGTCGCCGTGGCCGTCCGTGGCCGTCGCGTGCCCGTGGGGGCGGGTGTCCGCCCCCGTCAGCTGATGCGGATCGGTACCAGAGCGGTCGCCTTCTTCGCCGCCGCCGACCTCACCGCCGCCGGCCGGTCCTCGCAGCGGTGATCCGCTGCCGGGACGCCTCGTAGAGGATCGCGGTGGCCGCGTTCGCGGCGTTCAGCGAGCTCGCCGCCCCGGCCATGGGGATGCTCACCATCGTGTCGCACGCCTCGCGCCATGTGCCGCTGAGCCCGCTGGTCTCGTTGCCGACCAGCAGGAGCGTCGGCTGGGTGAAGTCGAAGTCGAAGATGTCGCGGTCGCCGTGCTCGTCGGTGCCCACCACGACGATCGGCTTACCGCGGTCACGCTGCGCGGCCACCCAGCCGAGCACGTCGCTCGGCGCGGGCACCCGGACGGCGGGCAGGGAGAACAACGAGCCCGTGCTCGCCCTGACCGATTTCGGGTCGTACACGTCGGCGGCGTGACCCGCCACGATCAGCCCGTGCGCGCCCAGGGCGTCAGCCGAGCGGATGATGCTGCCGATGTTGCCGGGGCTCGTCGGGCGGTCGAACACGACGCCCAGGAAGTCGTCCCCGACCGCGATGCGGCCGAGGTCGTCGGCGGGCATTCCCACGACGGCGACGGCCTCGGGCGGTGCCTCGTTCTTCTCGCCCAGATCCGCCAGCATCTCGGGATCCATCGCGATCCGCTCGACCCGCACCGTGCGCAGCAGTTCCTCCAGCCACTTCGACGGGTCGCGCTGCCCGTTGTGGATGAGCGCGTGGACGGGCCAGCCGTGTTTCACCGCGAGCGAGATCGGACGGACCCCCTGGACCAGGAATTCGCGGGCCCGGGTCCGCTTGTTGCGGTTGGTGAGCAGGGACTCCCACTGCTGGAACCGAGCATTTCGCGTGGTGATTCGCCGAATCGCCGGCACGTGTGTCCTCATCGGTCGTAGCGGGTCGCCGTAGGCGGACTCGCTGGTCGGCAGCCGTCTGACGGGTGGGCACCTCTGTGGCCTTGGGCCCCGCCGAAAGGCAGTGCTCCGCGACAGGATCAGAGTTTACGGAGTGGCCCGCGAGACCGTACTGCGACAGCTCGCCCACCGGCTCGTCGGCATCCTCCACGGCCGCCTCGAAACCGGCAGGCTCCGCGATGAGGCGACCGCCCGGTCGCCTCATCCTTGAATCGCCACGACTCGGCACGGTTACGACCTGGATGTCTTTCAGCCCGACTGACCACTCCAGTGGGCCACCCTATGCCTTCGCCGCGCTCTCACCGCCCCCAGCGCGGGCGGTCCTCTTTGGCGTCCGGGACAGGTGGCCGGCCGGGCAGCACAGAAGGGTCCGGGGCAAGGTGAACCGGCCTTCTCGACCCGTTGACGCGGCCGTAGCACGTATGTAACCTTTGGCCAGCGAAGTGCAAAAATATTGCAAAGTCCCGTTAAATTCTCTCTATTCTCCGCAACTTGCGGCAGTGATGTGCTGCTTCGGCGCATCTCTCCCACCCCTTCGGAGAGGTCCCAGGTGACGTCGTCCTCGGCATCGCGCGGCCGTTCGCCGCCCTGGCAGCCGGTTGCGACACTCATCGCCCTCGTGCCGACCTGAACGGCCGTCGACGGCAGTCGAAGGCAGTCGAAGGCAGTCGAAGGCAGGGCGCCGTGGCCCGCGCCCGGCGGAGCGCCCCGGGCCGCGACCGGTCAGGGCCCGCGATCCCGGACACCTCCCGTCCGGGCCTCATCGAAAGATCCGACGTTCACCGTCGCTCGTCCCGCCGGCCACCTCCGCAGGAAGGACCCCGGCGTAACGGCGACCAGCACCCCCCAGCGACGAACGAGGCACGGCTCACGGCTCGGCCGGCACAGATCATCCGGCCGGCCCGCCGGATTCCGAGGACCCGGAACAAGAGGACCGGGGATCGGCGCCTTGTGGGCGAAGCACCCCCGGGTGCCGAGCGCGTCGCGTGGCGGAGGCCGCGGCCTCCCTCCCGACCCTGTCGTCCCAGACGAGAGATAGAGGAACGCGATGAGAAAGCACTACTTGGCGTTACGGCTGATGGCGGCGACGGCCGCGACCAGCCTGCTCGCTCTGGCCGGGGCGGTCACCGCACCGGCCTCGGCGGCGGCCGGCCCCAACCTGGCGGTGGGGAAGGCGGCCTCCTCCAGCAGTGTCAACGCCCCCTACGGCGCGGGCAACGTCACCGACGGCAACGCCACCACCTACTGGGAGAGCAGCAACAACACCTTCCCGCAGTGGGTTCAGGTGGACCTCGGAGCCGTGACCAGCGTCAACCAGGTCGTCCTGAAGCTGCCGCCCGCGGCGGCCTGGAACACCAGGACGCAGACCCTGTCGGTGCTGGCGGGCACGAGCGCCACGCCCACCACGACCGTCGCCGGTTCCGCCGGCCGCACCTTCGACCCGGCGACCGGCAACACGGTGACGATCGACTTCGCCACGACCAGCGCCCGCTACCTCCGGCTGAACATCACCGCGAACACGGGCTGGCCCGCCGGTCAGCTCTCCGAGTTCGAGGTGTACGGACCCGGCTCCGGCGGTGACACGACACCGCCGAGCACGCCGTCGAACCTGGCCTACACCGAGCCGGGCTCGGGCCAGATCAGGCTGACCTGGAACGCCTCGTCCGACAACGTCGGCGTGACCGGATACGACGTCTACGCCAACAACGCCCTGCGCGCCAGCGTCGCGGGCAACGTGCTGACCTACACCGACACCCAGCCGGCCACCGCGACGGTCTCCTACCACGTCAAGGCCAAGGACGCCGCGGGCAACCAGTCGGGAAACAGCAACACCGTCACCCGTACGGGCAGCACCCCGCCGGGGTCGAACCTTGCCGTCGGCAAGGCGATCACCGCCTCCTCCTCGGTCTTCACCTTCGTGGCCGCCAACGCCAACGACAACGACACGGCGACCTACTGGGAGGGCAACGGCGGCAGCTACCCCAACACGCTGACCGTGAGCCTCGGCGCGAACGCCACCCTCAGCTCGGTCGTGGTGAAGCTGAACCCCGACAGCGTCTGGGCGACGCGCACGCAGAACATCCAGGTTCTCGGGCGAGGACAGGGCTCGACCACCTTCACCACCCTGGCCGCGGCGGCGAACCACACCTTCGACCCCGCCTCGGGTAACACGGTGACGATCCCGGTCAGCGGCGCCTACGCCGACGTCCAGCTCAGGTTCACCTCGAACACCGGCGCCCCCGCCGGGCAGGTCGCCGAGTTCCAGGTCATCGGCACCCCGGCGCCGAACCCGGACCTGACGATCACCGGTGTGACCGCGTCCCCCGCGTCCCCCGTCGAGACCGACTCCGTCACGCTCTCGGCCACGGTGCGCAACGGCGGCTCCGCTGCCTCCGGCGCGACGAACGTCAACTTCTACCTGGGCACCACCAAGGTCGGTACCGCCTCGGTCGCCGGGCTGGCCGCCGGAGCGTCCGTCACGGTGTCGGCCGCCGCCGGTCCCCGCGACGCGGGCAGCTACCCGCTGAGCGCCAAGGTCGACGAGGACGACACCGTCATCGAGCAGAACGAGTCGAACAACACCTTCACGAGCTCCGCCCCGCTCGTGGTCAGGCCGGTCGACACCTCCGACCTGGTCGCCACGACCGGCTGGACCCCCGGCAACCCGGCCGTGGGCAACGTCGTCACCTTCTCCGTGGCGATCAAGAACCAGGGCACACTCGCCTCCGCGAGCGGCGCCCACGGCATCACCCTCACCGTGCTCAACGAGGCGGGCACCGTCGTCCGTACCCTGACCGGCTCCCACAGCGGCGTGATCGCGCCGGGTGCCACCACGAGCCCGGTGAACCTGGGCACCTGGACGGCGGCGAACGGCAAGTACACCGTCAGGACCGTCCTCGCCGACGACGCCAACGAGCTGCCGGTCAAGCGGGCGAACAACACCACCGTCCAGCCGCTCTTCGTCGGTCGTGGCGCCAACATGCCGTACGAGATGTACGAGGCCGAGGACGCCGTCGTCGGCGGCGGGGCGGCGGTGGTCGGCCCCAACCGCACCATCGGCGACGTGGCGGGTGAGGCGTCGGGCCGCAGGGCCGTGACGCTGAACAGCACGGGCAGCTACGTCGAGTTCACCACCAAGGCGAGCACCAACACCCTGGTCACCCGTTTCTCCATCCCCGACGCCCCGGGCGGCGGCGGCATCGACTCGACGCTGAACATCTACGTCAACGGCACCTTCCTCAAGCCGATCAACCTGACGTCCAAGTACGCCTGGCTGTACGGCCCCGAGGCGGGCCCCGGCAACTCGCCGGGCTCCGGCGGGCCGCGGCACATCTACGACGAGGCCAACGTCATGCTGGGGACCACCGTCCCGGCAGGCAGCAAGATCAGGCTGCAGAAGGACCCCGCCAACACCACGACGTACGCGATCGACTTCATCAACACCGAGCAGGTCTCGCCGATCGCGAACCCCGACCCCGCCAGGTACACGACCCCCACCGGCTTCACCCACCAGGACGTGCAGAACGCCCTCGACCGGGTGCGGATGGACACCACCGGCACCCTGGTCGGCGTCTATCTCCCGGCGGGCACCTACCAGACGGCGAGCAAGTTCCAGGTCTACGGCAAGGCCGTCAAGGTCGTCGGCGCCGGTCCCTGGTACACCCAGTTCCGGGCGCCCGGCAACCAGGACAACACCGACATCGGCTTCCGCGCCGAGGCCAGCGCGAACGGCTCGTCCTTCGCGAACTTCGCCTACTTCGGCAACTACACCTCCCGCATCGACGGGCCGGGCAAGGTGTTCGACTTCGCCAACGTCGCCGACGTGGTGATCGACAACATCTGGAACGAGCACATGGTCTGCCTCTACTGGGGCGCCAACACCGACCGGGTGACGATCAAGAACTCCCGCATCCGCAACATGTTCGCCGACGGCATCAACATGACCAACGGCAGCACCGACAACCTCGTCAGCAACAACGAGGCCCGCGCCACCGGAGACGACAGCTTCGCGCTGTTCTCCGCGATCGACGCCGGCGGCGCCGACATGCGCGGCAACGTCTACGAGAACCTGACGTCGATCCTGACTTGGCGGGCCGCGGGCGTCGCGGTCTACGGCGGGTACGACAACGTCTTCAGGAACATCTACATCGCCGACACGCTCGTCTACTCCGGCATCACGATCAGCTCGCTGGACTTCGGCTACCCGATGAACGGCTTCGGCGCCAGCCCGCCCACCAGGTTCGAGAACATCTCGATCGTCCGCGCCGGCGGTCACTTCTGGGGGCAGCAGGTCTTCCCGGCGATCTGGGTCTTCTCCGCCTCCAAGGTCTTCCAGGGCATCCGCGTGAGCAACGTGGACATCGTGGACCCGACCTACGGCGGCATCATGTTCCAGACCAACTACGTCGGCGGCCAGCCGCAGAACCCGGTCACCGACACGATCTTCACGAACATCTCGATCACCGGTGCCAGGAAGAGCGGCGACGCCTTCGACGCCAAGTCCGGCTGGGCCGTCTGGGCGAACGAGATGCCCGAGCCGGGCCAGGGACCGGCGGTCGGCTCGGCCACGTTCAACAACCTCCGGATGAGCGACAACTTCCAGAACATCAAGAACACGACGTCGACCTTCACGATCAACGTCAACCCGTGATCCCGCGGGAGACCCGAAAGAAGGCCGAAACAAAGCAGCCGAAATAAGACAGCAGGGAAGCAAGCCGGTGTCGCCGGGAGGACCGACCCTCCCGGCGGCACCTTCCCCCGCTCCCTATCTCGATCGAAATCTCTATCGAACCGGTCCATCCCCGCTGGATCGCTCCGTCACCGCCGAACCGGCACACGGCCCGCCCCACGCCGACGCCCCCGGTTCCGTATGGCCCGGTATGGCCTGGTGCGGTGCCGGGCGCCTCCCGCGGTTGCGGCCTGTTCGTCGCCGACCGGCGGGAAGATCCTCGTACACTGTCCCGATGGCTTCCCCCGAGAACGGCCCCGAGGCGAGCGACGCGTCGCGGGTCCTGCAGCGCGTCTTCGGCTACGACTCGTTCCGGGAGGGCCAGCAGGAGATCATCGAGCATGTCGTCTCCGGAGGCGACGCCCTCGTGCTCATGCCGACCGGTGGCGGCAAGTCGCTGTGCTACCAGATCCCCGCCCTCGTGCGGAAGGGCACGGGAGTGGTGATCTCACCGCTCATCGCGCTCATGCAGGACCAGGTCGACGCCCTGACCGCCCTCGGCGTACGGGCCGGGTTCCTCAACTCCACCCAGGACTTCGAGGAGCGCCGCGCCGTCGAGTCGGCCTTCCTCTCCGGAGAGCTGGACCTGCTCTACCTGGCGCCGGAGCGCCTGCGGGTCGACGCGACGCTGCGGCTGCTCGACAGCGGAGTGATCTCGCTGTTCGCGATCGACGAGGCCCACTGTGTGGCCCAGTGGGGGCACGACTTCCGGCCCGACTACCTCGCCCTGTCCGCGCTGCACGAGCGCTGGCCCGACGTGCCGCGCATCGCGCTGACCGCGACGGCCACCAAGGCCACCCACGCCGAGATCGCCTCCCGCCTGAACCTGGAAGAGGCCCGCCACTTCGTGGCGAGCTTCGACCGCCCCAACATCCAGTACCGCATCGCCCCCAAGAACGAGCCCAAGCGGCAGCTGCTGGAGCTGTTGCGCACCGAGCACGCGGGCGACGCGGGCATCGTCTACTGCCTGTCGCGCAACTCGGTCGAGAAGATCGCCGAGTTCCTGGTGCAGAACGGCATCGAGGCGCTGCCCTACCACGCGGGGCTCGACGCCCGCGTCCGCGCCGCCAACCAGGCGCGTTTCCTGCGCGAGGACGGCCTCGTCATGGTCGCCACGATCGCGTTCGGCATGGGCATCGACAAGCCCGACGTGCGCTTCGTCGCCCACCTCGACCTGCCCAAGTCCGTCGAAGGCTACTACCAGGAGACCGGCAGGGCCGGGCGCGACGGCCTGCCCTCCACCGCGTGGCTCGCCTACGGACTCCAGGACGTCGTGCAGCAGCGCAAGATGATCGACACCTCCGAGGGCGACGACGCCCACCGGCGCCGCCTGGCCACCCACCTGGAGGCGATGCTCGCCCTGTGCGAGGCGGTCGAGTGCCGCCGCGTGCGGCTGCTCGCCTACTTCGGCCAGGAGGGCACCGCTTGCGGCAACTGCGACACCTGCCTGTCGCCCCCGGAGTCGTGGGACGGCACGGTCGCCGCGCAGAAGGTCCTGTCGACCGTGTTCCGGCTCATGCGCGAACGCCGCCAGAAGTTCGGCGCCGGTCAGATCATCGACATCCTCCTCGGTAAGAAGACGGCGAAGGTCATCCAGCACGACCACGACGGGCTGACGGTGTTCGGCATCGGCACGGAGCTGAGCGAGGCCGAGTGGCGCGGCGTGGTCCGCCAGCTGCTGGCGCAGGGACTGCTCGCCGTCGAGGGCGACTACGGCACGCTGGTGCTGACCGAGGCGAGCGCGGAGGTCCTGGGCCGCAGACGCCAGGTGCCACTGCGGCGCGAGCCGGAGAGGGCGCCGCGCGCCGCCAAGGCCTCCCGGTCCTCGGCGGCCTCCACCTCGCGCCGGGCCGATCCCGTCGAGATGCCACCGGAGGCGGTCCCGGTGTTCGAGCTGCTCCGCGCCTGGCGCGGAGCCACCGCGAAGGAGCAGGGCGTGCCCGCGTACGTGATCTTCCACGACGCGACCCTGCGCGAGATCGCGACCAGGGCGCCCTCGTCCCTGGCCGAGCTGGGCACGGTGAGCGGGGTGGGGGAGAACAAGCTGGCCAAGTACGGGCAGCAGGTTCTCGACACCCTCGCGGGATCCGCAGGGGAGTCCGAGGGCGGCGAGGAAACCCTTCTGGAGTTCCCCTGAGATAGAATCGGGCGAATTCGGGCCTGATGGCCCGCGCAGTGAGACGCATAGAGGAGCCTGGAGGCTGTCGTCCGCCTCCGGGCTCCTCGCATTGGCGGACCCCCGTGGCCGCGGACTCCCGAAAGAGGACGATCGTTGGCTGACAGAAGGAACGACCCGGTGGTGGTCGTCGGGCTCGGCCGCTTCGGCAGCTCCCTCGCGGTCGAGCTGTTTCGCAGGGGCACCGAGGTGCTGGCGATCGACAACCGCCCCAAGGTGGTGCAGAGCCTGGCGGGAAAGCTCACCCACGTCGTCGTCGCGGACTCCACCGACATCGAGGCACTGCGGCAGATGGGGGTGCCCGACTTCTACCGGGCCGTGGTCGCGATCGGCACCGACCTGGAGTCCAGCATCCTCACCACGTCCCTGCTCGTCGAGCTGGAGATCGAGGACGTCTGGGCCAAGGCGATCAGCCGCGAGCACGGCCGCATCCTGGAGCGGGTCGGCGCCCATCACGTGATCCTTCCCGAGCACGACATGGGGGAGCGGCTGGCCCACCTGCTCAACGGGCGGATGCTCGACTACATGGAGGTGGACGGCGACTACGCGGTGGTCAAGACCCGTCCGCCCCGCGAGTACGTCGGCGTGCCCCTGGGCGAGTCCAACCTGCGGCGCAAGTACGGCGTGACCGTGGTGTGCGTGAAGGGCCAGTACGACGAGTTCACCTACGCCGACGCGGGGACCGTACTCGGGTACGGGGACGTCATCGTCATCGCGGGCAAGATCGAGCAGGTGGAGCGGTTCACCGAACTCCCGTGAGCCCCCCGGCCTCGCGCCGTGCGCCCCCGACTCGCCGTGCCCGGGTCGCCGTGTGTTCGCCGCGAGCGATCTAGACTGGGCGAAACTTCCTAGAACGGAGTTCGGTAACGATGCGATTCGGACTGTTCCTCAGCGGCTCCCAGAAGCCGGACGCGCTCGGTGACGTACGGGAAAGCATCGCCCGCGGGGCCGATGACGGCTTCTCCTCCGTCTGGATGTCCCAGACGTTCGACCTCGACGCCCTGACGGCGCTCGCCGTGGCCGGAAGCCAGGTGCCGGGGATCGAGCTCGGCACCGCCGTCGTCCCGACCTACCCGCGCCACCCGGCGGTCCTCGCCCAGCAGGCGCTCACCGTCAACGCCGCCCTCGACGGGCGGCTCGCCCTCGGTATCGGTCTCTCGCACCAGATCGTGATCGAGGGCATCTACGGCATGAGCTTCGAGCGGCCCGCCCGCCACATGCGCGAATACCTGTCGATCCTGATACCGCTCGTACGCGGGGAGAACGTCTCCTTCGAGGGGGAGACCCTCACGGCACGGCTGGGCCTGAACACGCCGGGGCCGAGGGACATGCCCGTGCTCATCGCCGCCCTGGCCCCGAGGATGCTCAGGCTGGCCGGGGAGGTGGCGGACGGCACCGTGCTGTGGATGACCGGCGCCAAGACGGTGGCCGAGCACGTCGCCCCCGCCGTCACCGAGGCCGCGCGGGCCGCGGGGCGCCCCGAGCCGAGGATCGTGTGCGCGCTGCCCGTCTGTGTCACCGACGACGCCGAGGCGGCGAGGGCACTGGCCGCCGAGCGATTCGAGATCTACGGCCAGCTGCCGTCGTACCGGGCGATGCTCGACAGGGAGGGCGCCGCAGGGCCCGCGGATGTGGCGATCGTCGGAGACGAGGACGAGGTGTCGGCGCGGATCGAGGCGCTCGCCAAGGCCGGGGTCACCGACTTCGTCGCCGCCGAGTACTCCCCGGGCACCCGGACGCGGGAGTTCCTCAAGAGCCTCCTGTGAAGGCTCCTCCGCCCCTGCCGCCCGGCGCCCCGCGCGAGCGGCCGTCGGCGACGCCGATCCTCTGAGGGCTCTTTCTCTCCCGCCACCCACGTAGGGGGCGGTCCCGCTCAGACGCCGAAGGCGCTCAGGGCCGCCCACGCCGTCCCCGCCCCGACGGCGGTCCCCGCGGCGACCTGGGCGGGTGTGTGGTGGGTGAGCCTGACGCGCGCCCAGCACACCGTCGCCACGACGAGCGCGCCCGCGACCAGCGTGGGCGCGGCGGGCAGCACATGGGCCAGCACCACCACGGTGCCCGCCGACACGGCCGCGTGGAAGGAGATCTTCCACCGGAAGGTGATCGGGACCGTCACCGCGAGCGCGGCCAGCATCGCGGTCACCGTGGCCACCAGAAGCCGGGGGGCACCCAGCAGGATCAGCAGCGTCAGCGCGACGACCACCGAGGCGACCGCGACCAGCAGCGGAACCGTACGGCTCGACCGGTCGACCAGGTGGTGGGAGTCGAGGCGTCCGGAACGGACCCCGTTCAGGATCACCAGGGCCGGGATCCCGCCGCACAGGGCCGAGGCCACCAGGCCCCAGACCGCACCGGGCCAGCCGTCCGCCATCAGCCCGACGAGCGGAGGCAGCCCGATGACCAGCACCTGCGGCGCGAACAGCCCGGTCACCCACCGGGCCACCGCCCCGGCCATGTTCTCACCGTTCTCACCGCTGCCACCGATCTCACCGTCGCCCGCCATCCCCTGACCGGTCATCCGAATCCTTCCAGCGCGGACCGCCCCCGTTCGGGCGTGAGGGTCGTGGCCCCAGTGGCCCCGGCTGCCCCAGTGACTCAAGCGGCCCCAGTGGCTCAAGCGGGCCCCAGCGGACCCGTGGGGCCACTCTGTCAGCTGAGGGGCCCGCGGACGAACATCCGCGAGCCCCGCGCGGGACGAACCGGAGAGGTGTCCCCGCACCTCGCGAGGACGGCGGGCCGTGCTCCCGGAGCGGCTCCCGGACGAGAGCCGACGATCAGACGGTCAGTCGTTGGCGTGCAGGACGCTGTTGAGCTCCACGCTCGTCCCCGTACGGGGCACGGCCTCGACCGCGCCCGAGGTGGAGTTGCGGCGGAACAGCACACCGGAGGCGCCGGAGAGCTCGGACGCCTTGACCACCCGTCCCTCGGGCCCTTCCGCCGGCAGGACCACCTTGGTCCCGGCGGTGACGTAGAGGCCCGCCTCCACGACGCAGTCGTCGCCCAGGGAGATGCCGACGCCGCTGTTGGCACCCAGCAGGCAGCGCCGCCCGATGGAGATGACCTGCTTGCCGCCGCCGGACAGGGTGCCCATGATCGAGGCACCGCCGCCGACGTCCGACCCGTCGCCCACGACGACACCCGCCGAGATGCGGCCCTCGACCATGGAGGTGCCGAGCGTGCCGGCGTTGAAGTTGACGAAGCCCTCGTGCATCACGGTCGTGCCGCTCGCCAGGTACGCGCCGAGACGGACCCGGTCGGCCTCGGCGATCCGGACGCCGGTGGGCAGCACGTAGTCGACCATCCGGGGAAACTTGTCCACCCCGTAGACGGTCACCTGACCCCGGGCGCGCAGGCGGAGCCGCACCTGCTCGAAGCCCTCGACGGCGCACGGCCCGTGGTTGGTCCACACCACGTTGCTGAGCAGGCCGAACAGCCCGTCCAGGTTCTGGCCGTGCGGCTGGACGAGGCGCGACGACAGCAGGTGCAGGCGCAGGTAGGCGTCGTGGGCGTCGGCGGGGGCCTCCGACAGCTTCGCGATGCCGGTGCGCACCGCGACCACCTCCACGCCGCGGTCCTCGTCGGGGCCGAGGAGCGCGGCGACCTCGGAACCGAGTTCCTCGGCCGCCTCCCGCTCGGTCAGCCGCGTGGTGCCCGGCGAGGGGGGCTCGCCCAGCCGCGGGGACGGGAACCACGTGTCGAGCACGGTTCCGCCGGAGGTGATGGTCGCGATGCCGGCCGCGTAGGCGCCGGAGGTCTGGGCTGCTGCGTTCACGCCGACCAAGCCTAGCCAAAGCAGCCGCAATGGCAGTACGCCGAGGGAGCGTCGGGCGTGTGCCCCGTCCCGTCCGGCGGTTAGCCTGACGGCCATGTTGCAGGGGATCGACGTGTCGAACTGGCAGGGCGCCGTCAACTGGGGCGCGCACGCGAGGGGCGGGGTCTCCTTCGCGTTCGCCAAGGCCAGCGAGGGGAGCACCTTCACCGACAAGTGGTTCGCCACCAACTGGAACGGCATGCGCGAGAGCTGGATCGTCTGCGGCGCCTACCACTTCGCCCGTCCCGCGGGAGACCCGGAGGCGCAGGCGGTGCACTTCCTGCGGATCGTGCGGCGGGCGGGGCTGCGCAGGGGGGACCTGCTCGCCCTCGACCTGGAGACCAACGATCACCTACCGGCGCAGCGGGTGGCGCGGTTCGCCCGCGTCTGGTGCCAGGCGGTCGTCGCGCTCGCCGGGGTCAAGCCGGTGATCTACACGTTCCTGTCGTTCGCGCGGAGCGGCAACTGCGCCGGGCTGGAGCCCTATCCGCTGTGGATCGCCGCGCCCGACCACCCCCGGGGCAGGCCGGAGGTGCCGAGGCCGTGGGACAGGTGGACGATCCACCAGCACTCGAACAGGCCCCTCGACCGCAACGTCTTCCGCGGCACCCGGGCCGAGCTGACCTCCCTGGGCTACCGCCGGAGCCGCGACGCCTGAGAAATCGCGTTGCCGACACCGGTAGCATCGATTCCCAGACCATTCGTCGACCTCTCCCAGGGAGCAACAGTGTCCGCCGTGCCAGAACTTCGTGTCACCATCGCCGGAGCAGCGCGTGTGGTGGCGGGAGGCACGACGTACGGAGAGGCGCTGGAGGCGGACGGCCGCTCGGTGGTCGCCGCCCGCGCCAACGGCGAGCTGAAGGACCTCGCGGCCCCGGTGGCCGAGGGCGACGTGATCGAGCCGGTTCCCGCGGGCAGCCCCGACGGGCGCGCCATCGTCCGCCACTCCACCGCGCACGTCATGGCCCAGGCCGTCCAGGAGATCTTCCCCGAGGCCAGGCTGGGCATCGGCCCGCCGGTCGAGAACGGCTTCTACTACGACTTCGACGTCAAGGACCCGTTCACCCCCGAGGATCTCAAGCGCGTCGAGAAGCGCATGCGCGAGATCGTCAAGCAGGGGCAGCTCTTCTCCCGCAGGCCCGTCTCCGACGAGCAGGCCGCCGAGGAGCTCGCCTCGGAGCCGTACAAGCTGGAGCTGATCGGCCTCAAGGGCGGCGCGGCCGAGGAGGAGAGCGTCGAGGTGGGCGGCGCCGAGCTCACCATCTACGACAACCTCGACGCCAAGACCGGTGAGCTGCGCTGGAAGGACCTGTGCCGCGGCCCCCACGTGCCGACCACCCGGTCCATCCCGGCGTTCAAGCTGATGCGCTCCGGCGGCGCCTACTGGCGGGGCAGCGAGAAGAACCCGCAGCTCCAGCGGATCTACGGCACCGCGTGGGAGTCGCGCGAGAAGCAGGACGAATACCTCCACCTGCTGGAGGAGGCCGAGAAGCGCGACCACCGCAAGCTGGGCGCCGAGCTCGACCTGTTCTCCTTCCCCGACGAGCTGGGCTCGGGCCTGCCGGTCTTCCATCCCAAGGGCGGCGTGATCCGCCGCGTGATGGAGGATTACTCGCGCAGGCGGCACGAGGAGGCGGGATACTCCTTCGTCAACACCCCGCACATCACCAAGGAGAACCTCTACAAGATCTCCGGTCACCTCGACTGGTACGCCGACGGCATGTTCCCCCCCATGGAGCTGGAAGGCGCGAGGTACTACCTCAAGCCGATGAACTGCCCGATGCACAACCTGATCTTCCGGGCGCGCGGACGCTCCTACCGGGAGCTGCCGCTGCGGCTGTTCGAATTCGGGACGGTCTACCGCTACGAGAAGTCCGGCGTGGTGCACGGCCTCACCCGCGTGCGGGGTCTCACCCAGGACGACGCGCACATCTACTGCACCCGCGAGCAGATGCGCGACGAGCTGAGGTCGCTGCTGCGCTTCGTGCTCGACCTGCTGCGCGACTACGGCCTCGACGACTTCTACCTGGAGCTGTCGACCAAGGACCCGGTCAAGTTCGTCGGCAACGACGAGGACTGGGAGGAGGCGACCGAGACCCTGCGCGAGGTCGCCGAGTCCGAGAAGCTGGAGCTGGTGCTCGACCCGGGCGGCGCGGCGTTCTACGGGCCGAAGATCTCCGTGCAGGCCCGTGACGCGATCGGCCGCTCCTGGCAGATGTCGACGATCCAGCTCGACTTCAACCTGCCTCAGCGCTTCGAGCTGGAGTACCAGTCGACCGACGGTTCCCGGCAGCAGCCCGTCATGATCCACCGGGCGCTGTTCGGCTCGATCGAGCGCTTCTTCGGCGTCCTGGTCGAGCACTACGCCGGCGCGTTCCCCCCCTGGCTCGCGCCGGTCCAGGTGGTCGGCATCCCGATCGCCGAGGCCCACGCGCCCTACCTCCAGGACCTGGCCAAGAAGGCCCGCGAGCGGGGCATCAGGATCGAGGTCGACGCCTCCGACGACCGCATGCAGAAGAAGATCCGCAACGCCCAGAAGTCCAAGGTGCCCTTCATGCTCCTGGCGGGCGACGACGACATCGCCAACGGCGCGGTCTCCTTCCGCTTCCGCAACGGCGAGCAGAAGAACGGGGTGCCGGTCGACGAGGCGATCGCCGAGATCGTCGACGCGATCGAGCGCCGCGTCCAGGTCTGAGCACTCTGGGCGGCGGAAGGTCTCCCGTGGAGGGCTCGGAAACCTTTCCACGGGGGGCCTGAGGCGCCCACGGGCCTTTAGCCCCGGCGGGCCTTCTCGGAGGCTCGGGAAGGCCGGGGGGAGGCGCGAGACGACGGTAATCGGCGTGGCAATATGCTGGCGGCCATGAGCAACGAGCCGGAGGCGCAGCACGGAGCGGGGACACCGGACGCGTTCCAGAGACTCTGGACCCCCCACCGGATGGCGTACATCAAGGGGGAGGGTAAACCGGCGGGTTCCGGCCCCGAGGACGGCTGCCCGTTCTGTGAGATCCCCCGTATGAGCGACGAGGACGGTTTGGTCGTCGCGCGGGGAGAGAAGGTCTTCGCACTGCTCAACCTCTACCCCTACAACTCCGGCCACCTGATGGTCTGCCCCTACCGGCACGTGCCCGACTACACCGACCTGGACGAGGCCGAGACCTTCGAACTCGCCGACTTCACCCGGCGGGCGCTGGTGGCCCTGCGTAAGGCGAGCGGCGCGCAGGGCTTCAACGTGGGCATGAACCTGGGAGGCGTGGCGGGCGCCGGGATCGCCGCCCACCTGCACCAGCACGTGGTGCCCCGGTGGGGCGGCGACACCAACTTCATGCCCGTCGTCGGCCAGACCAGGGTGCTTCCTCAGCTGCTGCGCGACACCAGGGAGTTGCTCGCCGGCTGCTGGCCCGGCTCCTCGTAGCGCGGCACGTCCTCGTCCAGCGCCTTGATGCCCGCCGACAGCGTCAGCGGCACGGCGAGCGCCAGCGCCATGGACAGCACCGCGGCCCCCGAGTCGTTGACCAGCATGCCGACCACCCCGCTGACCAGGGTGCCGATCAGCCCTGCCCGCAGCGCGGGGGAGTGCGCGAACGCGGCGGGCAGCACCCCCGCGCTCGCCTGCTCCGGGCGGAGCAGCGCGTAGACGAGGAAGGCCACCGCGGCGATCACGACGGGCATCAGGTTGGGGTTGAGCAGTGTGCCCAGCATCGCGCCGAACTTGCGGCCGATCACCTCCAGGGCCTCCCCGGTGAACACCTGGCCGACGAAACGGCCCAGATGCGTCTGCGAGCCCGCGGGACGCAGATAGTCGAGGTAGGCGATGGACATCACGATGACGCCGCCCGCCACGCAGAACGCGCCCAGCTTGACGATCGAGACCCGCCTGCCCGCGATCAGCAGCGCGGTCACCGCGATGCCCGGCACGAACGCGATCACCCCGCCGAAGTCGCTGCCCACGCCCGGCCAGCCGCCCAGGATCATCGCGAAACCGCCCAGCGCCGCCACGACGGCGGCCGCGACCACGCTCGCGCGGCTCCCGCCCATCGGGTGAGCCGACACGACGGCGACCGTGGCGCCCTCGTGCGCGGGTCGATCCACCACGGGGGCATCGGCGTGACCGCCGAGAGCCGGCCGGTCCACCGGCGCGTCCGCGCGGTCGGCGCGGTCGGCGCGCGTCAGCCGGTGCGCGATCGTGGCGGCGAACAGCAGCACCGAGGTGGCGAAGAGCGCGAACGGGATGTTGCCCAGCCCGTAGTAGCGGGCTCCGACCACGGCGCTGTAGCCCATCACGCTGTTGAGCTGCAGGGTCGTCCCGGTCAGCAGGTCGCCCGCCAGCACCGCCGCGGTCACCCCCGCCACCACCGCCAGCGGCCCGAGCGGCGCCCGGCGCCAGGGCCCCGCCAGCGCGGTCGCGGCCAGCAGCAGCGCGCATCCGGCGATTCCGCCGACCAGCGCGAGCACCGGCGAGCCCGCGTGATGCCAGGGGGTGAGGTTCACCAGGTACGTCGACACGGGCACCGAGGCCAGCGCGACCGCGGCGACGCGGATACCGCTCAGCCCTCGCCTGCGGCGCATCAGCAGGAAGGCGACCAGGTAGAACGCGACCTGCAGCACCGCGACGGTGGTGAAGAAGATCCCACCCACGTTCCTGATCGTCTCCCCGGCCACGTCGGCCCGATCCAGCGCGACCCGCGCCGTCTCGGTGCCGCCGGTGCGCCTCTCGGCGGCCTGCCAGGGAACCCCGATCACACCCGGCGGCGCCGCGACGCCCGTCAGGGAGAGCATCGTCGCGGTGATGTCCGGCAGGATCGTGGTGTCGTCGCGGTGAGTGGAGGCCGCGCCCAGGAAGCGGCCGGAGACGTCTGCGTCACGCATCATCGCCACCCGCAGGTGCGGGTTGCCGCCGTGGTCGGACAGGCCCGCCAGCAGCACCCGGGTGTCCTCGGGCAGCATGCTCAGCACCGCCCCCGCCTTGGCGTCGGCGAGGCGCAGCGCCGCGGCCCGCTCCCGCGCGGTGAGCCCGTCCTCCTCCCGGGGCAGCCGGTCGCCGGTCAGGTACGGCCTGATGAGGTCGTCGACGTCGACGGCGATCACCCGGCACCCGGTGAGCGCGTCGGCGCGGATCTGGGCGGGGGAGGGGGCGTACACGTCGACCCTGCCCGAGCGGTCGGCGAGCGCGAGCGCGGCCCCGGGGCCGATCGCCAGTGTGCACTCACCGGCGGCGTGAACGGCCTCGCCGAGGGCGCCCGCGTTGCGCTGGCCGGCGACCCGGTGCAGGTACTCGTAGCCGGGGATGACCGCGCCCGCCTCGTCGGGCTCGGGCAGCGGGGGGAGTCCGCAGCCGTAGCCGACCGCGGACCTCACCCCCGCCGACACCGTCAGCCACCCGTCGTAGGGGCAGGTGACCCTGCCGACCGTGCGGACCGAGAGGGAGCCGACCGCGCTCCGCCCGGCGAGCTGCCACAGGTTCGGGGTGCCGGTGGGGCTGAGGTCACTCCACCGCAGGCCGGGAATGCCGATCAGCACCACCCGTCCGTCCACTCGAGTGGCGGACTGCGCGGCCCCCGGCCACAGCAGGCCCAGCACCACCGCGAGCGCGACAAGCGTCCGCTTCACGAACGACCTCCCCTTCAGGCTCCTGCCAGGTGCTGGAACCGTAGGGCAAGATCGTGTCACCGGTCCAGCGTGTCAGGAGACCGGCGGGGATCGGGTTCTCAGGTCCCGTTCTTGGCCGTGGTGGGATCGCTCTCGTTCTGCAGGCGGTCCAGGGCGGTGACCAGGTAGGTGCCGCCACCCGTCGCGGTGAAGGTCTGGCGGTCGCCGGCCGCCGCGGGCACGACCGCGACCAGGTTGCGGGCGTCGGCGATGGCGCAGTCTCCGGGCTTGCCCGAGGCG
This sequence comes from Streptosporangium sp. NPDC049046, assembly GCF_040649155.1. Taxonomy (NCBI): domain Bacteria; kingdom Bacillati; phylum Actinomycetota; class Actinomycetes; order Streptosporangiales; family Streptosporangiaceae; genus Streptosporangium; species Streptosporangium sp. NPDC049046. The sequence goes on along the minus strand of NZ_JBEZEZ010000035.1, from coordinate 62,025 downwards.
ATCCGGTAGACCGCGTACGAACGGGCGTCAGGAGAGCTCTTCCAGCCGAGGGAGGTGCCCTGGAGCCGCACGTCGGCGGGCTTGGCCGGAGCCTGGCCGCCGCGGTCCTTCATCAGCGGCAGCAGCGCGGGGCGGCTGTAGTGGTCCTTGGCGACGCGGTCGATCGCTCCCAGCGGGTTGGTGGCGAGCTGCTTGGCGCTGAAGTAGACATCACCGGTGACCTGCTCGTACTTGCGGTTGCGCGTGAGGTGGGAGGACATCTCGCCGGGCTTGGTCCAGGCGGCCGTGTCGGTGGCGCCGACACGGTACAGGCCCTGGCCGATGTAGAGGTGCACGCCGGTGCCCTTGACCTCGTTGGCCCACCACGGCATCAGGACGTCGTAGTCGGCGATCTTGAGCCCGCGTGGCCAGTACAGCTGCGGGATGACGTAGTCGACCGTGCCCTTCTTGATCCAGTGACGGGCGTCGGCGTAGATGGCGTCGTACGCGGACATACCGCCGGTGGCCGAACCGCTGGGGTCTTCGGCCTTGTTGCGCCAGATCCCGAACGGGCTGACACCGAACTTCACGCTGTTCCTGACCTCGTGCACGGTCTTGTCGACCTGCGCGATCAGCTTGTTGACGTTGGCGCGGCGCCAGTCGGCGAGGGTGGCGCCCTTGCCGTACTTGGCGAAGGCGGCGTCGTCGGCGAACTTCGCGCCCGCCACGGGATAGGGGTAGAAGTAGTCGTCGAAGTGGACCCCGTCGACGTCGTAGCGGGTCACCACGTCCTTGACGACCTTGGTGACATAGTCGCGGACCGCGGGCAGGCCGGGGTTGTAGTAGGCCAGACCCCCGTATTTCACGATCCACTCGGGGTGGAGCCGGGCGGGGTGCCTCGCGGGCAGCTTGGACAGGTCGCCGTCGGCGGACGCGCGGTAGGGGTTGAACCACGCGTGGAACTCCAGGCCGCGCCGATGGGCCTCGGCGACGAGGAAGGGCAGCGGGTCCCAGCCGGGGTCCTTGCCCACCGTGCCGGTCAGATACTGCGACCACGGCTCCAGATCCGACTTGTACAGCGCGTCGGAGGCGGGACGGATCTGGACGAACACCGCGTTGAACCGCCGCTTGACCGCGTCGTCGAGGATCTTGACGTACTCGGCCTGCTGGCGGGCCGGGGACAGGCCGGTGCGCGAGGGCCAGTCGATGTTCTTGACCGTGGCGATCCACACTCCGCGCAGCTGCCGCTTGGGATACTTCGCGTCGACGTCGCAGCGCGCCGAGGCGGCGGTCGTCGCGTCGGCCGTCTCGGACGAGGCCGCCGAGCTCTTGTCGCCCTTCGGCCGGGCGGGTGCGGCCTCGGGACCGAAGGTGTAGGCGGCCCCCGTGGTCAGGACGGCGAGGGCGGCAGCGGCCAGAAGAGGGCGTCCGTTTCGCATGGTTCCCCAGTGTGGCACCAGCACCGGTGTGCTCTGACCGGAAAAACGAAATCCTTTCGTGATGACTCCGTTACATGAGCGTATGTTGTGACGGGCGTGCCGGACGGTGCGCCCTTCCTGTGAGGTGGGGCACCGTCCGGCACACCCGTCACCGCTCTGTCAGCCGGTGATTTTGTCCATCAGATGTGGGGGAAGCGGCTCGTAACGCAGGAAGACCCGCTGGAACGTCCCCGTCCCGTGCGAGATGGATCTCAGATCGATCGAGTATCGCGTGATCTCCAGCTCGGGCACCTCGGCCCTGACCAGGGTGCGCCCGACGCCCACCGGCTCCGTGCCGAGCACGCGGCCCCTGCGCGAGGACAGGTCGGACATCACCGCGCCGACGTGGTCGTCGGCGATCAGGACGGACACCTCGTCCACCGGTTCGAGCAGCAGCATGGGCACCTTGGCCGCGGCCTCCTTCAGCGCGAGCGCCCCGGCGATCTGGAACGCCATGTCGGAGGAGTCGACCGAGTGGGCCTTGCCGTCGTACAACGTGACCCGCACGTCCACCATGGGATAGCCGGCGAGCACGCCGCGCTGCATCTGGGTGCGGACCCCCTTCTCCACCGAGGGGATGAACTGGCGCGGCACCACACCGCCGACGACCTTGTCCACGAACTCGAAGCCGCCGCCGGACGGCAGGGGCTCGACCTCCAGGTGGCAGACGGCGAACTGGCCGTGGCCGCCGGTCTGCTTGACGTTGCGGCCCAGGGCCTGGCAGCTGCCGCCGAAGGTCTCCCTGAGCGGCACCCGCAGTTCGGTCTTCTCCACCTCCACGCCGTGCCGCCGGCTCAGCCGGTCGAGGAGCACGTCGGTGTGGGCCTCGCCCATGCACCACAGCACGAGCTGGCGGGTCTCGGGGTTGTTCTCCAGCCTGAGGGTGGGGTCCTCGGCGACCAGCCGCTGCAGGGCCTGGCTCAGCTTGTCGTCGTCGGCCTTGGACCTGGGCTGGATCGCCACCGGCAGCAGTGGCTCCGGCATGGACCAGGCCGTCATCAGCAGCGGGTTGTCCCGGTCGGACAGGGTGTCGCCGGTCTCGGCGCGCGACAGCTTGGCCACCGCCGCGATGTCCCCGGCCACGCACTTGGGGACCGTCCGCTGGTGCTTGCCCAGCGGCGAGGAGAGCGTGCCGATGCGCTCGTCCACGTCGTGGTCCTCGTGTCCGCGGTCGGACAGGCCGTGCCCCGAGACGTGCACCGTCATGTCCGGGCGCAGCGTGCCGGAGAAGACCCGCACCAGGCTGATCCTGCCCACGTACGGGTCGCTGGTGGTCTTGACGATCTCGGCGACGAGGGGGCCTTCGGGGTCGCAGGTGATGCCGGAGACGGGCTCGCCGCCGATCGACATGATCTCGGGCATGGGGTGCTCGGGCGGCGAGGGGAACCCCTGGGTGACGAGCTCCAGGATCTCCAGGGCGCCCACGCCCGCCCCCGCGGCCAGCACGGGGTAGAAGCCGCCGCGCGCGACGGCCTTCTCCAGGTCCTCGATGAGGGCCTTGGTGTCGATCTCCTCGCCGGAGAGGTAGCGGTCCATCAGGGACTCGTCCTCGCTCTCCTGGATGACGCCCTCGATCAGGGCGCCCCGGTAGAGCTCGATCTGGTCGGCGTAGGCGGGGCCGGGGGAGTTCTCCGTCCGGGTGCCGGTCGCGTAGTTGTAGAACCGCTGGCTCAGCAGGCCGATCAGGCCGTTCACCCTGCCGTTGGTCACCACCGGCAGGTAGAGCGGCGAGACACCCTCGCCGAAGGCCTCCTGGCAGGCGCCGAGGGTGTCCTCGAAGTTCGCCCGCTGGTGGTCGATCTTGGTGATCACGACCGCGCGGGGCATCCCGACCGCCGCGCATTCGTCCCAGATCATCCTGGTCAGGCCGTCCACGCCGTCGACGGCCGAGACGACGAACAGCGCCGCGTCGGCCGCGCGCAGTCCGGCGCGCAGGTCGCCGACGAAGTCGGCGTAGCCGGGCGTGTCCAACAGGTTGATCTTGATGTCGTTGTGGACCACGGGGGCCACGGTCAGGTTCACCGAGCGTTGCTGGCGCACCTCGACCTCGTCGAAGTCGCTCACGGTCGTGCCGTCCTCGACCCTGCCGGGCCGCTGGACGGTCCGGGTCGCGGCCAGCAGCGCCTCCACGAGCGTTGTCTTCCCGGAGCCGGAATGGCCGACCAGCACGACGTTTCGTATCATGTCCGGCCGGTCGGCCGTGGGTGCTCTCCCCGCGGCTCCCGCTGTTCCGCCGGTCGCTCTTTCCGCCACATCGCCTCCCGCGTCGTTGCCGAAGGGGCCGCGGCCTGGTGGGGCCACACCCCCGGGGTCCGCTACCGAGTGCTCACGGTTCTCGCGTCGGGTAAATCGCGTGGACTCGGTCTGTTCACCAAATACCCATGTGGCGAATATCACAAGAGGGGTGAGGGGATCCTCTTGCCAGAGTGAGACCGGATCGCTAAGTGTCGGGGTCGTCCCGGCCGCCCCCGTGAACGCCGTTTCTCCGGAACGCGCCGCCCCCACCGCCGCCGCACGCGCGGGGGCCGGGTGGCCTACGATCGGAGCGCGATGTTGAAACTTCTGCGCCCCGCCGTCACCAGGCTCTTGACCCCGCTGGGCAGGGCACTCACCCGCCACGGGATCAGCCCCAACGCCGTCACCGCCGTCGGCACGCTCGGCACCGTCGCCGCGGCCCTGTTCTTCTACCCGAGGGGCGAGCTGTTCGCCGGTACGATGGTGATCACCTTTTTCGTGCTGGCCGACCTCCTCGACGGGGTGATGGCCAGGATGACGGGCTCAGGAAGCACCTGGGGCGCCTTCCTCGACTCCACCCTGGACCGGGTCGGCGACGCCGGCATCTTCTCCGGGCTGGTGTTCTGGTTCGTCGTGAGCGAGCAGCGGGTGCTGGCGGGGGTCGCGCTCTTCTGCCTCGTCGCGGGGGCGGTGGTCTCGTACGTCAAGGCCAGGGCCGAGGCGTTGGGCATGACGTGTGACGTCGGCCTCGCCGAGCGGCCCGAGCGCCTGGTCGTGGGCCTGGTCTCCGCCGGTCTGGGCGGTCTGGGCGTGCCCTACATCCTCGCCGCGGGGCTCTGGCTGCTCGCCGTCGCCAGCGCGGTGACGGTCGGCCAGCGCCTGCTGCACGTGCGCCGGCAGGCCGTCTCCACCCCGCCGCGGACCCTCCGCTGACCCTCCGCCGATCGGAAAGAGCGATGACCGACAAGCCCTCCCCCCAGGATCGTCTCGTCGCGGCGGCGTTCGGCGCCGGCTGGACGATCGTGCCCCGCCTGCCGGAGAGGCTCACCGCCTGGGCCTTCCGCGTCGCCGCCGACCGGCTGTGGAAGCGTCGCGGCAAGTCGGTGCTCAGACTTGAGGCCAACCTCGCCAGGGTCAAGGGCACCTCGCCGGGTGACCCGGCGATCCGGGCACTCAGCCGTGACGGCATGCGCTCCTACTTCCGCTACTTCCACGAGGTGTTCCGGCTGCCCTCGATCCCCGTCGACGAGCTCGTCTCCCGCATGCGGGTGGCCGGGGCCGAGCCCGTCTACGACAACCTCGCCAGAGGGCGTGGCGTGGTCCTGGCTCTGCCGCACATGGGCAACTGGGACCAGGCGGGCGCCTGGTTCGCCGGTACGGGCCACCCGTTCACCACGGTCGCCGAGCGGCTCAAGCCCGAGTCGCTGTTCCACCGGTACACGGCCTTCCGCGAAGGGCTCGGCATGGAGGTGCTGCCGCTCACCGGCGGTGACGGCCACACCTTCGGCACCCTGGCGCAGCGCCTGCGCGCCGGCCTGCCGGTCGCCCTTCCCGCCGAGCGCGACCTGACCGCGAAGGGGGTCGAGGTGCAGTTCTTCGGCGCGGCCACGCGGATGCCCGCCGGTCCCGCCCTGCTGGCCGTGCACACCGGGGCCGCCCTCATCCCGGCGATTCCCTACTTCGAGGAGAACGGCTGGGGGCTGCAGTTCCACGAGGAGATCGCGATCCCGGCCGAGGGCAGCAGGCAGGAGAAGGTGGCCGTCGTGGCGCAGAGCCTCGCCACCGTCTTCGAGAAGGGCATCGCCGAGCACCCCGAGGACTGGCACATGCTCCAGCGCCTCTGGCTCGAGGACCTGGAGCCCAGGAAGGCCCAGGCATGAGGATCGGCATCGTCTGTCCCTACACGTGGGACGTGCCGGGCGGCGTCCAGGTGCACATCCGCGACCTGGCGGAGGCGCTCATGGCCGACGGCCACCACGTCTCGGTGATCTCCCCGGCCGCGGAGAACGCGGAGTTGCCCCCGTACGTGATCTCGGCGGGCCGCGCCGTCCCGGTGCCCTTCAACGGGTCGGTGGCCAGGATGTCGTTCGGATTCCTGTCGGCGAACCGGGTGCGCCGCTGGGTGCGCGAGGGCCGCTTCGACGTGCTGCACGTGCACGAACCGGCGATCCCCTCGCTGGGCCTGCTCGCCTGCTGGGTGGCGAGGGGGCCGATCGTGGCCACCTTCCACGCCTCGTACGGCAACTCCCGCTCCTTCTCGGTGGGGGTGCCGGTCATCATGAGCGCGCTGGAGAAGATCGGCGGCAGGATCGCCGTCTCCGACGCCGCGAGGAAGACCCTGGTCGAGTTCATGGGCGGCGACGCCGTGCTCATCCCCAACGGGGTGACGGTGAGCCGCTACACCGAGGGTGAGCGGCTCCCCGGCTGGGACGAGGGCGAGGTGATCGGCTTCCTGGGCCGGATGGACGAGCCGCGCAAGGGCCTGCCGGTGCTGCTGGAGGCGTTCGCCCTGCTCGCCGCCGAGCGGCCGTCGCTGCGCCTGCTGCTGGCGGGGCCCGGTGACGCCGACGAGGTGCTGGAGCGGGTTCCGGCCGCCTTCCACGACCGGATCGGCCTGCTCGGCATGGTGAGCGAGGAGGACAAGGTGCGCGCCTACCACACCGTCGACGTCTTCTGCGCGCCCAACCTGGGCGGTGAGAGCTTCGGCATCGTGCTGACCGAGGCGATGTCGGCGGGCGCGGCGATCCTGGCGAGTGACATCCCCGCCTTCCGAAAGGTGCTCGACGACGGCGGGGCGGGAGCGTTGTTCGAGACGGGCGACGCCGCGTCGCTCGCCTGCGAGGCCGCCGCGCTGCTCGACGATCCCGAACGCCGGGCCAGGCTGTCGCAGGCCGCCCGGCAGGCCGTGCGCAAGTACGACTGGTCGACGGTCGCCCGCGACGTCCTGCGGGTCTACGAGACCGTGGCGAGCACGGCCGGGGTCGAGGAGGACGCGGTGGCAGGCCCGGTGGAAGACGCTGCGGAGGGCCCCGTGACAGGCACTGTGACAGGACCTGCGGAAGGCCCGGTGGAAGGCCCGGTGGCGGGCGCCGGGCCGACCGGGGTCGGAGCCGGGGGAGAGCCGGCGGGTACGCCGGCCGAGAGGAATGACGCGCTGTGACGACGACCACGCTGGTCCTGGTGGCGGGCGCGATCGTGGTGCTTCTCGCCGTCTACGTCTCCTGGCGGGCGGGGCGGCTCGACCGGTTGCACATCCGGCTGGAGCTGGCCCGCGAGTCCCTGGACGCCGCCCTGGTGCGGCGGACCGCCGTCAGCCTGGAGCTGGCGGCCTCCCGGCTGCTGGACCCGGCGACGAGCCTGGTGCTGGCCGCGGCCGCCCACGAGGCCCGTACGGCGGGTCCCGAGGAGCGCGAGCACGCCGAGAGCGACCTGTCGCGCGCGCTGCGCGCCGTCGTCGACCAGGAGCGCTTCCGTGACCGGCTGGCCGACACCCCGGCCGGATCGGAGCTGATCGAGGAGCTGGACGCCGCGGTGGCGAAGGTCCTGTACTCCCGCCGGTTCTACAACAACGCGGTGGGCGTCACCCGGACGGCGCAGCGCCGCTGGCTGGCCCGCACGCTGCGGCTGGCGGGGCACACCGAGTATCCGGCCTTCTTCGAGATCGACGACGTGCCCCCGAAGGCCCTGGCCGCTGAATAGGGATAAATAAGGCGCACATAAACTGGAGTATCTGACAAGTCGGACACCGGTAAGCTCTTGGCGATTCTTGACTGAGTGATCGAGTGGCCGACTTGAGGAGATGAGCCGTGCGGGTGTCCCGGATGATCGCCGTCACGCTGGCGGGAGTCGCGGTCCTTGCACCGGTCGCGGCCTGTTCCTCCGACGGGCCGGCCTCGCCGGGGAGCCCGGCGGGCGCGGCGGGCGAGCCGAGCGCGGACCCGACCCCCACGCCCGAGCCGACACACCCCTTCACCGGCCTGCCCGGCGCGGCGCGCCGGGCGGTGCTCGCGGTGAAGATCGAGAACACCTCGGCGGGCAAGCCGCAGCTCGGCCTGAAAAGCGCCGACATCGTCTACGTCGAGCAGGTCGAGGCGGGCCTCACCCGCCTGATGGCGATCTTCTCCTCGAAGATCCCGGCCAAGGTCGGTCCGGTCCGCAGCGCCCGCATCTCCGACCTGCACATCGTCCCGCAGTTCGGCAGACCGGCCTTCGCCTACTCGGGCGCGCAGACCAAGATGCTCCCCTTCATCGCCGAGGCCCCGCTCTTCGACGTCTCCGACAGCAGGGAGCCGGGCGCGTACTTCCGCCAGCCGGGACGCTACGCCCCCTACAACCTGTTCGCCAACACCAAGGACCTGCTGGCCGGGGCGCCCAAGGCGAGCAAGGCCAAGGACATCGGGTTCACCTTCGGCGAGGCCCCCGAGGGCGGCGTGTCGCGCAAGATGTACAGCGTGAAGTACCCGGCGGCGCGCTTCACCTTCGGCTGGTCGGAGACGGCGGGCAAGTGGCTGGTCTGGCAGGACGGCAAGAAGGACATGGCGGCCGAGGGCGGCCAGCTCGGCGCGCCCACGATCGTCGTGCAGTACACCAAGACGGAGCGTTCGCAGTTTCACGACAAGAACCAGAGCTACACCCCGCTGGTGCACAGCACGGGCAAGGGCAGGGCGATCGTGCTCCGTGACGGGCAGGCGTTCAAGGCCCGCTGGTCGCGGCCGGACGAGAAGGACGGCACCGTCTTCACCACCGAGACGGGCGAGCCGATGAACTTCGCCCCGGGGCAGGTCTGGGTCGTGCTCGCCTCCGCCAAACCCGTCATCCCCTGACACGCACGTCCTGTACATACTGTCCAAGAAGATCATCCAAGGACGACAAGGCGTCGGGTAAGGGGGCAGTCCGCCAGCGCCTACGATGGAAGGCGTACTGGCCGTCCTCGGACGGCCCGTGTCCGCAGCCAGCCGTCGTGAGGTAGAAGACCGTGTCCAGCAGCACGCCCGAAGTCAGCGAGACGACCGTCACCGGAACCGCCCGGGTCAAGCGCGGCATGGCAGAGATGCTCAAGGGTGGCGTCATCATGGACGTCGTCAACGCCGAGCAGGCCAAGATCGCCGAAGACGCCGGTGCCGTCGCCGTCATGGCCCTTGAGCGGGTGCCCGCCGACATCCGCGCCCAGGGCGGCGTCTCCCGGATGAGCGACCCCGACATGATCGACGGCATCATCTCCGCCGTCTCGATCCCGGTCATGGCCAAGGCCCGCATCGGCCACTTCGTCGAGGCGCAGGTGCTCCAGTCCCTCGGCGTCGACTACATCGACGAGTCCGAGGTGCTCACCCCCGCCGACTACACCAACCACATCGACAAGTGGCAGTTCACCGTGCCCTTCGTCTGCGGCGCGACCAACCTGGGTGAGGCACTGCGCCGCCTCACCGAGGGCGCGGCGATGATCCGCTCCAAGGGAGAGGCCGGCACCGGCGACGTCTCCAACGCCACCACCCACATGCGCAAGATCAGGGGTGAGATCAAGCGTCTGGGCTCGCTGCCCGAGGACGAGCTCTATGTCGCGGCCAAGGAGCTCCAGGCGCCGTACGAGCTGGTCGCCGAGGTCGCCAGGACCGGCAAGCTGCCGGTCGTGCTGTTCACCGCCGGCGGCATCGCCACCCCGGCCGACGCGGCGATGATGATGCAGCTCGGCGCTGAGGGCGTGTTCGTCGGCTCGGGCATCTTCAAGTCCGGCAATCCCGCCGAGCGTGCCTCCGCGATCGTCAAGGCCACCACCTTCCACGACGATCCCGACGTCATCGCGAAGGTCTCCCGGGGGCTGGGAGAGGCGATGGTCGGCATCAACGTCGACGACATCCCTGCCCCGCACCGGCTGGCCGAGCGCGGCTGGTAGGGCGGGCGAGGGCTTTCAGGGCTTTCTTCAGGGGGCGGGGAGCCTCCGGGAAGCCCGGTGAGACTCCGGGAAAAGGGCGATCTCCGTCACGGGGGTCGCCCTTCCTCCGCAGGGGGTCGATCTCGTGGTCACGTGCCCCGCGATCCCGCCCCGAGGAGCACGGCGCCGCCACCGGGGAACGGGGCCGGGCCGTCACGGTCCGGATCTCCGAGCCGTGTCGGAGCGTGAACCGGTTTGGGGCCGTCCAAGGGGTGGCCATACGCTGAAGGGGCACTCCACCCGTACGGGAAGGACCATCGGTGACCATCGTCCCCACGATCGGCGTGTTCGCGCTGCAAGGAGACGTGCGCGAGCACACTCGCTCCCTGGAGGCGGTGGGCGCGAGAGCGGTCGCCGTACGGCGCCCCCGCGAGCTGGAGGCGGTCGACGGCCTCGTCATCCCCGGTGGCGAGTCCACCACGATGTGGAAACTCGCCGAGACCTTCGAGCTGCTCGAACCACTCCGGATGCGGATCAAGGCGGGAATGCCCGCCTACGGCTCCTGCGCCGGGATGATCATGCTGGCCGACCGGATCGAGGGCGGGATCGAAGGCCAGCAGACGATCGGAGGCATCGACATGGTCGTCCGCCGCAACGCCTTCGGACGCCAGGTCGACTCCTTCGAGGCCGACATCGACTTCGCCGGTCGCGGCAGCACGCGGGCCGTCTTCATCCGCGCACCCTGGGTGGAATCGGTGGGTTCGGAGGTCGAAGTGCTGGCACTGGCCGAACCTGGGGATAGGATCGTCGCGGTCCGTCAAGGACCGTTGCTCGCCACGTCCTTCCACCCGGAACTTACCGGGGATGTCGGTGTGCATTCATATTTCGCTGAGATGGTGAGGGAGCTCTAGGCGATGTCCGGCCACTCCAAATGGGCGACGACGAAGCACAAGAAGGCCGCGCTCGATTCCAAGCGCGGCAAGCTGTTCGCCAAGCTCATCAAGAACATCGAGGTCGCGGCTCGGACGGGCGGACCCGATCCGGACGGCAACCCGACGCTGTACGACGCCATCACCAAGGCGCGCAAGAGTTCGGTCCCGATCGACAACATCGAGCGTGCCCGTAAGCGCGGCGGTGGTCTCGAGGCCGGCGGCGCCGACTGGCAGACCATTATGTACGAGGGTTACGCCCCCGGCGGCGTCGCGGTGCTGATCGAGTGCCTCACCGACAACCGCAACCGCGCGGCCTCCGAGGTCCGCGTCGCGCTGACCCGCAACGGCGGCTCGCTGGCCGACCCGGGTTCGGTGTCCTACATGTTCAACCGCAAGGGTGTCGTGCTCGTCCCCAAGGGCGAGCTGGGTGAGGACGACGTGCTGGTCGCGGTCCTCGACGCGGGTGCCGAGGAGGTCAACGACCTGGGCGACCAGTTCGAGGTCGTCTCGGAGGCCACCGACCTCGTCCCGGTCCGCAAGGCCCTGCAGGAGGCCGGGATCGACTACGACTCGGCCGAGTCCAGCTTCATGCCGACGCTGAACGTCCCGCTGGACGAGGAGGGCGCCCGCAAGGTCTTCAGGCTGATCGACGCCCTTGAGGACAGCGACGACGTGCAGAACGTCTGGGCCAACTTCGACGTCTCCGACGAGGTCATGGAGAAGCTCGACGCGTAGTCCGATTTTTCGGACCTCGCGCTGCTCGTGAGGTTTGTCCGCGTGGTCCAGGGCAGATCACGCGGACAATGGGCAATCCTGACCTCATCTTCGCCGTGGCGGGCGTTGCCGCGCTGCTCGCGGCCACACTGCCGCGACTTCTCAACCGCCGCCCCTTCTCGCTGCCCCTCGCCTGCCTGCTGGTCGGTCTGGTCCTCTACGCCCTGCCCCTGGAGCTGCCCGATCCCGATCCGGTGGCCCACCGGACACTGGTCGAGCACGTCACCGAGATCTGCGTGCTGGTCTCGCTCATGGGCGCGGGGCTGGCCATCAACCGGCCCTTCGGGCGGCGCGGCTGGTCCTCGACCTGGCGCCTGCTCGGGTGGACACTCCCGCTCACCGTCCTCGCCGTGGCCGCCGCCGCGTACGGCCTGCTCGGCTGGCCCCTCGCGGCGGCGTTGCTGCTGGGCGCGGTCCTCGCGCCGACCGACCCGGTGCTCGCCTCCGACGTTCAGGTCGGCGAGCCCGTCGACTCGGAGAAGGCCGACGACGAGGTCCGCTTCGCCCTCACCTCCGAGGCGGGCCTCAACGACGGCCTGGCCTTCCCCCTGGTGTACGCCGCCATCACGCTGGCCGTCAGCGGGGGGACCGGCTGGATCGGCGAGTGGGCGCTGGTGGACCTGCTCTACCGGTGCGTCGCGGGCGTGGTGTGCGGCCTACTGATCGGCAAAGGGCTGGGGCGGCTGTTCTTCCGTGCCGAGAAGCCCGACCTGCGGCTGGCCGAGCACCGCGACGGCTTCGTGGCGCTGGCCGCGACGTTCCTGGCCTACGGCCTCACCGAGCTGGTGCACGGGTACGGCTTCATCGCGGTGTTCGTGACCGCCTGCACCATCAGGGCGGCCGAGCGCAGCCACGGCTACAACGGGGTGCTGCACGGCTTCATAGAGCAGATCGAGCGGCTGTTCACCGCCTGGCTGCTCCTGCTGCTCGGAGGCTTCGTCGCGGTGGGGGGACTGTCCGCGCTCACCTGGCGGGGAGCCGCGGTCGGCCTGTCGCTGCTGCTCGTCATCCGGCCGCTGGTCGGGTGGCTCTCCCTGCTGAGAGGCAGGGCGGGGCCGCGCGAGCGCGTCGTGGCGGCGTTCTTCGGCGTCCGCGGCATCGGCTCGTTGTTCTACCTCGCCTACGCCCTCGGCCAGGCCGACTTCGGCGTACCCGCCGAGGAGATCTGGGCCGTGGTCGCCTTCACCGCGATGGCCTCCCTGGTGATCCACGGAATCTCGGCCTCGCCGGCGATGAACCGCCTGGACCTGCTGCGCGACCGGGCAGGGAACGACCGTGACGCGGAACCCGCCACCCAGCACCCGTGAGACGGATCCCCCGGAGGCGGTGAGGCGGTGAGCCGGCGCCTGCCGCTCCGCCTCTCGACGGGCCGGGGGAGAGCCGTGCGCGGGATGCTCCCACGCGGTAGAGTCTGCCACCGAACAGATGTTCGGCGAGCGGAGGCGTGTCGGTGCGATTGCCCGAGTTGCGGGTGATGGGGGTTGATCCGGGGCTCACCCGATGCGGGCTCGGCGCCGTCGAGGGGCGGCCCGGCGCACCGCTGAGCCTGATCAAAGTGGGGGTCGTCCGCACCCCCGCCGACGACGAGATCGGCGCCCGGCTGGTGGCGATCGAGGCGGGCATCGAGCAGTGGCTCGACGAGGTCCGGCCCGACGCGGTGGCCGTGGAGCGGGTCTTCGCCCAGCACAACCTCAGGACCGTGATGGGCACCGCCCAGGCCTCCGCCGTGGCGATCCTGTGCGCCTCCCGCAGGGGCCTGCCGGTCGCGCTGCACACGCCGTCCGAGGTCAAGGCCGCGATCACCGGCAGCGGCACGGCGGACAAGCAGCAGGTCGGCACGATGGTGACCCGCCTGCTGAGGCTGGACGCGATGCCCAAGCCCGCCGACGCCGCCGACGCGCTCGCCCTCGCGATCTGCCACGTGTGGCGGGGCGGGGCACAGAGCAGGCTGGCCGAGGCCGCCGCGAAGGCCGCGAGCGCCTCCGGCACGACCCCCGCCGCCTACTTCCGGAGTCGTGGCAGGGCCGGACACCCGAGAGGAACCGCGAAGTGATCGCCTCGGTGCGAGGACAGGTGACCGCGATCGCGCCCGACGGTGCGGTCGTCGAGGTCGGCGGGGTGGGAGTCCTCGTGCACTGCACGCCGGGCACCCTGGCGACGCTCAGGACGGGGGAGGAGGCCAGGCTGGCCACCTCGCTGGTGGTCCGCGAGGAGTCGCTCACGCTGTTCGGCTTCGCCACCGAGGACGAGCGCGGCACCTTCGAGATGCTGCAGACGGCGAGCGGGGTCGGCCCCAAGGTCGCCCTCGCGATGCTGGCCGTGCACACTCCCAACGCGCTCCGGGTGGCCGTGGCCTCCGCCGACGTCAAGGCGCTGACCAGGGTCCCCGGGGTGGGGCCGAAGGGTGCCCAGCGGATCATCGTCGACCTCAAGAACAAGCTCGGCACTCCCGAGGAGGCCGTCAGCGCCGCGCTCGACGGCAGAGCCGTCGCGCCCGCCTGGCGGGGTCAGGTCCACTCGGGGCTGGTCGGTCTTGGCTACTCGGCGCGGGACGCCGACGAGGCGGTCGCCGCCGTCGAGTCCCAGGCCGACGCCGAGATGGCCGAGGGCCGCACCCCCCAGGTGGCGCCCCTGCTCAAGGCGGCCCTCCGCGCGCTGAGCGTGCGATGAGGGGCGCGGGTGAGTCCGCCGTACGGCGGGACGAGGGAGGGGCGGCGTGAGTTCCGACCGTGATCTGGTGTCGCCGGACGCCGAGGGCGACGAGAGATATATCGAGGCGGCGCTGCGGCCCAAGCGGCTGGAGGAGTTCATCGGCCAGGCGCGGGTGCGCGAGCAGCTGTCACTGGTGTTGCAGGGCGCGCTGCGACGCAACAGGCCGCCGGATCACGTGCTGATGAGCGGCGGTCCCGGACTGGGCAAGACGACCCTCTCCATGATCATCGCGACCGAGCTCTCCGTGCCCATCCGGATCACCTCCGGGCCCGCGCTGGAGCGGGCCGGTGACCTCGCGGCGATCCTGTCGACGCTCTCGGAGGGCGAGGTCCTGTTCATCGACGAGATCCATCGCATGGCGAGGCCCGCCGAGGAGATGCTCTACCTCGCGATGGAGGACTTCCGCGTCGACATCGTGGTGGGCAAGGGGCCGGGGGCGACCGCGATCCCACTGGAGATCGCTCCGTTCACCCTGGTCGGGGCCACCACACGGGCCGGGATGCTCCCCGCGCCGCTGCGCGATCGCTTCGGTTTCGTCGCACACATGGACTTCTACGGGGTCGCCGAGCTGGAGGAGGTGCTGCACCGCTCCTCGCGTCTGCTGGGCGTCGCGCTCCCCGGCGACGCCGCCCGCGAGATCGCCGGCCGTTCCCGGGGCACCCCCCGCATCGCCAACCGGCTGCTGCGCCGGGTCCGCGACTTCGCCGAGGTGCGCGCCGAGGGGGTGGTCACCCGGGACGTCGCCTCCGCCGCGCTCAACCTCTACGAGGTCGACGCCGAAGGGCTCGACCGGCTCGACCGGGCGGTGCTCGGAGCGCTGCTGCGCAAGTTCGGCGGCGGGCCGGTGGGGCTGTCGACGCTGGCGGTGGCCGTGGGGGAGGAACCGGAGACGGTCGAGGTGGTCGCCGAGCCGTTCCTGGTGCGGCAGGGACTCCTCGCCCGGACCCCCCGTGGCCGGGTCGCGACCGCCGCGGCCTGGACCCACCTGGGTCTGGTCCCCCCGCCCGACGCCTTCGGTGCCTCGTTTCTCATCGATCTTGAGGATGATGCCGGGCAAATCTAGCGTTGGGAGTCGGTAGGGAAGTCGTACGGGATTGATCACAGAACGATGACAACTGTATCGAAATGGGAACTTCCCTGCGAGCCGAATCGTGACTTCGTTGCCCCGCTCTTAACAGCTCGCCTAAACTCCGAGCCTTGGCTGGCTGTGTAGGCTGACGTGCTGAGCGGCGTGGTCGTATGTGGCGTCCGGTTTTCGCCGGTCAATCTTCAAGAAAAGGAGCGGCCCTGTGGGCGGCAACTATTCGAGCCTGATCATGATCGCTCTCATGGTCGTGGTGTTCTACTTCCTGCTTATCCGGCCGCAGCGCAAGCGGCAGCAGGAGCAGCTCAAGATGCAGAACAGTCTCACGCCGGGCACCGGTGTCATGACCACGACGGGCCTCTTCGGGACCGTGGTGGCCATCGACAACGAGGACGTGATCCTGGAGATCGCCCCCGGTGTGGAGACCCGCTGGGTCAAGGCGGCGATCGGCCGTGTCCTGGTTCCCGTCGACGACGCGGAGGAGGAGAATGTCAAGGCTGTCGACCGCGATTTCGCGGAGACGGCGGAACAGCAGGGTGTAGACCACGACACGACGAGCAAGAAGCCGTGAGTAGCCTCACCTCCAACCCCCTATAACCGAAAGAACTGACGACCAGTGGCCCGACCGACCAGCGGCCAGAGCAGACCGGGGCGCATGCTCCTGGTGCTTCTGGCGATCATTCTCGCCATGGGCGGGGCGATGCTCCTCAACAAGGCGTACACGCCGGAGTATGGCCTCGACCTCGCCGGCGGCACGACCGTGACGCTCCAGCCCATCACGCCGAACGGGGGCGCTCCCTCGCAGGAGAGCCTCGACCTCGCCGTGAACATCATCCGTGAGCGGGTGAACGGCAGCGGCATCTCCGACGCCGAGGTCGCCAAATCCGGTGACAACATCGTCATCTCCGTTCCCGGAGCAGGCCAGGAGGAAGTCGTCAAGCTGGTCGGCACCACCGCGGAGCTGAGGTTCCGCCAAGTGCTGGCGATCGGGGCCGGGTCACCTCCGCCCCCGGGGCAGCTCTCCACCGAGGCGCCGACGCCGACACCGTCCCCTGCGAGCACCGAATCCGGGCGCAAGGAGCCCAAGCCCGCCGAGTCGGTGACTCCGAAGCCCGACGCGACCGCCGCGCCCGACACGGACGCCTCTCCGGCCGGTCGTGCCCTGTCGTCGGCACTCACCAACCCGAGCCCCGGCGCCACCGCCGCGCCCTCCGCCGAGCCGAGCGGTGACAAGCCCGCCAAGCCGGACGCGAGTGCCGCGCCCGAGACCAGCGCCGTGCCGACGACCCCGCCGACGGCGGCCGACGACCCGATGGCGGGCGTCGACCCCACCGGGATCGACCCGGAGGCGCTCAAGCAGTTCCAGGCGCTCGACTGCGCCAAGGACGCGGGCCGCGGGGCACAGGACGCGCCGGACAAGCAGTACGTGGGCTGCAGCCAGGACGGCGGCACCAAGTTCGTGCTGGAGAAGGCGGCCGTCACCGGCACCTCGATCGACACCGCGTCCTCCGGCGTCGACCAGACCACCGGTGAGTGGCTCGTCCAGCTCTCCTTCAAGGGCCAGGGCCCCGACCAGTGGTCGAAGGTCACCACCACCGCCTTCAACTCGCAGGCCCCCCGCAACCAGGTCGCCATGGTCCTCGACGGTGTGATCATCTCCGCGCCCGTCATCCAGGAGCCCATCACCGGCGGCCGGGCGCAGATCTCCGGCAGCTTCAACCAGGTGACGGCCGACGAGCTGGCCAACCAGCTCAAGTACGGCGCGCTGCCGCTGAAGTTCGAGAAGAGCTCCATCGAGGAGGTCTCCTCCACGCTGGGCGCCGACCAGCTGCGCGGCGGCCTCATCGCGGGCGCGATCGGCCTTCTGCTGGTCGTGATCTACTCGATGCTCTACTACCGGGGTCTGGGCGTCGTGTCGGTGCTGAGCCTCCTGGTCGCCACGATCCTGACCTACCAGTCCGTCGTGCTGCTCGGCGCGTTCGCGGGCTTCCGCCTCTCGCTGCCGCACGTCATCGGACTGATCGTCTCGATCGGTATCACCGCGGACTCGTTCATCGTCTACTTCGAACGCATCCGCGACGAGATGAAGGAGGGCCGGCGCTCGCTGCGCACGGCCATCGAGGTCGCCTGGGTCCGCGCCCGGCGGACGATCCTCATCGCCGACGCCGTCATGTTCATCGCCGCCGTGGTGCTCTACTTCCTGGCGGTCGGAGGTGTGGCCGGCTTCGCCTTCGCCATGGGCCTGACCACGCTCATCGACATCGCGGTGGTGTTCATGTTCACCAAGCCGTTCGTCGCGATGCTGGCCAAGCTGAAGTTCTTCGCCAAGGGGCACAGGCTCTCCGGGCTCGACGCCGAGCGTATGAGCGAGACCACCGTCGCACCCAAGACCGTTCCGCAGGAGGCCTGATGTCCGGCATCGCGCGCCGGCTGTACCGGGGCGAAATCGACGTCGACTTCGTCGGCCGTCAGAAGCTCTGGTACGCCCTTTCCGCAATCCTGCTGGTGGTCTCCATCGCCGGTCTGATCGTCAACGGCCTCAACCTGGGCGTGGAGTTCAAGGGCGGGTCCGTCTTCTCCTTCAAGGCCCCGACCGCCAACATCGAGCAGGTGCGCGCCACGTTCACCGAGGCCGGTGCGCACCAGATCATCGCGCAGACGACCCAGAACGGCTGGCGGGTCACCACCGAGAGCCTTCCGGCCGACCAGGTCACCGCGGTGCAGAAGGCTGTGGCCACCGAGTTCAAGATGCCGGCGGACCAGGTCAACCTGCAGGTCATCGGCGCCTCGTGGGGCGGTCAGGTGGCCAACAAGGCCATCATCGGACTGATCGTCTTCATGTTGGCGATCATCCTGTACCTGACGATGGCCTTCGAGTGGAAGATGGCGCTGGCCGCCGTCGTGGCGCTGCTGCACGACCTGGTGATCACCGCTGGTGTCTACGCCTGGTCCAACTTCGAGGTCACCCCGGCGACCCTGCTGGGCTTCCTCACGATCCTCGGATACTCGCTGTACGACGCCGTCGTCGTCTTCGACATGATCAAGGAGGTCACCGCCAAGCTCGGCACGACCTCCAAGCTGACCTACACCGAGGCCGCAAACAACGCGCTGAACCACACGCTGATCAGGTCGCTGAACACCACCTTGGTGGCGATCCTGCCGGTCGCGGCGATCCTCTTCATCGGCACCACGCTGTTCGGTGCCGGAACGTTGAAGGACCTGTCGCTGGCCCTGTTCGTCGGCATGCTCGTCGGCACCTACTCCTCGCTGTGCGTCGCGACACCGCTGCTGGTCACGCTCAAGGAGCGCGAGCCGCGCTACCAGGCGATCGCCCGCAGGATCGCCTCCCACGGGGGGAGTTCCGGGATCAAGACGGTGCGTCAGCCGGTCGCCGCCGGGGCCTCCAACGGCGCCGCCACGGTCGCCGGCGGAGCCGACTCCGCCGCCGGCAAGCGGAAGAAGAAGTAAGTACGGGCACGTCCGCG
This sequence comes from Streptosporangium sp. NPDC049046, assembly GCF_040649155.1. Taxonomy (NCBI): domain Bacteria; kingdom Bacillati; phylum Actinomycetota; class Actinomycetes; order Streptosporangiales; family Streptosporangiaceae; genus Streptosporangium; species Streptosporangium sp. NPDC049046. The sequence continues at coordinate 43,477 of NZ_JBEZEZ010000035.1, read as the reverse complement.
CCTCCGCTCCCCTCGCAGGGAGCGGAGGCGTTTTCCTTACCCTCCAGCCCTTTCCAGCCCCTTCCAGCCCCCCGGCTCTTCCCTGACCTTGCGACACCCGCCCGCAGAGTCCTTCCGATGCGACACCCTCCGGACACCGCCGGGCCGTCCCGGTGTCCTCCGCCCCGACACCTCCACAGGAGCGCCGCCCATGACCGAACTGAGCAGCCTGATCCTCGACCGCATCCGCGACGTGCCCGACTACCCGCAGCCCGGGGTGCTGTTCAAGGACATCACCCCCCTGCTCGGCGACCCGGTGGCGTTCACCGCGGTGATCGAGGAACTGGCCGGGCTGTACGAGGTGGACAAGATCGTCGGTATCGAGGCGCGGGGGTTCATCCTGGCGGCCCCGGTCGCCGTCCGGGCGGGCGCGGGCTTCGTCCCGGTACGGAAGAAAGGCAAACTGCCCTCCGAGACGCTTGAGGCGTCCTACGATCTGGAGTACGGCTCCGCCGTCATCGAGGTCCACCGGGACGCCTTCGCCCCCCAGGAGCGCGTTCTCATCGTCGACGACGTGCTCGCCACGGGAGGTACGGCGTGCGCGACGGTGGAGCTGGTCCGCAGGGCGGGCGCCGACGTCGTCGCCATCGCCGTGCTCATGGAGCTGGCCTTCCTCAAGGGCCGCGAGCGTCTGACCGACGTGGAGCTGCACTCCCTCGTCGTCGTCTGATCGCCCCCGCGGACGAAAGCACACAACCCGGTCTGGATACACTGTAGGGATCTGGACTCGAACGTAAGGAGTCTGAGTGCCCCGCGATGTGGTCGTCCCCGATGTGACCGCCGACGGTGGCGGTCCCGAGACGGCCGTCCCAGTAGGCGATGCCGGTTCCGCCGTGTCCGGAGCCGCTGAGGAGAAGCCGGCGGTAAGGCGAAGGCTCGCACGTCTTGGGGGGCAATGGGGTGGCGGTATGAATCCGGTTCTGGAGCCGCTGTTCCGTACGGTCCGCGCGACCCACCCGAAGGCGGACCTGCGGCTCATCGAGCGCTCCTACGACGTGGCGGCCTACCACCACCGCGACCAGAAGCGTAAGAGCGGTGATCCGTACATCACCCACCCGCTGGCGGTGGCCACGATCCTGGCCGAGCTCGGCACCGACGACGAGACGCTGTGCGCGGCGCTGCTGCACGACACCGTCGAGGACACCGCCTACAGCCTGGACGAGCTGCGTTCGGACTTCGGCGACAACATCGCGCTGCTGGTCGACGGCGTCACCAAGCTCGACAAGGTCAAGTTCGGCGCCGCGGCCGAGGCCGAGACCGTGCGCAAGATGGTCGTGGCGATGTCGCGCGACATCCGGGTGCTGGTGATCAAGCTCGCCGACCGGCTGCACAACATGCGCACCATGCGTTACCTGCCCGAGCACAAGCGGCACCAGAAGTCGCGGGAGACTCTGGAGATCTTCGCGCCGCTCGCCCACCGGCTGGGCATGAACACCATCAAGTGGGAGCTGGAGGACCTCGCGTTCGCCATGCTCTACCCCAAGCGGTACGACGAGATCGCCCGGATGGTGTCGGAGCGGGCCCCGCGCAGGGACCTGTTCCTGCAGGAGGTCATCGAGAAGGTCTCCGGTGACCTGCGGGACGCCAAGATCCGCGCGGCCGTCAAGGGACGTCCCAAGCACTACTACTCCGTCTACCAGAAGATGATCGCCAGGGACGTCGCCTTCGACGACATCTACGACCTGGTGGGCATCCGGGTGCTGGTCGACTCGGTCCGCGACTGCTACGCGGCGCTCGGCACGATCCACGCGCGATGGAACCCGGTCCCCGGCCGGTTCAAGGACTACATCGCGATGCCCAAGTTCAACATGTACCAGTCGTTGCACACCACGGTCATCGGCCCCGAGGGCAAGCCGGTGGAGTTGCAGATCCGTACCCACGGTATGCACCACAGGGCCGAGTACGGCGTGGCGGCGCACTGGAAGTACAAGGAGGACATGACCATCTCGGGGCCTCCCGGGACGAAGCTGAAGCCCGCCAGCGACATGGCATGGCTGCGCCAGCTTCTCGACTGGCAGAAGGAGACCGCCGACCCGGGGGAGTTCCTGGAGTCGCTCAGGTTCGACCTGTCGGTCTCGGAGGTCTACGTCTTCACCCCCAGGGGCCAGGTCATCGCCCTGCCGGAGAACGCGACGCCCGTCGACTTCGCCTACGCCGTGCACACCGAGGTCGGCCACCGCTGCATCGGGGCGAGGGTCAACGGGCGCCTGGTGCCCCTGGAGTCACGCCTGGGCAACGGCGACACCGTGGAGATCTTCACCTCCAAGTCGCCGGACGCGGGTCCTTCGCGCGACTGGCTGAAGTTCGTCAAGTCCGGCCGGGCCCGCAACAAGATCCGGCAGTGGTTCTCCAAGGAACGCCGCGAGACCGCGATCGAGGCGGGCAAGGAGGCGATCGGCCGCGCGATGCGCAAGCAGGGCCTGCCGTTGCAGCGCCTGATGTCCGGAGAGTCCCTCCTGGCCCTCGCCAGGGACCTGCGCTACCCGGACGTCTCCGCGCTCTACGCGGCCGTCGGTGAGGGCCACGTGGCCGCGCAGACGGTCGTGCAGAAGCTCGTGACGTCCGTCGGGGGCGTGGAGGGCGCCGAGGACGACATCGCCGAGACCTCCGTACCGACCAAGCTGCGCGGGCGCCCCCGCGGCAGCGGCGGCGCGGGCGTGGTCGTCGCGGGCGACTCCGACGTCTGGGTGCGCCTCTCACGATGTTGCACGCCCGTACCCGGTGACGAGATCGTTGGCTTCGTCACCCGCGGGCACGGCGTGTCGGTGCACCGCACCAACTGCCCCAACATGGACCAGCTGCAGTCCGAGCCCGACCGCCTGGTCGAGGTCGCCTGGTCCGCCGCCGACGACTCGGTGTTCCTGGTCGCGCTGCAGGTCGAGGCGCTCGACCGGCCCCGCCTGCTCTCCGACGTGACCCGCACCCTCTCCGACCAGCACGTCAACATCCTGTCGGCGTCGGTGACGACCTCCAGGGACAGGGTGGCGATCAGCAAGTTCACCTTCGAGATGGGCGACCCCAAGCACCTGGGCCACGTCCTGAAGGCCGTCCGCAACATCCAGGGCGTCTACGACGTCTACCGGGTCAGCGGCGCGAGTTCCTGAGGTTCTCCCGCTCCGTTCCCTGTCTCCTCCCGGATCGCCCCATGAGGTGTGGCGGCGTCTCCTCCCGCCACGCCGCCTCATGGGAGGCGACCTGAACCGGCCGCCTGCGGCGCCCCAGGAGGCCTCACGGGGCACGGAATCCGAGAACCGGGCACAAGTTCCACCTTGTCCCTTGCGGCCCTCTCGGGCCGCCTCGTGGAGTGTGGCCGCGGACTCGACGCCTCCGTTCCCTCGAAACCGTCTCGCCCGCCCTGCGGCCGACCCGGCGTGCCCCCGCCCACCACAGGCGACGGGGCCGCGAGGAGCCTCCCCGGTGGGAGGCTCCTCGCGGCCCCGTGGGACGCGTCAGCCGGTGAGGGCGCCGGGCGTCAGGAGAACTCGGCGAGCGTGCGCTCCGCCTCCGTCAGCCAGGAACGGCGGGCGGTCAGGGCCTCCTCGGCGTCCTTGACGTCCTTGTCCTTACCCGCGTCCCTCGCCTTGACCAGACGGCTCTCCAGCTGCGCGATCGACTTGCGCAGCTGGTCGACCGTGTTCTGGGCACGAGCCCTGGCCTCGGGGTTGGAGCGCTTCCACTCCGTCTCCTCGGCCTTGCGGACCGCCTCGTCGATCTTGCGCAGGCCACCCTCCAGGCGGTCACGCTGCTCGCGCGGAACCGGGCCCGCGGCCTCCCAGCGCTCCAGGAGGTTGCGCAGGGCGCCCCGGGCGGCGCGGGCGTCGGTGACCGGAAGGATCTTCTCCGCCTCGACCAGGAGCTGCTCCTTGATCTCGGCGTTGGCCGCCAGCGAGGCGTCGCGCTCGGCGAAGACGGCCGAACGCGCCTGGAAGAACTGGTCCTGGGCACCCTTGAAGCGGCCCCAGAGCTCGTCCTCGACCTCGCGGGAGGCCCTGCCCGCGCTCTTCCACTCCTGCATCAGCTCCCGGTAGGCCGACGCGGTGGCGCCCCAGTCGGTGGACGAGGCCAGTGTCTCGGCCTCGGCCACGATGCGCTCCTTGGTGGAACGCACGCCCTCGCGCTGCTCGTCCAGCCCCGCGAAGTAGGCCTTGCGCCGCTTGGCGAAGGCCGTACGGGCCGCCGACAGGCGCTTCCACAACGCCGCCTCGGTCACCCGGTCGATGCGTTCGGCGGCCTTCCACTCCTCGATCAGCTGGCGCAGCCGCTCACCACCGGTCTTCCAGTGGGTCGTGTCCTCGGCGATGCGCTCGGCCTCGGCGACGATCCGTTCCTTGACGCCCTTGGCCTCGGCCCTGGCCACGTCGCGAGCCGCCTTCACCTCCTCACGGCGCTGGGCGACCAGCTCCGTGAGGACGCCGAGGCGGTTCAGCAGCGCGTCGAGGTCGCCGACCGCGTGCGCGTCGGTGATCGCCTCTCGGAGCTTGACGATCGTCGCCTCGGCCTGGGCGGGTGGCAGGTCGGTGCCACGAACCCGCTGTTCCAGCAGGGCGACCTGCCCGGCCAGCTCGTCGAACTTGCGATGGAAGTAGGCAAGCGCCTCTTCCGGTTCGCCGGCCTTCCAGGACCCGACGGCCCGCTCTCCCTCAGCCGTACGTACGTAGACGGTGCCGTCGTCGTCTACCCGGCCCCACGGGTCGGTGCTCACCGTGTCCTCCCGCACTTTCATCAGCCTTTCGGGACTTACCGCCCCTTGTATGTATTACGTCAGCTCTAGCTGGACATTGTCACGTCTTTGATTTCCACGGTTTCCTTCGGCGCCCCCGTACCGTCGGGGCCCGGGGTGATGACACCCGCCTTGTTCACCTTGTCCAGAATCTCCAGACCCTTGGTGACCGTACCGAACGGTGTGTAGTCCGGGCTCAGCGGGGCGTCACCGAACACGATGAAGAACTGGCTGCCGTTGGTGTCGGGACCGCTGTTGGCCATGGCCACGACGCCGCGCGTGTACTTCGCGCCCTCCAGGTTCTCGTTCACGAAACGGTAACCGGGACCACCCTGGCCGTCGGTCTGGCTCTTGCCGTCGGCCTTGGCCAGCGGGTCGCCGCACTGCAGCATCGGGAACTGGTCGGAACCCAGCCGGTGGCACTTGGAACCTTCGAAATACTTCTTCTTCGCGAGGAAGGCGAAGGAGTTGACCGTGCACGGCGTCTTTTCCGCCGACACCTCGATGACGATGTCGCCCTGGCTGGTCTTGAGGGTCATCGTCTTGGGCGTCAGGTCGACCTTCTCCGGGGGCAGGCCCACGTCCTTGGCCGGACCGCCGCCGGCGTCCGCGACGTAGCCGCAGGTGCCGCTGGCCGGGTCGAAGGCCTTCGGCTGCGCTCCCGCGGCCTCCGACGCGGCCGGCGAGGCGTTGTCCGACGGGGCCGGGTCGGTGGTCGCGGCCGTCGTGTCGGAGCCCCCGAACAGGGTCGTCGCGGCGATCACGCCCGCCACCACGACCACACCGGCCACGGTGCTGCCGATGATCGCGTTGCGCTTGGCTCTGGCCTCGCGTTCGACGCGTCGCTGCGTCTGCCGCTCGTAGTGCTCGCGCGCCAACTGCTTCTGGCGCTCCTTGCCGCTCACCGCTTCGCCCTCCCGAGTGCCGAGTAGTACTTAATGAGGTGGGCGAATCGTATCGGCCAATGGGTAATGGTTCGCAGCCCGCCGACCCGCACCGGTACCCTTCGGTTACATTCCCATCCGCATTCTTGACGAGATCAGCTGAGGCAGATGCTCATCGCCGGCTTTCCCGCAGGGTCCTTCCAGACCAACTGTTACGTCGTCGCTCCCGCCGCGGGCGAGGAGTGCGTGGTCGTCGATCCCGGTCAGAACGCCGTCGGCGCCCTCGACGACCTGCTGCGCGAGCACAGGCTCAAGCCGGTCGCGGTGCTGGTCACCCACGGTCACATCGACCACATGTGGTCGGTCGCCCCGGTCTGCGGCGCGCGTGACGTTCCCGCGTGGATCCACCCGGAGGACCGCGAGCTGCTCTCCGACCCCGGCAAGGGGTTGTCGCTCTCGACGAAGCAGCAGCTGTTCGGGGGGCTCACCTTCACCGAGCCCGACGACGTGCGCGAGCTCGCCGACGGCGAGGTGCTGCGGCTCGCCGGCCTGGAGCTCACCGTCGACCACACTCCCGGCCATACCAGGGGGTCGGTGACGTTCAGGCTGCCCAGCACCGAGGAGATCCCGGACGTGCTGTTCTCGGGCGACCTGCTGTTCGCCGGCTCCATCGGCCGCACAGATCTCCCGGGCGGCGACTACCCCACCATCCTGCGCAGCCTGGCGACCAAGTGCCTGCCGCTGCCGGAGGACACGGTGGTCCTGCCCGGCCACGGACCACAGACCACGATCGGTCACGAGCGTGCCACCAACCCGTATCTCGCGGAGGCGAGGGCGGCCGCGGGCGCGGACTCCGCGTCCTCCGGGCACGACCGCGGCCCCGGCAGGGGACTTTAGACAATGACTTTGCAGGCGCCCAAGGGCACCTTCGACTGGCTTCCGCCGCGCTCCGAGCGGGCGCTCGCCGTGCGCGAGGCGCTCACCGAGCCCGCCCGCCGGGCGGGTTACGGCTACATCGAGACCCCGGTCTTCGAGGACACCGCGCTGTTCGTCCGCGGTGTCGGCGAGTCGACCGACATCGTCTCCAAGGAGATGTACACCTTCGAGGACAAGGGCGGGCGCTCCATCACGCTGCGCCCCGAGGGCACCGCGTCGGTGGTGCGGGCGGTCCTCCAGCACGGCCTGCACAACGGGCAGCTTCCGGTGAAGCTCTGGTACTCGGGCAGCCAGTTCCGCTACGAGCGGGCGCAGAAGGGCCGCTACCGCCACTTCTGGCAGGTCGGCGCCGAGGCGCTGGGCTCGGAGGATCCGGCGCTCGACGCCGAGCTGATCCTGCTGGCCGTCGACGGCTACGCCGCCCTGGGACTCACCGGGGTCCGGCTGCTGATCAACACGCTGGGCGACAAGGAGTGCCGTCCCGTGTACCGGGCCGCGCTCCAGGACTTCCTGCGGGGCCTCGACCTCGACGAGCCCACCCGGCAGCGGATCGAGATCAATCCGTTGCGCGTGCTCGACGACAAGCGTCCCGAGGTGCAGGCCCGGCTGGCCGGGGCGCCGCTGGTCGTCGACCACCTGTGCGAGGCGTGCAAGGCGTACCACGAGGAGGTCCGCTCGCTGCTGACCGCCTCGGGCGTTGCCTACACCGACGACCCCCGGCTGGTCCGCGGCCTCGACTACTACACGCGCACCACGTTCGAGTTCGTCCACGACGGGCTCGGCTCGCAGTCTGCGGTCGGGGGCGGGGGCCGCTACGACGGGCTGAGCGAGATGCTCGGCGGACCCGCGCTGCCCAGCGTCGGCTGGGCGCTGGGCGTCGACCGCACGGTGATGGCGATGGAGGCCGAGGGCCTGTTCGGGGACGAGAGCGCCGAGGCACGCGTGCGGGTGTACGGTGTGCCGCTGGGCACCGAGGCGCGCCGCCGGATGTTCCTGCTCGTCACCGAGCTGCGCCGGGCGGGCCTGGCCGCCGACATGTCGTTCGGCGGCAAGGGCGTCAAGGGCGCGATGAAGGGCGCCGACCGCTCGGGGGCCGGCTACGCGGTGATCCTCGGCGATCGGGACATCGCCGAGGGGACCGCGCAGGTCAAGGACCTGGCCAGCGGAGACCAGACCGCCGTACCGCTCGCTGAGATCGTCACGATGTTGAAGGAGAGACTGGACAAATGATCCGCACGCACGAAGCGGGGTCACTGCGCGAGGAGCACGCCGGGCAGCGGGTGACGCTCGCCGGGTGGGTGGCGCGACGCCGCGACCACGGCGGCGTGGTCTTCATCGACCTGCGTGACGCCTCGGGTTCGGCCCAGGTGGTCTTCCGCGAGGAGGACGACGCCCACGGGCTGCGCGCCGAATACTGCGTCAAGGTCGTCGGAGAGGTGCGGGTCCGCCCCGAGGGCAACGAGAACCCCGAGCTGCCGACCGGCGCGATCGAGGTCGTCGCCTCCGAGGTCGAGGTGCTCAGTGAGTCCGCGCCGCTGCCGTTCCCCATCGAGGGCACCACGGGCATCTCGGAGGAGGCGCGGCTGAAGTACCGCTACCTCGACATCCGCCGCCAGCAGGTCGCGCACGCCATGCGCGTCCGCTCCCGGGCCACCTACCTGGCCCACGAGGTGATGAACGAGCAGGGGTTCACCTACGTCGAGACCCCGACGCTGACCCGCTCGACCCCGGAGGGCGCCCGCGACTTCCTGGTCCCGGTCCGGCTCCAGCCGGGCAGCTGGTACGCCCTGCCCCAGTCGCCCCAGCTGTTCAAGCAGCTTCTGCAGGTCGCCGGGCTCGAGCGCTACTACCAGCTCGCCAAGTGCTACCGCGACGAGGACCTGCGCGCCGACCGGCAGCCGGAGTTCACCCAGATCGACGTCGAGATGTCCTTCGTGGACCAGGACGACGTGATCGCCCTGGGCGAGCGGCTCATCGGCCGCATCTGGAAGGAGACGGTCGGCTACGACCTGCCGACCCCCCTGCCCCGGATGACCTACCGGGAGGCGATGGCGCGCTACGGCTCCGACAAGCCGGACCTGCGCTTCGGCCAGGAGCTCGTCGAGATGACGGACTTCTTCGCGGACACCACCTTTCGCGTGTTCCAGGCGCCGTACGTGGGCGCCGTGGTCATGCCCGGCGGTGCCTCGCAGACCCGCAAGGAGCTGGACGCCTGGCAGGAGTGGGCCAAGTCACGCGGAGCCAGGGGCCTGGCCTACGTGCTGGTGGGCGAGGACGGCGCGCTCGGCGGGCCGGTCGCCAAGAACCTGTCGGAGACCGAGGCGTCCGGCCTGGCCGCGAAGGTCGGCGCGAAGCACGGTGACGCGATCTTCTTCGCGGCCGGCGCGGCCTCCGCCTCCCGCGACCTGCTCGGCGCGGCCCGCCTGGAGATCGGCCGTCGCTGCGGCCTGATCGACGAGTCGGCCTGGAACTTCCTGTGGATCGTCGACGCCCCCATGTTCGAGGAGGACGGCGAGGGCGGCTGGACCGCGGTCCACCACCCCTTCACCGGTCCCAAGCCCGAGTGGGCCGACACCTTCCAGGACCACCCCGGCGAGGCCCTGGCCTACGCCTACGACATGGTCTGCAACGGGATGGAGATCGGCGGCGGCTCGATCCGTATCCACCGGGCCGAGATGCAGCAGCGCGTCTTCGACGTGCTGGGCATCTCCAAGGAGGACGCGGAGAGCAAGTTCGGCTTCCTGCTGGAGGCGTTCAAGTACGGCCCGCCGCCGCACGGCGGCATCGCCTACGGCTGGGACCGGATCTGCATGCTTCTGGCGGGCACCGACTCCATCCGCGACGTCATCGCCTTCCCGAAGACGGCCTCCGGGTTCGACCCGCTGACCGGCGCGCCCACCCCGATCACGGTGGAGCAGCGCAAGGAGGCGGGCGTCGACGGCAGGCCCAAGACCGGCGCCTGATCCGGATGTGACGAGGCCCCCGGACGGTGTTCCGGGGGCCTTTGTCATGGCGCTGTCATGGCGCTGCCGGCTGTCGTGCGCTGTCGTGGCGCGCACAGCTGGGCAGGGCCGGGGTGTCGGTACCCGGCGAAAGCGGTGATGTGAGAGGGGATCTCCTCTCCTCGATTCCCGGACCGGCGATCGTCGAGGAGACCGCCCTGTGCGTCCCTCACAGGCACCCTGGGCGGCCGATGGCGTTTAGGGGTGGGGGAAGAGGCGCGGTCCGCGTGCGGTCGCGCTGAGGCCTGTGTGGGCCGCGTGCCGCCCGTGCTCGCGAGCGGAGACGACGGGGCCGGGGCTACGACCGCCGGGACGCGAGGACGCCCCGGCGGTCGTCCGACCGCCGGGGCGTCCTGTGGCGGCGAGGCGCCACGAGTCCGGTCAGGAGAGCCGTACGCTCTTGATGATCACCGGGATCTTGGGGGCGTTGGAACCGCCGTCACCGGTGATGTCGTCGGGGTTGGTGATCCACCCGCCCTTGGCGATCTCGTCGAGGATCTCCATGCCCTGGGAGACCACGCCGAAGGGCGTGTAGGCCTTCTCCACCTGCTCGGTGTCGTCCCCCAGCGAGATCCAGAACTGGCTGCCGTTCTCGTTGATCGCGTCCATCGCCTGGGCCACCGCGACCGTGCCCCTGGCGTAGGAGACCTCGCCGTCGAGGTTCTCGCTGTCGTAGACGTATCCCGAGCTGCCCTGGCCGTCGGTGGGGTTCTTCCCGTCGGCCTTGGCCTGCGGGTCGCCGCACTGCAGCAGGCTCACGCCGGAGTTCTCCGGGGTGGCCAGACGGTGGCACTTGGTGTTGTTGAAGAAGCGCTTCTTGGCCAGGAAGGCGAAGGAGTTGACCGTGCAGGGGGCCTGCTGGGTCGCCAGGTCGATCACGACATTGCCGTGGTTGGTGGCGATCGTCATGGTCTTCAGCTTCAGGTTCGGCCTGGCCGGTGGCATACCCACGTTCTTCACCGGGCTGCCGCTGGTGTCCTTGCGGTAGGTACACCTCGTGTTGGCCGGAGCGGCCGTGGGGGTCGGCTCGGGCGTCGCGGTGGGTGTCTCCGAAGGAGACGGCGAACCGGTGGCGGCGGCGTTGTTGACCTTCGGGTCGTCACCGTCGCCCCCCAGAAGGGTCACCCCGGCGAACAATCCCCCCGCGACGACGACCACCGCGGCGACCGCTCCGATGACGGCGTTGCGCTTCGACGACGTGGTCGCCTGCGCAGCACGCTTCGCCTGCCGCTCTTTGTGTTCCCGAGCCAGCCGGCTCTGGCGGTCCTCGGCGCTCACCGCTATGTCCTCCAAGATTGCTGATCCATGGTTATGGGCTGGCGAAAAGAGTACCGGCCCCAAGATGTGCTGGACGTAAGTGGCGGAATTCATCAGAGGGGGACGGAGAGAAAGGGGAGACCTCTTCACGCTCTCCATAACCCGCTCATGGTGGGATCCGTACTTGCAGATGATGAACCACGCACCACCGGAGCGCCCCCATGTTCGACGAGATCCTCGGCCTGCCTCTTCACCCCCTGGTCGTTCACGCGGCAGTGGTCTTGACACCGCTCCTCGCGGTGCTCGCCACCGTGTACGCCCTGGCGCCCCGCACGCGACCCGTGCTCACCTGGGCGGTGGTCGGACTCGCCCCGGTCGTGCCGGTGAGCGTCTTCGTGGCGCGGGAGAGCGGGGAGGCGCTGGAGGAGGGCCGCTTCGCCTCCGCGGGGGGACGGCTCGCCGAGCTCATCACCGAACACGCGAACCTCAGCGTCCCGCTGCTGCTCGTCTCCCTCGCCCTCGGGGTGGCCTCGGCCGCTCTCGTCCACGTCACGCGCCGTGACAGGTTCGGACGCACGGCCGAATTGGCGCTCTCGGCGCTCACCGTTGTCCTGGCCGTCGTGACGATCTACTACGTGGTACGGAGCGGGCACAGCGGGGCCGTCGCGGTCTGGAGCTGAGCCGGCCGGGGCCGTGATGTCGCATGACGCCGGGGAGTCCGGCGCACCACCGTCCGCGCGGGCTGAGGCCCCGCCGGGCGGCGGTACTGTCTCAGACGTGGACAGCCTGTTCGACTCGGCGGCGGAGGAGGCCCATCGCGGCCAGGAGCCCCTGGCGGTGCGAATGCGCCCCCGGAGCCTGGACGAGGTGATCGGCCAGCGGCACCTGCTGGGTCCCGGCACGCCGCTGCGCCGCCTCGTCGAGGCCGAGGCGCCCATGTCGCTGTTCCTCTGGGGCCCCCCGGGGACCGGCAAGACCACCCTCGCCTACGTGGTGGCGGGTGTCACCAAGCGCCGCTTCGTGGAGGTCTCCGCGGTCTCGGCCGGTGTCAAGGAGGTCCGCGCGGCCATCGAGCAGGCCCGGCGCGAGCTGGGCATGTCCGGCCGCCAGACCGTCCTGTTCGTCGACGAGGTGCACCGCTTCAACAAGGCGCAGCAGGACGCCCTGCTGCCAGCCGTGGAGAACCGCTGGGTCACCTTCATCGGCGCCACCACCGAGAACCCCTTCTTCTCCGTCATCTCGCCCCTGCTGTCGCGCTCGCTGCTGCTCACCCTGGAGTCACTGTCGGAGGACGACATCCGGGTGGTGCTGGAGCGCGCGGTCACCGACCCGCGCGGCCTGGACGCGAGGGCGAGCCTCGCACCCGAGGCCGCCGAGCACCTGGTGCGGCTCGCCGGCGGCGACGCCCGCAGGTCGCTCACCTACCTGGAGGCCGCCGCGCTGATCGCCGACGGCGAGATCACCGTCGAGGTGGTGGAGCGGGCGGTGGACAAGGCCGCCGTGCGCTACGACCGGCAGGGCGACCAGCACTACGACGTGATCAGCGGTTTCATCAAGAGCATGCGGGGCTCCGACGCCGACGCCGCGCTGCACTACCTCGCCCGGATGATCGAGGCGGGGGAGGACCCCCGGTTCATCGCCCGCAGGATCGTCGTCTTCGCCTCGGAGGACGTCGGCATGGCCGACCCCACCTGCCTGCAGATCGCGGTGGCCGCCGCTCAGGCGGTGGAGTTCGTCGGCCTGCCCGAGGGACGCCTCAACCTGGCCCAGGCCGTCATCCACTGCGCGCTGGCCCCCAAGTCCAACGCGGTGATCAACGCCATCGGCGCGGCCTCCGAGGACGTACGGCGCGGCGACATCGGCCACGTACCCAACCATCTGCGCGACTCCCACTACGCGGGGGCCAAGCAGCTCGGCCACGGCAGGGGCTACAGATACCCCCACGAGTTCGAGCACGGACTGGTACGCCAGGAGTACGCCCCCGAGGAGCTCAGGGACCGGCGCTACTACCAGCCCACCCGTCACGGTGCCGAGGCGGGCCTCGCCGACCGCTGGGCCAGGATTCGCGCCTTCCTCCGTGGGGAGTAGCCTCCCGCGAGGGTCACCTCCGGAGCGCGCGGTGAGCGGGGATGAGCGATGTCGGGCACGATAGGGTTTCGCCAATCCGCCCGACCATGGCCGGGGTCACCTATGAACCAGTGAGGGGAGCGGGTCCGCACATGCTTACCGCAGGAGAGGTCGCGGGGCTGATCGCCGCGATGGCCTGGGCGATCCTGGTGTCCTTCATGGCCGTCGTCATGGTCAGGCTGGCCCGGCTGCTCACCGAGACCACCAAGATGGTCTCCCAGCTGGGCGACCGCGTCGTGCCGCTGCTGGAGGACGTCTCGGCCGCGGTCGGCGAGACCAACCGGCAGCTGGTCGCGATCGAGGCCATCACCAAGGACGTCAAGCAGGTCAGCGGGCACGTGGCCAAGGTCAGCGACGTCACCCAGAACCTGGTCACCGGGCCGATGATCAAGGTCGCGGCCCTCACCCACGGTGTCCGCAGGGCAGTGGGCGCCCGCAGACGCGCCAGGCTCGCCGCGCCGGCGCTGGAGAGGCGCCCGCGATGATCCGCAGGCTGTTCTACATGGGGCTGGGCGCGTTCGGCGCGGTGTGGGCCATGCGTAAGCTTCAGGCACTGCACCCGAACCACCTGGCCCGGCGGGCCGTGCACAACGCCACCGGCGCCCTGGGGCAGGCACGTGACCTCGCGGGGGAGGCCCTGCGAGGCGCGGCCGAGCGGGAAATCGAGTTGCGTTCCCGGTTCGGGCTCGACAGCGTGGAAAACTCCTATCACTCCAACGTAAAGGATGGCCGCTGACATGGAGTCGGCAGAGATCGCCCGCCGCTTCCTGCGCTTCTTCGAGGAGCGTGGGCACACCGTCGTGCCCTCGGCCAGCCTCATCGCCGAGGACCCGACACTGCTTCTGGTCAACGCGGGCATGGTGCCCTTCAAGCCCTACTTCCTGGGCCAGCAGAAGCCGCCCTACAAGCGGGCCGCCAGCGCGCAGAAGGTCGTGCGGACCCTCGACATCGACGAGGTCGGCAAGACGACCAGGCACGCCAGTTTCTTCCAGATGCTCGGCAACTTCTCCTTCGGCGACTACTTCAAGGAGCAGGCGATCCCGTTCGCCTGGGAGTTGCTGACCAGGCCCGAGTCCGAGGGCGGGTTCGGCTTCCCCGAGGACCGCCTCTGGGCCACCGTCTACCTCGACGACGACGAGGCCGCCGAGATCTGGCGCAAGGTGGGGGTGCCGCAGGAGCGCATCCAGCGCCGCGACCTCGCCGACAACTACTGGCACATGGGCGTGCCAGGACCCGGCGGCCCGTGCAGCGAGATCTACTACGACCGCGGTCCCGAGTACGGGCGCGAGGGCGGTCCGATCGCCGACGAGAACCGCTATCTGGAGGTGTGGAACAACGTCTTCATGCAGTACCAGCTCAGCGCGGTCCGAAGCAAGATCGACTTCGACATCGCCGGTGAGCTGCCCGCCAAGAGCGTCGACACGGGCATGGGCCTGGAGCGCATGGCGGCGATCCTGCAGGGCGTCGACAACATCTACGAGATCGACACCACGTACAAGATCCTCGACAGGGCCGCCGACCTCACCAAGACGCGCTACGGCCGCGACGAGCGTGCCGACGTGTCGCTGCGAGTGGTCGCCGACCACGTCAGGACCGGCGTGATGCTCGTCGCCGACGGGGTGCTGCCCTCCAACGAGGGCAGGGGCTACGTGCTGCGCCGCATCCTGCGCCGCGCCATCCGCAACCTGCGCCTGCTCGGCGCGGGCGAGGAGCGTTACATGCACGAGCTCACCGCGGTGACCGTCGACGTGATGGGCGAGCAGTACGCCGAGCTCAGGGCCGACGCCCCGCAGATCCACGGCGTCATCGACGCCGAGGAGGCGTCCTTCCTGGGCACGCTCCGCACCGGCACCGCGATCTTCGACGTGGCGGCCGAGGAGACCAAGCGCAAGGGGAAGGCCACGCTCGCGGCCGACCAGGCCTTCCAGCTCCACGACACCTACGGCTTCCCGATCGACCTCACCCTGGAGATGGCCTCCGAGCAGGGGCTGCAGGTCGACGAGGAGGGCTTCCGCCGCCTGATGAAGGAGCAGCGCGACCGCGCCAAGGCCGACGCCGCCTCCAAGAAGACCGGCAACGCCGACATCTCGATCTTCGGCACGCTCCTGGAGAAGACCGGCAAGGTCGAGTTCCTGGGCTACGACCACGTGACGGCCGAGGCCGAGGTCGTCGGCCTCCTCGTCGACGGCGTCTCCGTGCCCGCGGCGGGCACGGGCACGGCGGTCGAGGTCGTGCTGAACCGCACCCCCTTCTACGCCGAGGGCGGCGGCCAGCTGTCCGACCAGGGCGTCATCCGCACCGGTGGGGCCGAGGTGGAGATCGTGGACGTGCAGTCCCCGGTCTCCGGCGTCGTCGTGCACCGTGGCAAGGTTCGCTCCGGAGAGGTCCGGGTGGGAGACCAGGCCCAGGCGGAGATCGACGTCGAGCGGCGCCGGGCGATCTCCCGCAGTCACACCGCCACCCACCTGGTGCACCGTGGCTTCCGCAACGCGCTGGGCGAGACCGCGGCGCAGGCCGGCTCGGAGAACTCCCCCGGCCGCTTCCGCTTCGACTTCACCGCCGCGGGCGCGGTGCCGCCCAGCGTGCTGCGCGACGTCGAGGACGAGGTCAACGCCGTTCTCATCAACGACCTGCGGGTCAACGCCTTCCACACCTCCCAGGCGGAGGCCCGCGCGATGGGCGCCCTCGCCCTGTTCGGAGAGAAGTACGGCGACACCGTCCGCATCGTCGAGGTCGGCGAATACTCACGCGAGCTCTGCGGCGGCACCCACGTCGCCAGCTCCGGGCAGCTGGGCCTGGTCAAGGTGCTGGGCGAGGCCTCGATCGGCGCGGGCGTGCGCCGGGTGGAGGCCCTGGTCGGTCTCGACGCCTTCCGCTTCCTGGCCAGGGAGAGCGTGCTCGTCGCCCAGCTGTCGGAGCAGCTCAAGGCCCGCAGGGAGGAGCTGCCCGAGCGCATCGAGGGCATCGTCACCCGGTTGCGTTCCGCGGAGAAGGAACTGGGCGCGCTGCGCTCGGCCCAGGTGCTCGCCGGTGCGGGGGAGATGGCGGAAAACGCCCACGATCTGCACGGAGTGTCCGTCGTGACACACCGCGCGCCTGATGGCACCTCCCCCGACGATCTGCGTAAGCTCGCGCTTGACGTGCGCGGCCGGTTCCCCGGCGATCGCGCCGCGGTGGTCGTGGTGGCCGGTGTCCCCGGTGACCGGCCGGTCGTGGTGGCCGCGGTGAACGAGGGGGGACGCG
This sequence comes from Streptosporangium sp. NPDC049046, assembly GCF_040649155.1. NCBI lineage: Bacteria > Bacillati > Actinomycetota > Actinomycetes > Streptosporangiales > Streptosporangiaceae > Streptosporangium > Streptosporangium sp. NPDC049046. Next base: position 27,269 of record NZ_JBEZEZ010000035.1, on the reverse strand, counting down.
GTCGCGGCCTGAAGGCGGGCCGTCTGGTCGGCGTCGCCGCGAAGGCACTGGGAGGTGGCGGTGGCGGCAAGGACGACGTCGCGCAGGGAGGCGGTGTGCGCCCCGAGGCGATCGGCGAGGCGCTCGCCGCCGTCGAGCAGGCGATCGCGCAGACGCTCACCTGACGGCGAACGACGCCCTCGCGCCGTGTCCGGCACCGGGGTGGGGACGGAAACGATGAGAAACGGCATTCGGCTGGGCGTCGACGTCGGCTCGGTCCGCATCGGTGTGGCACGCAGCGACCCCTCGGGGTTGCTGGCCACGCCGGTGGAGACCGTCCGGCGCGGTAAGGGCGACCTCGACCGGCTCGCGGAGATCGCGGCCGAGTACGAGGTCGTCGAGGTGGTGGTCGGCCTGCCGACGTCGCTCTCCGGGCGCGAGGGGCAGGCGGCGGAGGCCGCCCGCGACTTCGCGAACCGGATCTCGCTGCGGCTGGCGCCGATACCGGTACGGCTGTTCGACGAGCGGCTGACCACCGTCACCGCCCAGCAGGGGCTGCGGGCCAGCGGTGTGAAGGCGAAGAACCAGCGTGGCGTGGTGGACCAGGCGGCCGCCATCGTGCTGCTCCAGGCCGCCTTGGACGCCGAGCGCGCCACCGGCAGGCCCCCGGGTGTTCCCGCCGGATCCACCCCGGGCGGAGGGGACGTCGAAAGGCCGGGCGGCGGGTCCGGTCGGTGAACCGCCTGCGGCCGATGTGGTTGCTGGTGGCCGGGACGTCCGCGCTCGCCGTCGCCACGGGGACGGCCGGCTTCGTCGTGATCCGCTCCTATCTCGTGCCCGCCGACTTCGAGGGTCCCGGCTCGGGGGCGGTCGTCGTCGAGATCCCCCGGGGGGCGAGCGCCGCCCAGATCGGGCTGGTGCTCGCCGACGCCGGGGTGGTGGCGAGTGCCAGGGGGTTCGTCGCGGTGGCGAAGGAGCAGGGCAGGACGGCCGGCCTGCCCCCGGGGCGCTTCAGGCTCCGCAGGGGCATGGACGCGCTGTCGGCGCTCGGCATGCTGGTGGCACCGGAGTCGCGGATCGTTCATACGGTCACCGTGTCCGAAGGGCTGCGCCTGCCGGAGTTGCTCGACCGGCTCGCCGACCAGACCGGCATGCGCCGGGCCGATCTGGCCAGGGCCGCGGCCGACGAACGGGCGCTCGGCCTGCCCCGATACGCGGAAAGCGCCGAGGGCTTCCTGTTTCCCGCCACCTACGAGATCGAGCCCACCACGACCGCCTCGGGTGTGCTCACCGCGATGGTGGAACGTTACAAACAGATGGCCGCTCAGCTGAAACTGAGGAAACGGGCGAAGAAGAAAGGGTTGTCTCCCTTGGAAGCCGTCACAATGGCGAGCATCGTCCAGGCGGAGGGCGGGCGGGATCCGGACTACCCGAAGATCGCTAGAGTGATCTACAACAGGATCAGGGCCCGGACGCCACTCCAGATGGACACCACGGTGCTGTACGCGCAGGGACGCAGAACCCTGGAGGTCTCGCAACGGGATACCGAGGTAAGGTCTCCCTACAACACCTACCTCAAACCGGGCCTGCCACCAGGACCCATCGCGAACCCCGGGGAGAAGGCATTGATCGCGGCACTCCAGCCAGATCAAGGTGATTGGTTCTGGTTTGTCACTACCGATCCGGAGCATAGAATCACGAAATTCACTGACACAGAGAGTGAGTTTGTGAGATACCGGGAAGAGCTGAACAAACACCTCGGGAAGCGTTGATGCCCGGCGGAATACCCCCCGTTCCGCCCCAGGCGGCGACCCGCACTCGCGGATCGGACGACGGCTCCCGAAGCACCGGGACGTCCTCCCGGGTGTTCTCCTTCGGTTCGGCACACCCGCTTGACGCCAGGCCGTCTCTAGCGGGAGATTGGCCAGCGCCTCTATGAACGATCTCGATATGGACTTCCTGGTCGGCTCCGACGACGAAGGTCGGTCGCGCCGAGGTTCCAACGCGTCCTCCGGTCGCGACTCGGGCCGCCGGGGCCGCCGCAGGAAGCGACGCCGCAACCGGGGCGGCTTCCTCGCCCCCATGCTCGCGATCATCGTCCTGATCGGCGGAGTCGGCGCCGCCGGCTTCTACGGCTACACCTGGGTCCGCGACGTGATGACCCCCGACGACTATGCCGGTCAGGGCACCGGTGAGGTCGTCGTGGAGATCAAGGACGGCGACAGTGCCTCCGACATCGCCCAGACCCTGGAGGAGCAGGGGGTGGTGAAGAGCGTGAAGGCATTCGTCAACGCCGTCGCCGCCGCGGGCAAGACCTCCTCCCTGCAACCGGGCGAATACACCATGCGCAAGCAGATGGCGGCCGCCGAGGCCGTCAAGCTCCTCGACCCGGACAAGCGGCTGCGGGAGAGGGTGACCCTCAAGGAGGGACTGCGCGTGAGCGACACCCTTGAGCAGCTCGCCAAGCAGACGGGCAAGCCCCTGCGGGAGTTCCAGCAGGCCGCGAGAAACACCCGTGAGCTCGGCCTGCCCTCCTACTCCAGGGGCAAGCTGGAGGGATACGCCTTCCCGGCCACCTACGAGATCACGCCCAAAATGACGGCCTCGGAGATCCTGACCAAGATGGTCGACCGCTTCAACCAGACCGCCGACAAGGACGACCTGCGGGGCAAGGCGAAGGCTCTCGGGCACACCCCGCACGAGATCATGACGATCGCCAGCATCGTCCAGGCCGAGTCGGGCACCAAGGAGGACATGGGCAAGGTCGCCCGCGTCATCTACAACCGGCTCGACGGCAACCCGCCCCGCAAGCTGGAGATGGACAGCACGGTGATGTACGCGCTGAACAAGTACAACATCGAGGCCTCCCACAAGGACCTTGAGAGCGAATCGCCCTACAACACCTACAAGCACCTGGGGCTGCCCCCCGGCCCGATCGCCAACCCGGGAGACGAGGCGATCCAGGCCGCGCTCAACCCCACCAAGGGCGACTGGGTCTGGTTCGTGACCACCTGCCCGGCGAAGCGCGTCACCAAGTTCGCCTCGGCGGAGTCCGACTTCTTCGTGCTCAAGGCCGAGTACGAGAGGAACAAGGTGAACGGGTGCTGAGGGCGGCGGTCCTGGGGTCGCCGATCGTCCACTCGCTCTCCCCTCACCTGCACCGCGCCGCCTACGAGGGCATGGGGTTGCACGACTGGCGCTACGAGGCGATCGAGTGCGAGGAGGCCGGACTCCCCGCCCTCCTCGCCGGCCTGGAGGGTGACTGGGCGGGGCTCTCGCTCACGATGCCGCTCAAGCGGGCCGTGCTGCCGCTGCTCGACACCGTCTCCGAGCTCGCGCTCCAGGTGGGCGGGGCCAACACCGTGATCCTGCGCGACGGTGTCCGGCACGGGGACAACACCGACGTGTACGGCATCGTCCAGGCGCTCGCCGAGGCGGGCGTGGTCCCGCCACGTGCGGCGACCGTCCTGGGCGGCGGGGCGACGGCGGCCTCCGCGCTCGCCGCCCTGCGCGAACTGGGCCTGGACGAGGCGATCCTCGTGGTCCGCGACCCCGCCAGGGCGGGGGAGACCATCCGGGTGGCCGAGCGGCTGGGCATGGACCTGTCGGTGCGGACCCTCGACAAGCTCGACACCGCGACCGAGGTCGACCTGGTCGTCTCGACCCTGCCCTCCGGGGTGGCCGACGACTTTGCCGGGACGCTGGCGGGCGTGCCCGCTCTCTTCGACGTGGTCTACGCGCCCTGGCCCACCCGCCTGGCCGCGGCCGTGGCCGAGCGGGGCGGGATCGTCGTCGGTGGCTTCCCGATGCTCCTGCACCAGGCGGTCCGGCAGGTCGAGATGATGACCGGCCGCGCGGACGTGCCGGTGGAGGCGATGCGCGAGGCGGGTAAGGCCGAGATCGTCAGGCGTGCCGCCCCGGCGGAGTGATCGCTCGCGGGGCCGGGATGATTCTGTGTGAGCGAGCTGTTGTGGTAGAGTAACGACTCGATCGGTCCGGCGTGCCTGCTGGACGCGCAAGCGGAGGTCATCCTCCCACCTCGTCGGCCGCAAGGTTGACAGGTCAGGATCACAACCGGGGTTAAACCTCCGGCAGAGCTTACGGCGTGAAGCCTTCGAGTTCATGTGGCCCCGCATGCGTGACGTGCGGGGCATCTTGCGTTCGAACGCCCTCGACAGGGTGTGCGTTCTACGACCTCCCGGCACGATCGAGCATGTTGCGGCCTCCTCCCGGACGGCCGCGGATCGCAACCTAGGAGGCCCCATCAGCGCCGAGCCCCGCATCAATGACCGCATTCGCGTGCCCGAGGTCCGCCTCGTCGGCCCGAACGGCGAGCAGGTGGGCATCGTCTCCATCGGCGACGCCTTGAAGCTGGCTCAAGAATCCGACCTCGACCTGGTCGAGGTCGCGGCAACGGCTCGCCCGCCAGTGTGCAAGCTCATGGACTACGGCAAGTTCAAGTACGAGTCCGCGATGAAGGCACGTGAGGCGCGCCGTAACCAGGCGTACACCATCATCAAGGAGATCAAGCTTCGGCCGAAGATCGATCCGCACGACTACGAGACCAAGAAGGGTCACGTGGTGCGGTTCCTCAAGGCCGGCGACAAGGTCAAGGTCACCATCATGTTCCGCGGGCGGGAGCAGTCCCGGCCCGAGCTGGGCTTCCGGCTCCTGCAGCGGCTGGCGGAGGACGTGACGGAGCTCGGCTTCGTCGAGTCCCAGCCCAAGCAGGACGGTCGAAACATGATCATGGTGATCGGGCCGCACAAGAAGAAGGCCGAGGCCAAGGCCGAGAAGGCCGCCGCCAAGGCGCGACATGACGAGAACCCTTCGGGGGACGCGTCATCGGCCGCGGACGGGACGCGCGTCAACGACGAGGTGTCCGTCAACGGAGCGGTGGCGGCTCCGCAGGAGTAACTCGCATAGCCTGGATCGTCAGGTAGTCGCGAGATCAGTCCGAGACCGGGTCCGGTCTCGTAGTCAGGCACGCCCTTGACTTGGGTTACCGGCCCGGGACATCGGCACGATCGAGGGAGAGACGGCTGAGATGCCGAAGATGAAGACGCACAGCGGTGCGAAGAAGCGGTTCAGGCTCACGGGTTCCGGCAAGCTTGTGCGCCGCCGCGCCAACCGTGCGCACTACAACGAGCACAAGCCGTCCACCTTGACGCGTCGTCTCAAGCCCGAGGTCGTGCTCTCCGAGGCCGACGCCAAGAAGATCAAGAAGCTGCTCGCTAAGTAACCGCCCCCGGGGAGATAGATACACATGGCACGCGTGAAGCGGGCGATCAACGCCAAGAAGAAGCGCAAGGTCGTTCTCGAGCGGGCGAAGGGCTACCGGGGTCAGCGATCCAGGCTGTACCGCAAGGCCAAGGAGCAGATGCTCCACTCGATGACGTACGCCTACCGCGACCGCAAGGACCGCAAGGGCACCTTCCGCCGTCTCTGGATCCAGCGCATCAACGCCGCTGCCCGCCAGAACGGCATCACCTACAACAGGCTCATCCAGGGCCTGCGGCTCGCCTCCATCGAGGTCGACCGCAAGATCCTCGCCGACCTCGCGGTCAACGACGCCGCCACGTTCGCGACGCTGGTGGAAGCCGCCAAGAAGGCGCTTCCCGCCGACGTGAACGCGCCGGTCGCCGGCTGAGCGAGGCACTGACGACCGTGCGGCCCGCAGCGATGACGCTGCGGGCCGCATTCGCATTCTTGGGGGACGGGCATGGCCGGGTCTGAGCTGACCAACATCAAGTCGCCGCGGGTCAAGGCCGCGCGGAGGCTGACGAAGCGGGCCTTCAGGGACCGCGACCGTTCCTTCCTGGCAGAGGGGCCGCAGGCGGTCCGCGAGGCGCTGGCACTGGACGGGGTCGTGGTGGAGCTGTTCGCCACGGCCGAGGCCGAGTCGCGTCACGCCGACGTCGTCGCCGCCGCCACCGCCGCGGGGGTGCCCGTCCATCGGGCCAGTGGCGAGGTGATGGCCGAACTGGCCCAGACCGTCACCCCCCAGGGGTTGCTGGCCGTGTGCCGCTTCGTGCACGTGCCTCTGGACACCTCCGTCGTCTCCGGCTCCACCTTGGTGGCGGTGCTGGCCCACGTCCGTGATCCCGGCAACGCGGGCACCGTGCTGCGTACGGCCGACGCCGCGGGCGCCGACTCCGTCCTTTTCACCGACGCCTCGGTCGACCCCTACAACGGCAAGTGCGTGCGGGCGAGCGCAGGCAGCCTGTTCCACCTTCCCGTCACCACGGGCGTCCCGGTGGCGCGGGCGGTGGAGCACCTGAAGGGGGCCGGGCTGCGGGTGCTCGCCGCCGACGGCGCGGGCAGGCAGACCCTGGACGACGTGGACCTGTCAGGCCCGACGGCCTGGATCTTCGGTAACGAGGCGTGGGGGCTCCCCGAGGAGATCCTGAAGCTGGCGGACGAGGTCGTCCGGGTTCCCATCTACGGGCGGGCGGAGAGCCTGAACCTCGCGACCGCCGCCGCGGTCTGTCTGTACGCATCTGCCCGTTCTCAGCGCACCGGCCCCGGCCCCGGGTGACGCCGCCCGCCCGGCGAGGCTGCCGTACGGCGTGAGAAACCCGCTATTGTCGGCGATGTAGCGTCGAGGAGGCGGGGTCGTGCACGGCGAACACACCGGTGAGCGGAGCACCGAGGCCGCTTCTGTGATCGACGTCGACGAGCTTCCCGACGGCCTCGTGGTGACCGACGGTGACGGCCGCGTGCTCACCGTCAACCGATCCGCGGCCCGCCTGACCGGCGTCACCCGCGAGCGGGCCGCGGGGCGGCACCTGCGCGACGTGTTCTCCTTCCACGACCACGACGGGCGCGACTGGTGGAAGTGGTTCGACCCCTACGGCGGCCTGTCCAGCAGGGCCCGCCAGCCCGAGCTGCCGCTGCGCACCTCCGGCGGCCAGGAGCTGCTGGTGGCCGCCCGGCTGGTGCGCGAGCCCAGGCGGGGTGGCGCGGTCGTCCGGGTGGTCATCACGTTGCGCGACGCCGGGGCCCGCGCCCGCCTGGAGCGCAGCCGCGCCGACCTGGTCTCCACCGTCGCCCACGAGCTCCGCTCCCCGCTGACCAGCGTCAAGGGGTTCACCGCGACCCTGCTGGCCAAGTGGACCCGCTTCACCGACGATCAGAAGCTCGTCATGCTGGAGACCGTCAACGCCGACGCCGACCGGGTGACCCGGCTGATCACCGAGTTGCTCGACGTGTCGCGCATCGAGTCGGGGCGGCTGGAGATCCACCGCCAGGTGGTCGACGTACCGGCCAGGATCTCCAGGATCATCGCGGGCCGGGTGGCCGCGGGCGAGCCGGAGGACCGCTTCGTGCTCCAGGTGCGCGGTGAGCTGCCCGAGACCTGGCTCGACCAGGACAAGATCGATCAGGTGCTCGCCAACCTGATGGAAAACGCGGTGCGGCACGGGCGCGGTACGGTGACAATAGTCGTCGAGCCGAGTGAATGGGGAGTGAGCGTGTCCGTCCGCGACCAGGGGGAGGGCATCCCGCCCGAGCTGGTCACGCGCGTCTTCCGGCAGTTCTGGCGGGGCAACGCCCGCCGCCGGGGTGGCACCGGGCTCGGCCTGTTCATCGTCAAGGGGCTGATCGAGGCTCACGGCGGCACCATCTCCGTGCAGCGCGGGCCCGAGGGCGGCGCCGAGTTTCGATTTATGGTGCCCACCGGCACCCCCGACTTCGCCTGATCGCGAATGTCGGCCCGGTGGGCTTACCCGACTAGACTCATGGCCGCTCAAGCCCTGGATTCGGAGCTCTCTCTTGTCAAACTACGACCCGGTCGAGGTGACCCCGCTGCACGCCGACGAGATGGCGCGCATGCAGGCCGAAGCGCTCGACGCCATCAAGGCGGCGCGCGACCTCGAAGAACTCAAGCAGGTGCGCCTCGCGCACGCCGGTGACCGCTCGCCGATCGCCCTGGCCAACCGTGAGATCGGCGCACTGCCTCCGGCGGCCCGCTCCGAGGCGGGCAAGCGCATCGGCGGCGCCCGCCGGGCGGTCGCCGACGCCCTCGCCGAGCGGCAGGCACAGCTGGAGGCCGAGCGCGACGAGCGGGTCCTCGTCGAGGAGACCGTCGACGTCACGCTGCCCTCCACCCGCGCCCCCCACGGCGCCAGGCATCCGCTCACCACCCTTCAGGAGCGCATCGCCGACGCCTTCGTCGCGATGGGCTACGAGGTGGCGGAGGGGCCCGAGCTGGAGGGGGAGTGGTTCAACTTCGACGCGCTGAACATCTCTCCCGACCACCCGGCGCGCTCGGAGCACGACACCTTCTTCGTGGAGTCCGTCGACTCCGGCAAGGTGCTGCGCACCCAGACCTCTCCCGTCCAGATCCGCGCGCTGCTCACCCGGGAGCTCCCGGTCTACGTGATCTCGCCGGGCAAGGTGTTCCGCACCGACGAGCTCGACGCCACCCACACCCCGGTCTTCCATCAGGTCGAGGGGCTGGCGATCGACGAGGGCCTGACCATGGCCCACCTCAAGGGCACCCTCGACCGGTTCGCCGAGGTGATGTTCGGTGAGGGCATCACCACCCGCTTCCGGCCCAACTACTTCCCGTTCACCGAGCCTTCCGCCGAGATGGACCTGAAGTGCTTCGTCTGCCGCGGCGCCTCCGCGCTGCCGGGCAACCCGTACTGCCGCACCTGCAAGTCGGAGGGCTGGATCGAGTGGGGCGGCTGCGGCATGGTCAACCCGCGGGTGCTCGTCGCCTGCGGCGTCGACCCCGCCCGCTACAGCGGCTTCGCCTTCGGCATGGGCGTCGAGCGCACCCTGATGTTCCGTCACAACGTCGAGGACATGCGCGACATGGTCGAGGGAGACGTCCGCTTCACGCTTCCCTTCGGAATGGAGATCTGATGAAGGTCCCGCTTTCATGGCTGCGGGAGTATGTCGATCTCCCCGCCGTCACGGCGCACGAGATCGCCGAGAAGCTCACCGCCGCCGGGCTCAAGCTCGAATCCGTCACCTCCTACGGTCACGACATCAAGAACGTCGTCGTGGGCGAGGTGATCTCCTTCGAGACGCTGGAGGGTTTCAAGAAGCCCATCCGCCACTGTCAGGTCGAGGTGGGCGAGGCCGCGCCACGTGAGATCGTCTGCGGCGCGACCAACTTCGAGGCCGGCGACCGCGTTCCGGTCGCGCTGCCCGGCGCCGTGCTGCCCGGCGGATTCGAGATCGCCTCGCGCAAGACCTATGGGCGCCTGTCCGACGGCATGATCTGCTCGGAGGCGGAGCTCGGCATGGCCGACTCCTCACCCGGCATCCTCGTGCTGCCCGCCGGCACCCCGATCGGCGCGGACGTGGTCGAGCTGCTCGGCCTGCGTGACGACGTGCTCGAGCTGGAGATCACTCCGGACATCGGCTACGCCCTCTCGATCAGGGGTGTGGCCCGCGAGGCCGCCACCGCCTTCGACTCGGCGTTCATCGACCCCGCCGACGTCTCCCCGCCCGCCGCGTCGGACCCGTCCTATCCGGCCTCGATCGCCGACCCGTCGGCCTGCGACCGCTTCGTGCTTCGTGAGATCCGTGGGTTCGACCCGTCGGCGCCGAGTCCGCTGTGGATGCGCGCCCGGCTCTCCCGTGCCGGTATGCGCCCGGTCTCGCTCGCCGTCGACGTCACCAACTACGTCATGCTGGAGATGGGCCAGCCGCTGCACGCCTTCGACGCGGCCAAGCTGACCGGCGAGATCGTGGTGCGCAGGGCCGAGCCGGACGAGACGCTGGAGACGCTGGACCACGTGGTCCGAAAGCTCCACCCGGACGACATCCTGATCACCGACGGGTCGGGCGCGATCTCGATGGCCGGCACCATGGGCGGCCTGCACACCGAGATCTCCGATACCTCCACCGACATCGTGATCGAGGCGGCCCACTTCTCCGCCAGCGGCACCGCGCGCATGTCGCGCCGGCACAACCTGGTGAGCGAGGCATCCAAGCGCTTCGAGCGGGGCGTCGACAGGGAGCTACCGCTGTACGCCTCCTGGCGTGCGGCGGAGCTGCTGGCCGAGCTCGGCGGCGGTACGATCCAGCCGGGCGTCACCCACGCCGAGGTGGAGGTCGAACCGGTCCACATCGCCGTCCCGAGCGGCTACCCGGGCAGGGTCGCGGGCGCCGCCTACGACCGCGAGACGGTGATCCGCCGCCTGGAGCAGGTCGGCTGCACGGTGGAGAGCTCCGCCACCGCGACCGGATCGGTGACGAGTGGCACGGCAGGCGGCACCGCCGCCACGGGCGACCCGGCCTCCGCCGGAATCGCCGCGAAACTCGCGGTCACCGGTGACGACATGCTGGCGGTCACCCCACCCTCGTGGCGGCCCGACCTGACCGACCCGAACGACCTCGCCGAGGAGGTCATCAGGCTGGAGGGCTACGAGAACCTGCCCTCGATCCTGCCCGCCGCCCCCGCGGGCGCCGGTCTCAGTGAGAGCCAGCGCCTGCGCCGCAGGGTGGGCCGCGCCCTGGCCGCCGCGGGATACGTCGAGATCCTCGCCTACCCCTTCACCGGGGAGCACGATCTCGACAACCTGCAGCTGCCCGCCGACGACGCGCGCCGTGTGGCCGTACGGCTGGCCAACCCGCTCAGCGAGGACGAGCCGCTGATGCGGACGACCCTGCTGCCCGGCCTGCTCAAGACGCTGGTACGCAACGTGGGCCGGGGGTTCGGCGACGTGGCGCTGTTCGAGGCGGGTCTGGTCTACCGGCCCTCGTCCGACGTGCCCTCCGTCGCTCCCGTGCTGGGCGTCGACCGCAGGCCGAGCCCGGAGGAGCTCGCCTCGATCGAGTCCGCGCTGCCCGCCCAGCCGCTTCGGGTCGGGGTCGTGCTGGCCGGAGAGTTCGAGCCGTCCGGCTGGTGGGGCAAGGGACGCCCGGCCGGCTGGGCGGACGCCGTCGAGGCGGCCCGCGTGGTGGCCGCGGAAGCCGGCGTCACCCTTGAGGTCCGCGCGGACCGGCACGAACCCTGGCACCCTGGTCGTTGCGCCGCGCTGTACGCCGGTGACGTGCTCATCGGTCACGCCGGTGAGCTGCACCCGCGCGTCGTCGAGGCGTACGGCCTGCCGCCGCGCACCTGCGCGATGGAGCTGGAGCTGACCCGGCTGGAGTCGCTCGCCGCCGGTTCGCCGCAGGCTCCGGCGATCTCCGCCTACCCCGTCGCGAGCCAGGACGTCGCGCTCATCGTCGACGCGGCGACCCCGGTGGCCGCGGTGGAGGCGGCGCTGCGCGAGGGGGCGGGCCCGCTGCTGGAGTCGATCCGGCTGTTCGACGTCTACACCGGCGCCCAGGTCGGCGAGGGCGGAAAGTCCCTCGCCTACTCGCTGCGCTTCCGGGCGTCCGACCGGACGCTCACTGTGGAGGAGACCACCGCGGCCCGTGACGCGGCCGTGGCGCTGGCGGGGGAGCGCACCGGGGCGCGACAGCGCGGAGCCTGACCGGTTCACAGGGGGGCTCGGGGCGTGTCCCGGGCCCCTCTTCGCCGTACCGGGCTGGGATGTCCGTTTCCTGGGAGGTGATGGCGTATGCCGGTCGCTTGGGGCGGATCGCCTGCCGGAGCGGAGAAGAGCTTTGTCCGGGAGGAGGGGTGATGAGGCATCTGCTGGTGTTCGCCGAGCGTGACGACGCCGAGGAGGTCGCCGAGATCGTGGCTGTGGAGTTCCCGGGGATCGGGGTGCCCGAGGTGGTGAGGGAGACCCTCGCGGGCGAGGACGACGCCGAGGACGCTCAGTGGCTGGTGGTCATCGAAGACCCTTCCGGCGCGCTGTCGCCGGAGGGGTTTACCCGGCTGGAGGCGCTGGCCGAGAGGTACGAGGGCTGGTGCGAGAGCGGATGAGGCGCCGGTGTGAGACACGGCCCCGGCCGGTGGGCTCCGCCCAAGGGCGGGAGTGTCCGGCCGGTGCGGCGAAGCCCGCCTCGGGGGTGTACGGAGCGCGGGGCCAGACCTCTTAGAGCTGGTCGATGTCCGTCAGGTCGATGTCGATGTCGAACGGTGCCGAGATCTTGAGCCGGTCGTGGTGGATGCCGGTGAGAACGTAGGACCTGGCGACCGGGTCGAGCTCGTAGACATAGACGGCGGGCTTTCCCGACTGGTTCTCGACCAGCCAGAAGTGCGCGATGCCGGCCTCGGCGTACAGCGTCGGCTTGCGGTCGCGGTCGCGCTTTTTGGAGTCGGGGGAGATGACCTCCACCGCCAGCACGACATCCTCGGCCCGGTAGAAGGTCTGCTCCGGGCTGTGCTCGGCGGAGGCATGGATGACGCTGATGTCGGGCTCGGGCCGCTGTTGCTCGCCCAAGACGACGCTCATCTCCCGGCGCGCTCGCAGATCGGCGGGCGCGGCGCGGCGAAGGGCGCCGACCAGTAGATCCACCGCTCGCGTGTGAAAAGAAGCCTGAGGACTCACGAAGACCAGGCTTCCATCAATTAACTCTGTGTGTGCGGGCAATTGCGGAATGCGATCGAGATCCTCTGCGACGAACCCCTCCGGCGGGGGGAAGGCCCAGTCGGGCAGTGAGGACTCCGTCATCTCAGGGCTCCGAACGTCGACCGTCATGGTCTCACAGTAGCAATGGGATTGCGTTCCGTGAGGATGTTCGCCGGTGCCCGTCTCAGGCGCGGGCGGCCTCCTCGCGGCGGGCGCGCTCCCTGACCGCGTGCTCGTCGGTGCGGGCGTCGTAGGTGCGGAACCTCGGCAGCAGTGCGGCCATCGCGGCTACCGCGCCGACGCACAGCAGCCCGCCGGCGCCCAGGGAGAAGCGGGTGCCGCCGAGCTGGGCCATCAGGCCGGCCCTGGCGTTGCCGAGCATCGGGCCGCTGGTGTAGGAGAGCAGCTCGATCCCCGCCAGACGGCCGCGGAACTCGTCGGGGATGGTCTGGTTCCAGATGGTCGAACGGAAGACGCCGCTGATCATGTCGGCGGCCCCGGCCACGGCCAGGAAGGCGAAGATGCCCCAGACGTTGGGCATCAGCGCCGCCAGCGCCACCGCCACCCCCCATACGGCCGCCGCGACGATCACGCCGAGGCCGTGCCGGTGCACGTGCGCGGTCCATCCGGAGGTGACCGAGGCGATCAGCGAGCCGATGGCGGAGGCGGAGAAGAAGAGTCCGAGAGCCTCGGGGGCGCCCAGCTCGTCGGCGAGGAACGGATACAGTGCGGTGGAGAACGCGAAGATCATCGCGGCGATGTCGACCAGATAGGTGCCCATCAGGTCGGAGCGGCCCACGGCGTAGCGGACCCCCTCGATCAGGGAACCGATCGAGGCTTCGGGACTGTCCTCCGAGCGCGGCTGGGCCCGGACCATCCAGAGCAGGACCAGGGAGGCAAGGAAAGTCACGACGTTGATGCCGTACGCGGCGGCGACGCCGAACCAGGCCGCGATCAGGCCGCTGAGGCCCGGGGCGACGATGGCGCCCAGGTTCCACCGGAATGCGCTGAGGGCGGCGGCCGCGGTCAGCTGGTCGTGCCTGACCACGCGCGGCAGCAGCGCCTCCAGGCTGGGCCGCTGCAGGCTGCCCAGCCCGGCCGAGAGCGCGCCGACCACGTACAGCACCCAGACCTGTGGTTTCGGCAGCAGCGCGTTGAGGGTCAGGATCGCGACCGTGAGGCAGAGGCCCACCTCGGTGAGGAGAATGATCTTGCGTCGGTCGAGGGCGTCGGCGATCGCCCCGCCCCAGAGCCCGCACACCACCATCGGGACGAACTCGGCCACGCTGACCAGGCCGACCGCCAGGTAGGAGCCGGTGAGCTCCTTCATCTGCAGCGGGACCGCGACCAGTGTCAGGAAGGTGCCGAACATCGTGATGACGCCGGAGCCGAAGAGCAGCCGGAAGTCACGCGAGTCGCGCAGAGGGCTGAGATCCATCGCCAGACGGCGAAGCAGGGATTTGATCGGTCGATCGGCGTTTTCCGGCACGAGCAGTCAGTGTCGACGGTGACCTGTGCGAGGGCAAACCATTTTCCGAACAGGTCACCGTCGGGGTGGGGTATCGGAAAACCGTTTCCGGCGCGGGGAAGGCGATGAGGACGGGACGCCCGGCCGCATGTGGTCCCCCGGGGTCTCCTGCGGGTGTCCTGCGGGTACGGAGCGGTGTGTCAGAGGTTGAGGACCTCCTGGCGCAGGCGGGTCTTGAGGATCTTGCCGCCGGGGTTGCGGGGGAGCTCCGTCTCGCGGACCCAGAACCTGACCGGGATCTTGAAGGGGGCGATCCGCTCGCGCAGGAAGGCCCGCAGTTCCTCGTCGCTCGCCGGGGACGACAGGCGGAGCACCGCGCCGACCTCCTCGCCCAGTTCCTCGTGAGGGATTCCTATCACCGCGGCGTCCTCGACCGCCGGGTGTTCGAACAGTGCGGCCTCGACCTCGGCGCAGTAGACGTTCTCGCCGCCGCGGATGACCATGTCCTTGGCCCGGTCCACGATGAACACGAACCCCTCCTCGTCCACCCTGGCAAGGTCTCCGGTGTGCAGCCACCCGTCGACGATGGTCTCCGCGGTGGCCTCGGGCCGGTTCCAGTAGCCCAGGATGACGTTCGGGCCGCGCAGGCAGAGTTCGCCGACCGCGCCGACCGGCACCTCGCCGCCACCCGGGTCGGCGATCCGCACCTCGACCACGGCCATCGGCAGGCCGATGCTGTCGGGTTTGGCCAGGTAGTCGGCTCCGGTGTTGCTGATGGCGAGCGCGGTGGTCTCGGTCATGCCGTACCCGTTGGAGGAGGAGCGGTTGGGCAGCTGCTCGGTGATGCGCTCCAGCAGTTTCGGCGGGGCGGGGGCGCCGCCGTACCCGAGGCCGCTGAGGCTGGAGATGTCGTACTTGCCCAGGTCGGGGTGCGACAGGAGCTGCCACACGTTGGTGGGGACGCCGGTGAGACCGGTGATCCGCTCGCGCTCGATCAGCTCCAGCGCGCGGCCCGGGTCCCACTTGTACATCAGCACCAGGCCACCCCCGCTGAACATGGTGGTGGTCAGCACCGCGAAGCAGCCGGTGGCGTGGAAGAGCGGCACGGTGAGCAGGGTGATCCGCCGCTGCCCCGAGGTCTCACCCGGATCCTTGCCCGCCCTGATCGCGCCCCGGTACATGCCGTAGGCGACGGTCATCGGCGACTGCCCGAGGTTGCGGTGGCTGCCGAGCGCGCCCTTGGGGCGGCCGGTGGTGCCGGAGGTGTAGAAGATCGTCGCCGGGTCCTCGGGGGAGAGGTCGACCGGTGGCAGCGTCACGTCCGCCTCCACCTCGCCCAGCACGTCCTCGAAGGAGCGGGCGCCTTCGGGTGTCTCGCCGCGGGTCACGATGAGCGCCGGGCCGGGCCCGGCGAGCCCGGCCGCCCGTTCTCCGTCGGCGATCAGCACCTTGGCCCCCGAGTCGGCAAGCCCGTACTCCAGCTCCTGCGGCGTCCACCACGCGTTGAGCGGTACGGCTATCGCCCCCGCGGCCAGCGCGGCCGAGAAGGCGATCACCCATTCGGGGTAGTTGCGCATGGCGATGGCCACCCGGTCGCCCTTGACCACGCCGTAGTCGTCCACCAGGCGTCGCGCGAGCGTGGCGGCCAGCCGGTAGTGCTCCTCGTAGGTGATGCGTTCGTCCTCGTACGCCAGGAAGACCTTGTCGCCGTGGAACCTGCTCGTCTCGAGAAGTGCCCGGAAGTCGCGGGGCGCGTGCTTCCAGGTTTTGACGGTCCCGCCGTGGCTGAGGATCTCTTCCGTCTCGAAAAGCTGCCCCGGTGCGGTGAGCCGGGCCTGGAGCTGGTCATGGGTGACAGTCATGCGTTCGCACTCCCGGAGGACGAGGGGCCGGAAACGCCACGATACCGACCGGTAGGTACGTGCAACAGGGCCGAAACATGACCGATGGCCTCGTGCCCGTATTCACAAGTCGCGAAGCGTGATTTTCTGATCTTTCAGCCTGGGTGGGGTATTTCTGAGCCTGGAAGCCCGTCGCCCTCGCCGGGCTTGCATGGCAATCCTTCAAGATGCATAATCTTTCTAGTAAGTCCATGAGAAGTAGTGCATGAATATGCAGAAACCGAGAGGGGTCGGATGAGAGCGGCGATCGCGGGTGCCAGCGGTTACGCCGGAGGTGAGCTCCTGCGCCTGCTGCTGTCCCACCCCGGCATCGAGATCGGCGCGCTGACGGCGGCCTCAAGCGCGGGCACCGCCCTCGGCGCCCACCAGCCACACCTGGCCCCGCTGGCCGACAGGGTCCTGCTGGAGACCACTCCCGAGACCCTCGGCGGCCACGACCTCGTCTTCCTCGCCCTGCCGCACGGGCAGTCGGCCGCCGTCGCCGAGCGGCTCGGCGACGGCACCCTCGTGGTCGACTGCGGCGCCGACTTCCGGCTCGCCGACCCCGCCGCCTGGGAGCACTTCTACGGTGGCGTACACGCGGGCACCTGGCCCTACGGGCTGCCCGAGCTGCCGGGGCGACGCGAGGAGCTGCGCGCCACCCGGAGGATCGCCGTGCCGGGGTGCTACCCGACGGCCGTCACCCTGGCCATGTTCCCCGCCTTCGCCGCCGGACTCGTCGGCCCCGACGTGGTGGTGGTCGCCGCCAGCGGCACCAGCGGGGCCGGCAGGGCGCCCAAGCCGAACCTCCTGGGCAGCGAGGTGATGGGCTCCGCCAGCGCGTACGGTGTCGGCGGCGTCCACCGGCACACCCCGGAGATGGAGCAGAACCTCTCCCCCCTGGCGGGTGAGCCGGTCACCGTCTCCTTCACCCCCGTGCTGGCACCGATGAGCCGCGGCATCCTCGCCACCTGCACCGCCCCCGCCAGGCCCGGCCTCACCCCGGCGGTCCTGCGCGAGGCGTACGAGACCGCCACCAAGGACGAGCCGTTCCTGCGGCTGCTCCCCGAGGGCCAGTGGCCCGCGACCTCGATGACCCTCGGCGCCAACACCGCCGCTCTCCAGGTCGTCCTGGACGAGCGTGCGGGCCGCGTCGTCGCCGTCGTCGCCATCGACAACCTCACCAAGGGCACGGCCGGAGGCGCGATCCAGAGCGCCAATCTCGCCCTCGGCCTGCCGGAAGAGTTCGGCCTACCTCTCAATGGAGTCGCCCCATGAGCGTGACCGCACCTCTCGGCTTCCGGGCGTCGGGTGTCGACGCCGGGATCAAGTCCAGCGCCGACCGCGACCTGGCACTGATCGTCAACGACGGCCCCTCGCGCGCCGCGGCCGGGGTCTTCACCAGCAACCGGGTGAAGGCCGCGCCGGTCCTGTGGTCCGCCCAGGTGCTGGCCGGAGGCCGGGTCCACGCCGTCGTCCTCAACTCCGGCGGCGCCAACGCCTGCACCGGGCCGCTCGGCTTCCAGGACACCCACGCCACCGCGGAGAAGGTCGCCGAAGCACTGGGAGACTCGGCGGGGGAGATCGCGGTCTGTTCCACCGGCCTGATCGGTGAGCGGCTGCCGATGGACTCGCTGCTGGCCGGGGTCGACATCGCGGTCTCCCAGCTCGCCAGGGACGGTGGCCTGGCCGCCGCCGACGCCATCCGCACCACCGACACCGTCTCGAAGATCTCCTTCAGAAAAGGCGAGGGCGGCTACATGGTCGGCGGCATGGCGAAGGGCGCGGGCATGCTCGCCCCCGGCCTCGCCACCATGCTGTCGGTGATCACCACCGACGCGGACCTGCCCGCCGAGCACCTCGACGAGGTGCTCCGTAAGGTGACGCGGGTCACCTTCGACCGCCTCGACGCCGACGGCTGCATGTCCACCAACGACACCGTGCTGCTCCTGGCCAGCGGCGCCTCCGGGGTCGTTCCCGACCTCGCCGAGTTCGAGCAGGTGCTTCTCGCCGTCTGCGCCGACCTCGCCCGCCAGCTGCTGATGGACGCCGAGGGCGCCTCCAAGGCGATCGCCATCGAGGTCGTCGGAGCCGCCTCCGAGGACGACGCGGTCACCGTCGGCCGCACCGTTTCCCGCTCCAACCTCTTCAAGTGCGCCATCTACGGCGAGGACCCCAACTGGGGCCGGGTGCTGTCGGCCGTCGGCACCACCGACGCCGTGTTCGAACCCGACAGGCTCAACGTGGCGATGAACGGCATCTGGATCTGCAGGGGCGGCGCCGCGGGCGACGACCGCTCCAAGGTCGACCTCACCCCGCGCGAGGTGACGATCACCATCGACCTGTCGGCGGGACCGCATTCGGCGACGATCCACACCACCGACCTCACCGCGGAGTACGTCCACGAGAACTCGGCGTACTCCACATGAGGCGCGCCGAGGCACTGACGAAGGCCACCACGCTGATCGAGGCCCTGCCCTGGCTCGCGAGTTTCCACGGCGCGACCGTCGTCATCAAGTACGGCGGCAACGCGATGACCGAGGAGCACCTTCGCGAGAAGTTCGCCGCCGACGTCGTCTTCCTGCGCTACGCCGGGCTCAAGCCGGTGATCGTGCACGGGGGAGGGCCGCAGATCAACGCCCAGCTCGACCTCCTCGGCATCGAGTCCACCTTCACCGCGGGGCTCAGGGTCACCACCCCCGAGGCCATGCAGGTCGTCAGGATGGTCCTCGTCGGCCAGGTCAACCGCGACGTGGTCGGCCTGATCAACCGGCACGGGCCGTTCGCGATCGGCATGTCGGGCGAGGACGCCCACCTGTTCACCGCCGTACGCAAGCACGCCGTCGTCGACGGCGTCGGCGTCGACATCGGCCAGGTCGGCGACATCGTCAAGGTCGAGGCGGGAGCCGTGCGGGCGCTGCTGGACGACGGACGGATCCCGGTGATCTCCTCGGTCGCGCGCAGCGACGACGGCACCGTCTACAACGTCAACGCCGACACCGCCGCCGCCGCGCTCGCCGTGGCGCTCCAGGCCTCCAAGCTGATCGTCCTGACCGACGTCGAGGGCCTGTACCGCGACTGGCGCCCCGGCACCGACGAGAACGAGATCATCGAGCAGCTGTCCGCCACCGAGCTGGAGAAGCTCCTGCCGAGCCTGTCCAGCGGCATGATCCCCAAGATGGAGGCGTGCCTGACCGCCGTCCAGGGCGGCGTGCCACGGGCCCACGTGCTCGACGGCAGGGTGCCCCACTCGGTGCTGCTGGAGATCTTCACCGACGAGGGCATAGGAACCATGGTGCTGCCGGACGCCGCCGAGGCGGCGGCCGCGCCGGAGCCGGTCAGGCGGCGGCCCGAGGCCCCCGCCCAGCTGAAGGGGAACGACGAGTGAGCACGCAGGAAAGCCCCGCCGGAGAGGCGCTCGCCAGGCGCTTCGAGGCCGCCTTCATGGCCAACTACGGCGTGCCCCCGTTGGCGCTGGCCCGAGGCGAGGGCGCGAGGGTCTGGGACGTCGACGGCCGCGAGTATCTCGACCTGATCGGCGGCATCGCGGTCAGCTCGCTCGGCCACGCCCATCCCGCGCTGGTGGAGGCCGTCTCCCGTCAGGTCGCCACGCTCGCCCACACCAGCAACCTCTTCCTGCACGAGCCCGAGGTGCTGCTCGCCGAGCGTCTGCTCGGCCTGCTCAAAGCCCCGGCCAAGGTGTTCCTCAGCAACTCCGGTACCGAGGCCAACGAGGCCGCGCTGAAGCTCTCCCTCAAGTACGGCAAGTCGAACGGCCGCACCTACTTCGTGGCCGCGGAGAACGCCTTCCACGGCCGTACCCTCGGCGCGCTCGCCCTGACCGGCAAGCCCTCGATCCGCGACCAGTTCGGCCCGTTCTCGATCGATGTCCGCTTCGTCCCCTACGGTGACGCGGACGCGCTCAAGAACGCGGTCACCGGCGAGTGCGCGGCGGTCTTCCTCGAACCCACCCAGGGCGAAGCGGGCGTCGTGCCCCCGCCCGAGGGCTACTTCACGGCCGCGAGGGAGATCTGCGACGCCACCGGCGCGCTGCTCGTCGCCGACGAGATCCAGTCGGCGATCGGCCGCACCGGGCA
This sequence comes from Streptosporangium sp. NPDC049046, assembly GCF_040649155.1. Classification (NCBI taxonomy): domain Bacteria; kingdom Bacillati; phylum Actinomycetota; class Actinomycetes; order Streptosporangiales; family Streptosporangiaceae; genus Streptosporangium; species Streptosporangium sp. NPDC049046. The sequence goes on along the minus strand of NZ_JBEZEZ010000035.1, from coordinate 7,417 downwards.
CTGGTTCGCCCACCAGCACGAGGGCATCCTGCCCGACGTGCTCACCCTGGCCAAGGGCCTCGGCGGCGGCATGCCGATCGGCGCCTGCGTCGGCTTCGGCGCGGCGGCCACCGTCCTCGCCCAGGGAGACCACGGCTCCACCTTCGGCGGAAACCCCGTCTCCGCCGCCGCCGCGCTCGCCGTCCTCGACACCATCGACAGGGACGGCCTGCTGGAGCACGTCCGCACCCTCGGTGCCGAACTCGTGGAGGGCATCGCCGCGATCGACCACCCGCTGCTCGCCGGTGTCCGCGGCCGGGGGCTGTGGCGGGCCGTCGTGCTGAGTGATAACCGCTCCGCCCAGGTCCAGGCCGCCGCGCAGCGCGCGGGCTTCCTGGTCAACGCCCTCCAGCCCGACGCGGTACGGCTCGCGCCCCCGCTGGTGATCACATCCGCCCAGGTCGCGGCCTTCGTGGCCGCCCTTCCCGCCATCCTCGACGAGGCCGCAGATGCCCAGTAACCTCGCCGGACAGGCGCACGTCAGGCACTTCCTGAGGGACGACGACCTCTCGCCCGCAGAGCAGGCCCAGGTGCTCGACCTGGCCGAGGCCGTGAAGAAGGACCGCTACGCCTACCGCCCCTTCGAGGGCCCGCAGACCGTCGCCGTCCTCTTCGACAAGCACTCCACCCGCACCCGCGTCTCCTTCGCGGTCGGTATCGGCGAGCTCGGCGGGCTCCCCCTCATCCTCGACGCCGGATCCTCCCAGATGGGCCGGGGCGAGTCGATCGAGGACACCGCCCGAGTCCTGGAACGCCAGGTGGGCGCGATCGTGTGGCGCACCTCGGGCCAGGAGAGGATCGAGGCCATGGCCTCGGCGTCCTCGGTGCCGGTGGTCAACGCCCTCACCGACGAGTTCCACCCCTGCCAGATCCTCGCCGACCTGCAAACCGTGCGGGAGCACTTCGGCAGGACGGCGGGGCTCACCCTGGCCTACTTCGGGGACGGGGCCAACAACATGGCCCACTCCTACCTGCTCGGCGGGGCCGTCGCGGGCATGCACGTGCGGATCGCCACCCCCGCCGGATACCTGCCGGACGCCGAGATCCTCCGGCGGGCCGGCGAGGTCGCCGCCGAGACCGGCGGATCCGTCGCCGTCCTCGCCGACCCGGCCGAGGCCGCCGCGGGCGCGGACGTGATCGCCACCGACACCTGGGTCTCCATGGGCCAGGACGGCAAGGAACAGCGGATCGCCGACCTCATGCCGTACCAGGTCAACGCCGCGCTGATGAGCCGGGCCGCCCCCGGCGCCGTCGTCCTGCACTGCCTGCCCGCCTACCGCGACCTGGAGATCTCCGCCGAGGTCCTCGACGGCCCGCGGAGCCTGGTGTGGGACCAGGCGGAAAACCGGCTGCACGCCCAGAAGGCCCTGCTGTACTGGCTGGTCTCGATGGCGGGCCGCGACGGGTCCCGGAACGCCGACCCCGCGGGTGACACGCCCGGAGGCGGGTGATCCGCGTGACGATCCCGATGACCAAGGTCGCCCGCCAGGCACGGATCGCCGATCTCCTGCAGCGGCAACCGGTCAGATCCCAGCCCGAACTGGCCAAACTCCTGCTGGAGAGCGGTGTCGAGGTCACCCAGGCCACCCTCTCCCGCGACCTGGACGAACTCGGCGCGCTCAAGCTGCGCGCCGAGGACGGCTCCCTGGTCTACGCCCTGCCAGGGGAGGGCGGCGGCCGGATAGGGCTCGCCAGGCTCGGCACCGGAGAGTCACCCGCCGCCAGGCTCAGCAGGTTCGCGGAGGAACTCCTCGTCTCCGCCGAGGCCTCCGCCAACCTGGTCATCGTCCGTACGCCGCCGGGCGCCGCGCAGTTCCTCGCCTCCGCCATCGACCACGCCGACTGGGAGTCCATCCTGGGCACCGTCGCGGGAGACGACACGATTCTCGTCATCAGCCGCGACCCGATGGGCGGGGCAGCTGTCGCCGAGGGATTGCTGCGGCACGCCGACCGACGTATTTAGCCTGCTCAGGCGGTCATCCCTGGCAACATCTGACTCCTGTGCCAACAAGATCTTGGAGATATCCATCATGACCGACCGGGTCGTACTCGCATTCTCCGGAGGACTCGACACCTCCGTCGCCATTCCCTTCCTCGCCGAGAAGACCGGTGCCGAGGTCGTCGCGGTCGCCGTGGACGTCGGCCAGGGCGGCGAGGACATGGAGGTCATCCGCAAGCGCGCCATCGACTGCGGCGCCGTGGAGTCCGTCGTCGTGGACGCCCGCGAGGAGTTCGCCACCGACTTCTGCGTGCCCGCCCTGCAGGCCAACGCCCTCTACATGGACCGCTACCCCCTGGTCTCCGCCCTGTCGCGGCCGCTGATCGTCAAGCACCTGGCCGCGGCGGCGAAGGAGTTCGGCGGCACGCACGTCTCGCACGGCTGCACCGGCAAGGGTAACGACCAGGTCCGCTTCGAGGCCGGCCTGGCCGCCCTGTACCCCGAACTCAAGGTCATCGCCCCCGCCCGCGACTACGCGTGGACCCGGGACAAGGCGATCGCCTACGCCGAGAAGAAGAACCTGCCGATCGAGACGTCCAGCAAGAACCCGTACTCCATCGACCAGAACATCTGGGGCAGGGCAATCGAGACCGGCTTCCTCGAGGACATCTGGAACGGCCCGATCGAGGACATCTACGCCTACACCGCCGACCCGGCACAGCCGCGCGACGCGGACGAGGTCATCATCAGCTTCGTCAAGGGCGTCCCCGTGGCGCTGGACGGGCGTCATCTCACCCCGTTCCGGATCATCGAGGAGCTCAACCGCCGCGCGGGCGCCCAGGGCGTCGGCCGCCTCGACATGGTCGAGGACCGGCTCGTCGGCATCAAGTCCCGAGAGGTCTACGAGGCGCCGGGCGCCATCGCCCTGATCACCGCCCACATGGAGCTGGAGAACGTCACCGTCGAACGCGACCTCGCCCGCTTCAAGCGGTCGGTGGACCAGCGCTGGGGCGAACTCGTCTACGACGGCCTCTGGTTCTCCCCGCTCAAGAAGGCCCTCGACACCTTCATCGCCGAGGCACAGGAGCACGTCACCGGCGAGATCAGGATGACCCTGCACGGCGGCCGGGCCACCGTGACCGGGCGCCGCTCCGAGGCGTCGCTGTACGACTTCAACCTCGCCACCTACGACACCGGCGACACCTTCGACCAGTCCCTCGCCAGGGGATTCGTCGAGCTGTGGAGCCTGCCCTCCAAGATTGCCTCCGCCCGTGACGCCCGACCGGTCCGATTGGGCTAAGGTCGCGGATTGAACTGGGAGGGAGAACAACGGTGACTGATGGTGGCAAGCCCATGCGGCTCTGGGGCGGCCGGTTCGAAGGAGGTCCGGCCGACGCGCTGACCAGGCTCTCGGTGAGCGTGCACTTCGACTGGCGGCTGGTGCCGTACGACCTGATGGCCTCGCGCGCGCACGCCAGGGTGCTGCACCGCGCGAACCTGCTGAGCGACGACGAGCTGGCGCGCATGATCGGCGCCCTGGACGACCTGGAGCGCGCCTGCAAGGCGGGCGAGTTCCGGCCGACCGTCGCCGACGAGGACGTCCACACCGCACTGGAGCGCGGCCTGCTGGAACGCCTCGGCACGCTCGGAGGCAAGCTCCGGGCCGGTCGCAGCCGCAACGACCAGGTCGCCACCGACCTACGGCTCTACCTCCGCGACCACGTCAGGCACATCGTGTCCAGGCTGGTGGAGCTGGAGACCGCGCTGATGAGCCAGGCCGAGGAGCACGCGGAGACCGCGGCCCCCGGTATGACCCACCTGCAGCACGCGCAGCCGGTCTCCTTCGGCCACCAGCTCCTGGCGCACGTGCACGCCTTCGCCCGCGACATCGATCGCCTGCGCGACTGGGACAGGCGCGCCGCCGTCTCCCCGCTGGGAGCGGGGGCGCTGGCCGGATCCTCCCTGCCGCTCGACCCCCGGGCCGTGGCCGGAGAGCTCGGCTTCGACTCCGCCGCGCCCAACTCGATGGACGCGGTCGCCGACCGCGACTTCGCCGCCGAGTTCCTGTTCGACGCGGCGATGATCGGCGTGCACCTGTCGCGGCTGGGCGAGGAGATCGTCCTGTGGGCCTCGCAGGAGTTCCGCTGGATCGAGATGGACGACGCCTACTCCACCGGCTCGTCGATCATGCCGCAGAAGAAGAACCCCGACGTGGCCGAGCTGGCCCGAGGCAAGAGCGGTCGTCTCATCGGCAACCTCATGGCGCTGCTGACGACCCTCAAGGGCCTGCCGCTGACCTACAACCGCGACCTGCAGGAGGACAAGGAGCCGGTGTTCGACTCCGTCGACAGCCTGCTGCTGGTCCTTCCCGCGATGGCCGGACTCGTCGCGACCATGCGCGTCAACACCGCCAAGCTGGAGGCCTCGGCCCCCGACGGGTTCGCGCTCGCCACCGACCTGGCCGAGCTGCTGGTCCGCAGGGGGGTCGCCTTCCGCGAGGCTCATGAGGCGGTCGGGCACCTGGTCGTCTGGTGCCAGGTCAACGACAAGGACTTCGGCGAGCTCACCGACGAGGAGCTGGCCAAGGTCTCACCGCACTTCACACCCGACTCCCGTGAGGTCCTCTCGGTGCCCGGCGCTCTGGCGGCCCGCAAGGCGCACGGCGGTACGGCACCCGACCGGGTCCGCGACCAGCTCATCGCGCTGCGGGAGATCGTCGACGCTCAGGCCGCCTGGGCGAGCGGAAGCTGATGCGGGGCGAGGACCGGTCCGACACGCCGCTGGCCCGCGGCTTCTTCGACCGGCCCGCCCACGAGGTCGCCCCCGACCTGCTGGGACGGGTGCTCGTACACGGACAGGTCACGTTGCGTCTCACCGAGGTAGAGGCCTACGGGCTGCCGGGTGAGGACCCCGCGTCGCACACCTACCGGGGCCGGACGCCACGTAACGCGGTGATGTTCGGCCCACCGGGTCACCTGTACGTCTATTTCACGTACGGTATGCACTTCTGCGCCAACCTCACGTGCCTCCCCGAGATGATCGGCTCCGGTGTGCTGCTGCGGGCCGGAGAGGTGATCTCCGGCGTGGAGACCGCCCTGGCCCGCCGGAGCGCGGGAAGCACCAAGCCCGTCAGGGAGGTCGATCTCGCCAGGGGGCCGGCGCGACTGGCGGTGTCGCTCGGATTCACCCGCGAGCACAACGGGCTCGACGCCTGCGCCCCGGGATCACTCTCCGTGATCGAGGGCGAACCTGCCAAGGCGTCGTCCGTCCTGTCGGGGCCACGCACCGGTGTCTCGTCAGGAAAGGAGACCCCGTGGCGCTTCTGGATCGACGGCGAGCCCACGGTCTCACCCCACCGCCCGCATGTCCCGCGCCGGCGGTAGGCCGCGCATGCTCTCCCTTGCCGATCTTTCTCCCGACTGTCCTGGGGCGCGAGAAGGGTTTCGAGTGGCGCGGTGGTGCCGTGATCGGGCAGGGTGTACGAGAGCGCTAAATGTCCCTTCGAGCATTGGAAAGCAAGGATCGTGACCGACATTCTGGATGACCTCGCCTGGCGCGGCCTGATCGCGCAGTCCACCGACATCGACGCCCTGCGCGCGGCGATGGCCGAGGGTCCGATCACGGTCTATTGCGGCTTCGACCCGACCGCACCCTCCCTGCACGTCGGCAATCTGGTCCCGCTGCTCACCCTCACCCGCCTCCAGCGGGCGGGCCACCGGGCCATCGGCCTGGTGGGAGGCGCGACGGGCCTGATCGGCGACCCCAGCGGACGGAGCACCGAGCGCTCGCTCAACTCCTCCGACGTCGTGGCCGAATGGGTGGCGCGGATCCGCGTCCAGGTGGAGAAGTTCCTTGACTTCTCGGACGAGAAGACCGGGATCCTCGTCAGCAACCTCGACTGGACCGAGGGCATGTCCGCGATCGACTTCCTGCGCGACGTCGGCAAGCACTTCCCGGTCAACCGGATGCTCGCCCGCGAGTCGGTCTCGGCCCGACTGGGCGGAGAAGGGCTCAGCTACACCGAGTTCAGCTACCAGATCCTGCAGGCCAACGACTACCTGGAGCTGAACAGGCGCCACGGCTGCACGCTCCAGATCGGTGGCAGCGACCAGTGGGGCAACATCACGGCGGGAACCGACCTCATCCGCCGGGTGACAGGAAGCCACGTGCACGCCCTCACCGTGCCGTTGATCACCAAGGCCGACGGGACCAAATTCGGCAAGACGGCCGGCGGCGCGGTCTGGCTCAACCCGGAGATGACCTCCCCGTACGCGTTCTACCAGTTCTGGCTGAACGCGGACGACCGTGACGTGGTGAAATTCCTCAAGATCTACAGCTTCCGGTCCCGTGAGGAGATCGAAGGGCTGGAGAAGGCCGCCGCCGAGCGGCCCGCCGGGCGCGAGGCGCAGCGGGCGCTCGCCGAGGAGTTCACCACGCTGCTGCACGGCGCCGACGAGTGCGCCGCGGTGATCGCCGCCTCGGCGGCCCTGTTCGGCCAGGGCTCCCTGCAGGAGCTGCCGGCGCGCACGCTGGGGGAGGCCCTCGCCGAGGTGCCGCGTGCGGAGGTCCCCACCTTGGGGGCGTCCTTCGTCGACCTGCTCGCCGAGAGTGGCCTGGTCAAGTCGAAGTCGGAGGCGCGCCGAGCGGTGAAGGAGGGGGGCGCCTACCTCAACAACGTCAAGGTCACCGACGAGGCGTACGTGCCGTCCGCCGATGATCTGCTCCACGGACGCTTCCTGGTACTGCGCCGTGGCAAGCGTTCCGTCGGCGGCGTCGAGATCCTCGCGCCCTGACTTTTCCTCCGCACATCCGCGCACTGGTGTGATGTGGATCTTCCGTGTTGTCCCGGTCTTTGTTGGTTTTTGGCCTTTGGTCAGGTCAACGCGGAAGATCCCGAGTGGTCGGCGTCCGGCTCCGGCCGGGATACCGGCCGTCTTGTTGAGTAACGTTCCGGTAGCGAACGCTCCTGGTTTTCCTAAGCAACCGCGCTGACCTGCGGTTTTGTTGGGAGCAGCTGATTTGACGATGCTTCGAAGGGCGCATAATCTTTTCAATGCCCCGGAGCGAGCCGGACGCCGATCGGCGGACGGGCCCAGGGCCACTCCACCTGAACGAACCTGAGCGTTCGGACTCCGCGTAGGTCACCGGAAAACCGGTTGAGTTCGCTGTGTCCTGGATGGCAGGGTTGGTTCAGTGGGTTGCCTCGAGAGCGAGGCGGAGAGAATCCTAGCGAGTTTACAGGTTTTGTGACAATACGGCTGCCGGTCAGCAATTTGACACAATCTTGATAGGCTTGTACGGTTGAAATACGAAATGGAACGCCCCGGAGTTCTGCCGGACCGGTTGGTCGGGTCAGGGTGATGGTGTACGCGTCCGTTTCTTGAGAACTCAACAGTGTGTTAAAAGCCAGTGCATGAAGCACAACCCCGTCCTACCCGC
>NZ_JBEZEZ010000034.1:0-88866 GCF_040649155.1 Streptosporangium sp. NPDC049046 | reverse complement strand
TGGAGACCTCGCCGGGAGCCTGGATGGGGGCGATGTTGACCGAGACCTCGATGCCCTCGTCGGGGTCGGCGGAGGCCATCGCGGGGGCGGCGGTGGCGGCGAGGGCGAGGCCGAGCAGGGACGCGGCGATGACCCGGGTGGTGCGGGTGGTTTTCATGGGCTTGCTCCGTTTATGGGGGGCGGGGCCGGCCGGTCTGTCGGCCGGCCCCGGTTGATCAGGGCGGCGACCGCGGCGCGTACGCCGTGGTCGCCGCCGGTCAGGTCAGCCGCAGTTGAGCGCGGTGTAGGCGGTTTCGTAGTCGGTGGTAACCGGCTGGCCGCCGATGGTGGCGGTGCCGCTGGTGGTGACGGTGCCGGCGGCGAGCTGTCCGGTCCGGGTGTTGAAGGACTGGTAGGCCTGCTTGCCCGGGGCCACGTTGGCGACCGTCTTGGTGCCGTAGGGGGTGGTCAGGGTGATGTTGGCGGGCACGGTGCCGTTGTTGACGGCCGTGACCGCCAGGTGCACCGTGGTGCCGATGCAACGACCCTGGGCCGTAACGGTGAGCTGGACCGTCGGAGCGGCCGACACCGTGACGGTCTGGGTCTTGATCTCCTCGACGTTCCCGGCCTTGTCGGTGGCGCGGTAGCGCAGCTCGTGGTCGCCGTCACCGGTGACGTTCACCGGCGCGGTGTAAGGCGTCCAGTCGCCGCCGTCCAGGGAGTACTCGATCTTCTCCACACCGGACGTCTCGTCCGTCGCGGAGAGGGTGACCGGCACCCCGCCGTTGTCCTGCGAACCGACCGTGGAGGTCGTCGTCGGAGCCTTGGCGTCGACCTTGACGGCGAGCGTCTTGGTCGCCTCGACGTTGCCCGCCTTGTCGACGGAGCGGTAGGCCAGCGAGTGCGAGCCGTCGCCGGTGATGGCGACCGGCGCGGTGTACGTGGTCCAGGCGCCGCCGTCAAGCTGGTACTCGGTCTTGTCGACGCCGCTGCCCTGCGCCTCGTCGGCGCCGGCCAGCGTGACCAGGACCTGACCGGTGAACCATCCGCTCGCCGGCTGGGCCGGGTTCGGGGTGGCCGTGGTCACCGGGGCGGTCGTGTCGGCCGTCGCACCGCCGGTGAGGCGGAAGTAGTCGAACTTGACCGTCTTGGACGCCTGCTGCGCGGTGCCGAGGGTGAACACGCCGATCTTGCCGTTGCCGACGGCGGTGTTCGCCACCGTCTGCGCGATGTCGGTCCACGTGGTGCCGTCGGCGGAGTAGGAGCCCTTGAAGGTGGTGCCCTCCTTCTTCAGACGCAGGTGCCACACGCCCTGGGTGAGCGTGCCGGTCTGCGGCTGCGGGTTCTGGACGGTCCCGCCGACCTCGCTGCGCAGCTCGATCCGACGCGACACCGCGGAACCCGCGGTGTTGCCGGTGAGGTAGTCGAGCTTCACGTAGTTGTCGTCGTTGGCGTAGACCATCAGGCCGCCCTGCTGGTACTGCTCGTTCAGCGCCGACCCGTCGACCTTCGTCTCCAGCGTCCAGTCGCCACTCGGCGCCGTCTGCAGGATGAAGTTCTTCGGAGTGCCGTTGGTGCTGCCGTAGATGTCACCCGTGGTGGTGTCGATCTCCAGCTGGCCGCCGGTCACCCGGACGGTCGGGCTGTCGGGACGGACGATCGCGTCCCAGCGGCAGGTGTCGAGGGACGAGCCGTCGAACTCGTCGTTCGGCGCCGGCCTGCTCGCGGTGTCGTCGGGGCTGATCTGGAACCAGTCGAAGGAGGCGTCGACCACCGGGCGGGTGCCCGTGCTCGCCAGGGAGAGCAGGCCGATCTTCGGGTTGTTGATCCCGGCGAGGGCCTTGGTCTGCGGCATCGCCGTGAAGGTGGTGCCGTCCGAGGAGTAGTGGGCGGTGAGGTTGGTGCCGTCGCTGATGAACCTCACGTACACCGTGTCGGGGTAGGCGTCCCCGAGGTTGGCGGTGTTGCTGTCCGTCACCTCGTTGGGCGTGCCGTTCTCCTCACGGATGAACTGGAAGATGCGGGCGGCGTGGTCGTTCGTTCCCCGCGCCTGGAGCACCATCTTGGCGTAGTTGTTGTCGTCGCCGTAGACGATCAGACCCGCCTGCTGGTAGGCGTCGCGGGCGTTGAGCGTGACCTTGGTGGTGGCCGTCCAGGCACCCTGCGGTGCCGGCTGGACCACGATGTTGGTCGTGGTTCCGGCGCCGGTGCCGTAGATCTCGGTGAGCGAGGTCGGCAGGACGAGGTTGCCGCCGGCGACCTTGAGGTTCTGGTCCTCACGGATGACCGACCAGCGGTTCCTGTCGAGCTCGGTGCCCAGGAAGTCGTCGGAACGACCGGAGAAGCAGTTGGTGTTCGGCGCGTCCACCTTGATGGTGAGCGTCTTGCTCGCCGAGGCGCCCTTGGAGTCGGCCACGGTCACCGTGGCGTTGTACGTGCCGGGGGCGGTGTAGGTGTAGCTCGCGTTGGCGGTGGTCGGCTGCGGCGAGCCGTTCACGCCGAAGTTCCACTTGTAGGTGAGCGGGGTGTTGTCGTCGGGGTCGGTGGCGGTCGAGGTGAAGTCGACCTTCAGCGGGGCGATACCCGTGGTCGGGGTGGCCGTCGCGTCCACCGTCGGGCGCTGGTTGTCGGTGACGCCCTGGCCGATGAAGTCGACCCAGTTGAAGTTGAGCAGGTAGGCGTCGTTGGCCGCGCTCGCCGGCTTGCGCACGATGAAGAACACCGGGCCGGTCGTCGTCGGAACGTTGTTCAGGTCGACCGTGACGTCCTGGAACGTCTGCCAGCCGCCGGTGGGCGCGATGTCCACCGAGCCCAGCAGGGTCCCGGTGTCGGCGTTACCCGCCTTGATCTGCACCGTGCCGCCGGCACCGCCGGAGGCGACGCGGAACCGGACCTTGGAGATACCGCTCAGGTTGAGCGGGCTGTAGGACCAGAAGTCGCCGTCGGTGGTGAAGCCGATGCTCTGGGCGCCGCCCTGAGGGTCGGTAGTCGTCTCGGCCTGGACGCCGGCGGCGTCCGTTCCGGTGCCGTCCGCGACCCGGCCGGTCGACGAGAAGTGCTCGGCCTGCTTGCGCTTGGGCTGGAGGATGACCTCGGCCCGCCCGGTCAGCGACTGAGCGCCACCCTGGCCACCCTTGTCGGTGTAGGTCGCCTCAAGGATGTAGAACAGGTTGTCGTCGATGCCGTGACCGCTGTCGGACAGCGTCTGGATGGTGCCCTCACAGCCCTCGTGCTGGTCGAGCGGGTGACCGTGACTGTCGTGGCCCAGGTACGCCTGGATCTGGACGTCGTCACAGTCGATCGTGCCGTCCTCGGGGTCGGTGACGACGATCTTGTACTTCACCTGGTCGCCGAACTCGAAGAACCCGCCGTTCGGGGGCAGTTCGAGGGTCACCGTCGGACGGGTGTTGCCCACCGTGATCGGCAGGTTCGCCGTGGCGGTGACGCCGTCGGCGTTGCTGACGGTCAGGACCGCGCTGTACTGCCCGGCCTGGGTGTAGGTGTGCGAGGGGTTGGCCTCGGTCGAGTCGGAGGTGCCGTTACCGTCGAAGTCCCACGAGTAGGTGAGCGGCTTGCCGTCCGGGTCGCTCGATCCCTGGCTGGAGAACTGCACGGTGAGCGGGGCCGGGCCGTCGGTCTTGTCCGCGGAGACGCGGGCCGTCGGCGGGCGGACGCCCTTGGTGTACTCGATGCGGTAGATGCCGGAGTCGGCGTTGTCGCCGCCGAAGCCGGAGCCCCACTCGATCAGGTACAGCGCGCCGTCGGGACCGAACTTGATGTCCATGGGGCGCTTGAAGCTCATGGACCGCAGGATCTGGTTGATCTTGATCTGGGCGGTGCCGGCCTCGTTGAGCTGGAACGAGAACATCTTGTTCGTGTTCCACTCACCGAAGATCGCCTTGCCGTCCCAGTAGGCCGGCCACTTGACGGTCGACGCGAGGTCGGCGTCGTAGCGGTAGACCGGACCGGCCATCGGCGCGCCGCCGTTGAGCTCCGGGAAGGAGTTGGCGTTGGTGGCGCTGGTGTACCAGATCTTCGCCGGGATCGCCGGGGGCAGCGTGGTCAGACCGGTGTTGTTGGGCGAGTCGTTGGTCGTCGCGGCACAGTTGAACACGGCGCCCGACGTCTTGGTGGCGAAGTTGTAGTCGTTGTACGGGGTGTTGTCGCCCACGCAGAACGGCCAGCCGTAGTTGCCCGGCTTGTCGACCAGGTTCCACTCGACGGTGCCGCGCGGACCACGGTTGGCATTCGCGGAGCCGGCGTCGGGTCCGTAGTCGGCGACCATCGGGAAGCCGGTCTTCGGGTCCAGGCCCATGCGGAACGGGTTACGGAAGCCCATGGCGTAGATCTCGGGCTTGGTCTTGGCCGTGCCTGCGGGGAACAGGTTCCCGCTCGGCACGGTGTAGGTGCCGTCCGGCTTCGGGGTGATGCGCAGCAGCTTGCCGCTCAGGTCGTTGGTGTTGCCCGAGGTGCGCTGGGCGTCCCAGGAGGACCGGCCGGACTGCTCGTCGATCGGCGTGTAGCCGTCCGAGGCGAACGGGTTGGTGTTGTCACCGGTGGCCAGCCACAGGTCACCCGTCTTGTGGTCCATGAGCATGCCACCACCGTGGTGGCAGCACTCGGCCCGCTGCACCGGCACGTCGAGGACGACCTTCTCGCTGGAGAAGTCGAGCGAGTCGCCGTTGACCGTGAACCTGCTCAGCCGGTCGACGTTCTGGCCCACCGGCGAGTAGAAGAGGTACAGCCAGTTGTTGGTGGCGAAGTTCGGGTCCAGCGCCAGGCCGAGCAGACCGCTCTCGTTGGCGGTGAACACGTTCAGACGACCGGCCGTCACGGTCGAGCCGTTGGTCTTGATGACCTTCACGTCGCCCAGGCGGTCGATGTAGAAGACCCGCCCGTCCTTGGCGATGTCGGTCATCATCGGGTTCGACGTGTTGTCGTCGAGCGTGATCTTCTCGAAGCTACCGCTCTGCGAGGCAGAGCAGTCGGCCTTCTCGACGCCCGCGGCGGTCTTGATTCCGCCGAGGAGCATCTTCAGGAAGTTCGGCTCGACGAAGCTCGCCTTGGTGTGGCCGAGGCCGGTGTACCAGGAGCGTCCGCCGTCGTAGTCCTGACACCACACCGTCGGGTGGTCGATGCCCATGGTGGCACCGGTGTAGGACTTCTCGTCCATCGACGCGAGCACGTGCACGTTGGCACGCGGGTTGGTCGTGTAGTCGTACCACTCGTCGGTGCGGGTCCACGAGGTCGGCAGGTGCGCCGTCGAGGGGTGCGCGGGGTCCTCGACCTTGACGGTGGCCTGCTGGATCGCCGGGTGCGACTTGAAGTACGCGCCGACGAGCTTGCCGTACCACTCCCAGCTGTAGCCACTGTCGGAGGCCGCGTGGACGCCGGCGTAGCCGCCGCCACCCTTGATGTAGCGCTCGAAGGCGGCCTTCTGGTCCGGCGTGCTCACGGGGTCGCCGGTCGTGGACATGAAGATGACGGCCTTGTACTGAGCCAGGTTGGCGTCAGTGAACTTGGCGCTGTCCTCGGTCGTGTCGACCGCGAAGTTGTTCTCCAGGCCGAGCTGCTGGACCGCCGCGATTCCCTCGGGAATCGAGTCGTGCCGGAAGCCGCTGGTCTTGGAGAAGACCAGGACCTTGAAGTCGGGATCGGCGACGTTGGCCGCCGACGCCACGCTGGTCGAGGCGGAGCCGGTGGTGGCGTTCGCCGGTGATGTCAGGAATGTGAAGACAGGGAGCAGGGGCGCGACGACGGCCAGAGCCATCATCGCAGCCGTCCGACGTAGGGAGCGGTTTTCTGTTAACGGCAGGCTCTTGGAGAGCCCGGCCCACGTTCGAGAACGTGGTGACATGGTGATCCCTTTCCTGACTGGGGGGTCGTCAGGCAAAGCGCGCGCCGCCGCGCTGGTGCCACTTGTTACATGGGGATGAGGTTGGGTACTGCGGTGATCTGGAGGGTGCCGCCTCCAGGCTTGTGGGGATCCGTTAGCCGGTCGAGAGTTGGGGTAACGGATCCGTGATCATGGTTGGGTGGTCGATGAGCCGGTTGACCACCATGTTCGCCGCGCCTCGTGAGGCGGCTCCGAAGCCGAGATCGGAGGCGACGAACCTGCACCGGTTGGCGGAGCCGGCGACGACGAGCCGCTCCAGCTCCGCCTGGGCGTGGGGTAACAGCCATTCGGCGAGCGTGGCGAAGTAGCCGCCGACGACGATCACTCGCGGGTTGAACAGGTTGGCCAGGATCGAGCCGCCGAGCCCGAGCCACCGCCCCACCTGTGCGACCGCGTCCGTCATCTGCCGGTCGCCCGCGACCAGTCCTCTGGCGATCTCCGTGGCGTGCTCCTCGGGGTCGGATACCGGCAGATCGGCCGGCCTGCGCGCCTGGTCCGGCTCGGTCGCCCGTACCAGCGCGGCCAGGCCCACCTTGGTCTCCCAACAGCCGTGCCGCCCGCAGCCGCAGCGGATGCCGCCCGGGTCGACCGGCAGGTGGCCGACCTCGCCGGAGAAGCCGTCCGCGCCGCGCAGCAGCTTGCCGTCGACGAAGATGCCGCCCCCCACGCCGACCTCGCCCGTCAGGTAGACGAGGTGGGGGGTACCGGCGGCGACGCCGACGGTGTGCTCGGCCACGGCCGCGAGGTTGGCGTCGTTGTCCACCGAAACTGGAACGTTCCCCGTGCCGAGCGCGTCGGAGAGGCGTTCCGCGAGGGGCAGGTCGTGCCAGCCCAGGTTGGGGGCGAACGTGACGACGCCACGCGCCACGTCGACCAGGCCGGGGACCGCCACCCCGAGACCGGCGGGGACGGCTCCGGCGAGTCTCATCGCCTCGATGGCCTCCAGGGCCATCCGGCCGAGCATGCGCAGCGCGTGATCCGGTCCGCCGGCGATCGCGTCGAAGCCGATCCGGCGCTCCACCAGGACCCGGCCGCTGAGGTCGGATCCGTGGACCGAGATGTAGTCGACGTTTATCTCCAGGCCCAGCGCGCCGACGTGCGTGCCGTGCAGGGCCAGGGGCCGCCGTGGGCGGCCGATCGCGCCGACGTGCTCGGTGTCGACCTCGCGGACCAGTCGCCGGTCGAGCAGTTCGGACACCAGGTTGGAGACCGTGGCCCGGTGCAGGCCGGTCGCCTCCGCGATGTCGGCCCGGGACTGGGACACGTTGTCGCGCAGGTGGCGCAGGACCAGGGAGAGGTTTGTCTGGCGCACCATGGGGGAGCTGGTCGGCAAGGCGGTGCCGGTCGCGTGGGTGACGCTGTACCCGTGGGTCACGCGTGCCACCGCCTTCTTTTGTCTCGGCAATCAACTAATGAGGTTTGTAACACGCGAGTGTCCGGTGTGCACCTTGTTGCGAGGTAACGAGTTGACATCTTCGCGTATGCGCAGGTGAGAGAGCTGCCTCATGTTACGTACTGTTACGTTTCTCGCCGCGCGTCTCCTCCGGGCCGGACGCTCCCGGCTCCGGCCGGGCCACGTGGAGCCGCTGAGACCCCCGCGGTCCCGGCGCCCGCACCGCGTCGAGCCGCCGCGGGGACGGGCCGACCGAGGAGGTCGCAGCGGCCCCGCCGGGCAGGGTGCCCGCCGGACCCACGAGGACGGGCACGAACGAAGCGGGCACGAACGAAGCGGGCACGAACGAAGCGGGCACGGCCCGATGGCCGTGCCCGCTTCGTTGGTACCGGTTGTGTTCGAGGTCAGAGCGCGTCGTCGTCGGTGACGACGAGGCGGGCGAACCCGTTTCCGATCGTCGCGTTCGTCGGCACGGACGCGACCACCTGGTATGACTGGGCGGTCGTCGCCGGTGTGGTGTCGCCCACGATCGGCACCTGGAAGGTGGCCGACCTCGCCCCGACGGGGATGACGACCTGCTGGGCCAGCGCCGTGATCACCGGCGCGACGCCGGTGACGATCGACTGGACGTTGACCGTCACCGGTTTCTTGCTCCGCCCCGAGAGCGTCAGCGTCATGGTGGCGACGCCGGGACCGTTCCCTTCGGGGACCGTGAGACTCTGCAGCGAGACCTGCGGCAACTCGTCCAGTTCGGACTTGCCCACGCGGACGTCGGAGAACGCGAGGTCGCCCAGGTACACGCCGCCGGTCGGGCTCGCGCCGGTGAGGCGGACCTCTCGCACGTCACGCAGGTTGACCTCGCCGAAGGACGACGTCGGGATGCGCACCGTCCGCAGCCACGTCTTGGGCAGCGGCGAGGTCGTACCGGGGAACGGCGTGAGGGCGTCACTCACGCCGGAGACCGGCACGGTGCCGGTCCTGCCGCGGCCGTCGACGACGGTGACCGCCAGGTCGACGTTCCCTGTCGCGTTCTCGTCGAGGGCGGCGCGGAAGGTCAGGGCGTCGCGGCCGTTGACGTTCCGCGACCCCGGGGGCAGCGGAACGCTCACCTCGCCGCTGGTGTCGGTCCAGGAGAACCGCAGGACCGGCGTGGCGGTGACGTTTCCGGCGTACGTCGCGGGTGTCCAGGACGGTGCCTGCGACGTGGTCAGCCTGGTGGCGCAGGTGGGCAGGCCGCTCTGCGGCGAGCGGTCCAGCATGCCGGCACAGATCACGCCGGTCGCCGCGCCGGAGACGGTGAAGGGGGACGACGGCGAGGTGAAGGGAGCCACATCGACGCGCTTGTCGAACTCGGCCTGCGCGACCGTGTGGACGACCGCACGCCCGGCGGACTCGGGAACGGCACCGCTGCCGTCGAACAGCGGGAGCAGCGCGTGCTCCTTGCCCTGGACGAGACGGAAGAACCCGGCGATGTAGGCCGTGCCCACCGCGTACTGCTCGGCCGGGGTGAGCCGGCCGGGGGCGGCCGTGCTGCCGCACACCGGGTCGTTCCGGTTGCTCCAGTCGTCGGACGCCGGCGCGACGGCCACGCCCGGCGTCCACTCGGTGTTGAAGAAGTTGTGGTTCGTTCCCATGATCATGAGTGAGGAACGGAACGCCTCGTCCTTCTCGAAGGCGTACAGGGAGTCGTCGTAGAAGTGCTGTCCCTGCTGGTTGGAGACGTCCCCGTCGCAGTACGGCAGGAAGACGGACATCGGGATGTTGGGCAGGGTCGCACGGGCGAAGTCGGTGGGCGCGAGCGGAAGGACCGCCTTGATCCCGTACGGCTTGGGGCGCCCGGCGTTGAGCAGCGCCGCCTTGACAACACCCTCACCTCCGCGCGAGTGGCCCATCAGGCCGACGTCGTCCATGTCGAGACGGCCCTTGAAAAGCTCGACGATCTTGGCCTCGCCCTTCCCCTTCGTCGCGTCGGCGAGCAGGTCGAGATGGCGCATGACGACCTCGCCGCGCGCGAGCGCGCCCCGGTCCTCGCTGAACGGGTTGTCGGCGGCGTTGACGCCGTTGGCGCTGACCGACACGACGGCGTACCCGTGACTGGCGAGCACGTCGGCGGGGCCGTCGTACCCGGTGAAGCTGAGGATCGGCTGCTGCCCTGCCGGGCACGGCCAGGTGGTGTTCGACGTCTGGCGCGTGACGGGGTTGTAGCACGCGGAGTGGCGGCCGTGCTGGAAGACGACCAGGGGAAGCCTGCCGGTGGCCTCCTTCGGCAGATACGTCTTCGCGCGGATCTCGGCCTGCCTGCCGCCGAGGCCGGCCAGGGTGATGGCGGTGTCGCCGAGGTCGTACTCGTCGTGGACGACCGTGTAGCGCCCGGGAGCCGCCGGGTCGACCGGCGGAGCGGGGGTACCCGGCTTCCCCGGCCGGGAGGGCGCCGGTTCGGGAGCGATCCTCCCGGTGGGGGCGGGCTCCGAGGGGACTTCTCCGTTCCAGGCCACGTCGACGGACGTCGCACCGGAGACGCCGGGGTCGGTCGTGGTCACCGTCAGGGTCGTGCCGTCCGGCGACTCCACGGCGGGGCCGAGGGAGGTGCCGTTGACGGCGAGTTCCGGTATGGCGTCCCGTACCGGAAGCGGCTCGGCGAGTCGAAGTGTGATCTTGTAGCCACCGTCGAGGGTCTCGATCGACCAGGCGCCGTCTTCACCGGTTCCGGAGACGGGCGGGTCGGCGTGGGCGGAGCCCGCGAAGAGCATGGTGGAGATCATCGCGGCGGTCACGGCTCCGACGAGAGTCCGTGTCCTGAATTGCGCATGTAAGCGCATGTCTTTCCCTTCGAGCGCAATGCCCCCAAGGCGGTGCTTACGTCCGCTGTTGGTGGGGTTTTTGCATGTACGGCCCGAATCAGATCGTGCGGGATCGCCTGCGAGGGTTACGAGGTTTTTGCGAGTCTGTAAATGACATTCGGTGATGACCGTTGGAAAACCGCTCGCTGGATCCCCCCGGTCGTCCGGCGACCGCGGTGTGGACTCGGCCGCCGGATCCCAGGTCGCCGCTCCCGCTCGGCCTCGTCGTGCTCACGGGGGTCAGGCGCGGAGGGTTTCAGGAGCGAGAGGGTTTCAGAGGTGAGAGGGTCTCGGGGACGAGAGGGTTTCAGGGGCGAGAGGCGACAAGCCCGTCGGGCCCGCCCGCCCACGGGGGGTTGGCGCCGGCCACCGAGCAGGTGAGCGAGGCGACCCGGGCGGCGAAGGTCGCGGCGTCCACCGCCAGGTCGAGATCGAGCCGGTCGAGCCGCCCGCCGAGCAGGCCGGAGGCGTCCAGTCGGTGCAGGAGCCCGGCGGTGAAGGAGTCACCGGCGCCGACGGTGTCGACGACCTTCGTGGGCGGGGTGGGGACCGTGGCGCGCTCACCGTCGACGGACAGCAGCGCCCCCCGCGGGCCGCGGGTCACCACGACCAGACGGACCCCGGCGTCGTGCCAGGTGTCGCAGACCCGCTCGACGGGCTCGCCGGGGTGAATGTGCTCCAGGTCGTCGTCGCTCAGTTTGATCATGTCGGCCAGCGTGCACCACCGGGGCATCCGCTCGGTGTAGACGGCCGCGTCGACGAGCGCGGTCCGCACGTTGGGGTCGATCGAGATCGTGGCGTGGGCGGCGGCCGCCGCCAGTGCCTCCTCGACGGCCGCCGCGCCCGGCGCACGGACCAGGGCGAGCGAGCCGGTGTGCAGGCACGAGACGTCGCCGATCCGTCCCGCGGTGAGCTCCGCCGCGCTCCACCCCCAGTCGGCGGCACCGTTGGCGTGGAAGGAGTAGCGGGCCTGTCCCGACTCGTCCAGGGTGGCCACCGCCAGGGTGCTCGGCTCCACGGCGGCGACACAGCCGCCGAGATCGACCCCCGAGGCGGTGAGGTGCGCGCGGAACAGGGCGCCGAAGGAATCGCCCGACAGGCGTCCGAGAAAGCGGGTGGGGGTGCCCAGGCGCGCCAGGGCCACCGCGGTGTTCGCGGGCCCGCCACCTGGGAGAACGCGCAGGGTGAGCTCGTTCTCCGAACTGGCGGCGGTGAACGCGTCGGCGACGCACTCGCCGAGCACGGCGATCTGGGTGGAGGGCATGGTCCCTGCCTTTTCTGGAGACGCTTTCGAGGAGACTCGCCTGGGCGCTTCGGCCGGATCGCCGGTTCGTCGCGGCGGTGGGATTGACGTTTCCCGCCGGGGAGTCCATCATCCGTGGCAATGGATGTCAACGTTGACATGTGTCAACGTTGACATCGAAGCCCGGCGACAGGCGGGGTGTTCGAGACCGGTGCTCGCGCCGTCACGACCACGTCGGCCGGCCGAGGGAAAGGCGCGGCCGGCTCGCCGTTTCGTACCTGACCTCCATCGGCCCGGTGCGATCACCCGTCGCCCCGGACCGGGCACGGCCGCTCGCCCGCGACGACACGGCACGCGCGGGAAACGGGGCTAGCCTGTTCGCGGCGCCGTGCCGCCGACAAACCGACGAGCCGAACACGAGGAGCGGTGATCCATGCCCAAGGTTCGCCGCGCCACCATGACGGACGTGGCCCGCGAGGTCGGCGTGACGGCGAAGACCGTCTCACGGGTGGTCAACGACGACGGCCCGGTGGCCAGGGAGACCAGAGAGCGCGTCCTGGAGGCGATGGGAAGGCTCGGGTTCCAGCCCAACCTCATGGCCAGGAACACGCGCGTGGGCGCCCGGGACTCCACGGTCGGGCTCGTCATCCCCGACATGGGCAACCCGTTCTTCGGCACGGTCGCGGGAAGTCTGGAGAACGAGGTACGGGCCCGGGGTCTCACCCTGATCGTCGGCTCCTCCGACGAGACCGCCGAACGGGAACGCGCGCTCATCTCGACCCTCCTGGCCAGGAGGGTCACCGCGCTCATCGTGGTGCCCTCCGCGGGAAGCGACCACCGCCACCTGCGCGCGGAGCGGGCCGCGGGGCTGCCCCTGGTGTTCCTGGACCGCCTCGCCTCGGGGCTGACCGCCGACTCCGTCGTCAGCTCCAACCGCGAGGGCGCCCGTACGGGGGTGGCGCACATGATCGCCCACGGTCACCGGAGGATCGCCTTCGTCGGAGACCTGCCCGTGCTCCACACCCGCAGGGAGAGGTTCCTGGGCTACCGCGACGCGCTCGCCGCGGCCGGGATCGGCTTCGACCGGACCCTCGTGGAGACCGGGCACGACCACGAGACCGCCGCGGCGGCCGTCACCAGGCTGGTCGGCGGCGAGGACCCGGCGACGGCGGTCTTCGCGGCGAACAACGTCGCCGCGACCGGCGCGATCCTCGGACTCGCCCGGCTCGGCCGCGGGGACGTCGCCCTGGTCGGCTTCGACGACCTGCCACTCGCCGAGGTGCT
The DNA here is from genome assembly GCF_040649155.1 of Streptosporangium sp. NPDC049046. Classification (NCBI taxonomy): domain Bacteria; kingdom Bacillati; phylum Actinomycetota; class Actinomycetes; order Streptosporangiales; family Streptosporangiaceae; genus Streptosporangium; species Streptosporangium sp. NPDC049046. Next base: position 76,231 of record NZ_JBEZEZ010000034.1, on the reverse strand, counting down.
GAAGCCCGCCCTCACCGTCGTGGCCCAGGACCCCGCGGCCATCGGCAGGGCCGCCGCCGGGTTGCTGAAGGGCCGGCTGGACGGGGAGCGCTCCAGGGCCAGGACGGTCGTCGTCCCCACCCGGCTGATCGTCCGAGGCTCCGGGGAGATCCCTCCCGCGCCCGTGCCCTGATCCCGGAACGCGGTCTCGGCACTCGCCCGGGCCTCGGCACCCGCCCCCGGGTCTCGGCTCCCGGCTGTGCCCCGCCGGAGCACGGCTGCGACGGGGCGTTTCCCGCCGGTCGCCGCGACGGCCCGTGGGGTCGCCCCCGGCTGGAGCCGAGCCCGCGCTCAGGTGACGGTCACGACGGCGAGGACGGCGCCGGAGGCGCCGTCGACGGTGATCTCCTGGCCGGTGACGATGTGCTCGGTCGCCCCCCTCACCCCCACCACCGCGGGGATGCCGTACTCACGGGCCACCACGGCACCGTGGGAGTTGGCGCCGCCCATCTCCATCACCAGGCCGCCCGCCGTGAGGAAGAGCGGGGTCCAGCCGGGGTCGGTGGAGGGACAGACCAGGATCTCCCCGGGTTCCAGGTGCGCGCCGACCGGGTCGAGGACGACCCTCGCGACACCGGTGACGGTGCCGGCCGAGGCCGGGGTGCCGGTCAGCGCACCGTCCACCGGTGCCGGTACGCCGACGGCCTCCGGCTCGGTGCCGTCCGACAGCAGGACGCGGGGGACGTGCCTGCGGCGCAGCTCACGGGCGGCCTCCTCGCGCCGCCGCGCCACGAGCTCCGCCGGTGTGGGACGCGTGGCCCCGCCGGACGAGGGGAGGTCGAGGGCCTGCCTGGCCTCGCGGAAGGTGAGGAAGAAGACGTCGTCGGCATCGGCGAGCAGCCCGCGCGCCGCCAGCTCGACACCGACGGCGAGCAGCTCGGCCCGCATCGCGGCCAGGGCGGTGATGAGGGCGTACTTGGGCATCTCCCGCAGACCCGCCAGTGCCCGGGTCCTGCCGAGCGCGAAGCGGACGAAGCGCCCGCGAAGCCCTCCGGCGCGCCCGCTCAAGGTCTTGATCATCAGGGCGGCCTCGGCGGCGCCCGTGGCGAACAGCGCGTCGGGAGCGAGGGCCGGGTCCTCCAGCCGCAGGTAGTTGGCGAGAACGCCGATGATGTGGGTCGGGTCCTCCGACCAGCGCGGCAGCCCGAGGTCGATCTCGGCGACGGCCCTGACGCCGTAGACGGCGAGGAAGTCCGCCAGGCCCTTCTGCACCACGCCGGGAAGCGATCCGGCACGGAAACGCTCGGTCAGCTCGGCGACGGGAGTGCCCAGCAGCAGGGAGGTGGCCTCGCGGTCCTCGCGGACGCGGACGGCCACCCGCCACAGCGCGAGATCCATCTCGGTGGTCACGTTGTGCGGCAGCCCGCGCAGGACCGTCTGCAGTTCGCCCGGCCTGGCCCGTTCCCCCAGCGCCTTGGCGGCGAGACCGAGCATCGCGAACCCGGCCACCGCGGCCGGAGCGATCGTCGGCAGCAGCGGGAAGATCTGGCGGCTCAGCACCCGTTCGACGTGGTCGAGACGCTGGATCGGGGTGGAGCCCTCGGGCGCGCTCAGCCCTCCGCGCAGGCGCGCGTTCAGCAGTTCCACGTCCCGGTGCGCCGCCGCGGGGTTGAGCAGGGCCTTTACAGCGCGTCGCGGGGCGCGGAAGCGGGACGCGATCCGCACCGCCCGGCGCAGAGGCGGGCGGAGCGAGGGCTGGATGACGCTGAACCGGGGATCGTCGAGCAGCCCGCGCAGCACCTTCGCCGACCTCGCCTCCATCACGTCGAGCAACCTCGGGAAGGCGACGCGGCCCACCCTGCCGCGCATGAAGCCGGTGATGTCGAAGAAAAGCCGCCCGCCCGACTCCGCGACGACGGGGGCACCGGCCACCCGGTCTGTCACCGGGATCCCCACGATCTCCATCGCCGACGACGACAGCAGCCTGAAGGCCGACATGCCCATGGGGGTGATCGGCCGGTAGAGCCCCTGGGCGAGGCTGAAGCAGAAGTAGATCCGGGTGCCTTCGCCGGGCGGCTCGTCCGGCGCGCCGCCTTCTCCCGCGCCCGCACCGCCGGTGTTCGCGCGACCCGCCACGAGCGGCGGGCTCGCGGACGGCTCCGCGTGACGGGGAATCGGATAGAGCGTGGTGATGGGACGCGACTGGGTCAGCCACAGGACACCATCGGCGTCGATCGCCCACTCGGTGTCCTGAGGCGCTCCGTAGTGCCGCTCGACCCGGTCGCCGAGTTCGGCCAGCGCCCGCACCTGCGCGTCCGTGACGCAGGCGTCCTCGGCGGAGCCCGCCCGGGACGCGGGATTCACGGGGGGCGCCTCGACGTGCTCGACGCCGCCGCCCGGCAGCGACCGTACGGCGAGCCGCTTGTCGCCGAGGCGACGCTCGGTGATCTCGCCGGTGGCGGTGTCGACCACGAAGTGGTCGGGGTTGACCGCGCCGGAGACCACGGCCTCGCCGAGCCCGGGACCGGCGTCGATCACCGCCTCGCGCCGCCGCCCGGTGACCGGGTTGGCGGTGAACATCACCCCCGCCACCTCCGACTGGATCATCTCCTGAACGACCACCGCCAGGCGCACCGCGCCGTGGTCGATGCCGTTCGCGGCCCGGTAGGCGACGGCCCGGTCCGTCCACAGGGAGGCCCAGCAGCGCCGGACCGCGTCCAGCACGGCGTCTGCACCGATCACGTTGAGGTAGGTGTCCTGCTGCCCCGCGAAGCTGGCGTCCGGCAGGTCCTCGGCGGTCGCGGAGGAGCGGACCGCGACGGGACCGGTCGCACTGTCGCGTACGGCGCTCGCGATGTCGTCGGGGACCGGCGCGGCGAGCACGAGCTCACGAGCCTTCGCGGCCAGGGCGTTCAGGGCGGGGACGTCCCCGGCGGACGTGGTGGCGAGGGCCGCGAGCACGTCCTCCAGCCCGGCTCGTTCGGTGACCCTGCGGTACGCCTCGGTGGTGACGCACAGACCAGGGGGAACGGGAAGTCCGGCGGTGGTGAGCACGCCGAGATTGGCGGCCTTGCCGCCGACGAGGGGCAGCATCTCCGCCCCGATGTCGTCAAACGTCAGGATGAGGGGGTCGGGCATGGGCGCGTCTCCTTGAGGCTTCGCCGAGAAGCGTCGTGGCCCGCATCACGAGCTCGCGTTCTCCGGCGGTCAGATAGGCCATGACTTCGAGCTGGGCCTCGGCACGGACGCGCTCGAACGTGCGCAGGAACTCCGCTCCGGCCGGGGTGAGGGCGATCCGCCGCACCCGCCGGTCACCGGGGTCCTCCCGGCGGTCGGCCAGCCCGCGCCGTACGAGCTGGTCGACCAGGCGGCTGGTGGCCGAGACGGACCGGCTGACGCGCCCGGCGAGTTCGCGGAGCGTCGGGGGAGCCGGGACGTCGAGGGTGTAGAGCGTGGCGACCTGGATCATGGAGGGCTCGTCGCCCTCGAACCCGCTCAGCAGGTGGAGCAGCAGGCCGGGGATGAGCGCCCGCCGGAGATCACCGATGTCGTCGGCCAGCCGATCGCGCTCCGCGCCGTCCACGGGGTCCACCGGACAACTCCTTGCATCACTGCAACTAATGCGTCGCCACAACGGTAAGCCGGAGGCAACAGGAAGTCAACAAGTGATGAAATCACCGTGCGAGCGTGAGCGCTCCCCTCCGGGTGAACCGGAGTGGCTACCGTGCGCGTCCACGGGTAAAGAGCCCTTCGGGGGAGGGCGGCGAGAGGAGACAGGCATGGCCGACACGCCCACCACCGACGAGATGACCATAGAGACACACGGACGCGGAGAGGCGCTCGCCCTGGCCGGGACGATCTGTGATCTGTACGAGGCGGTGTTCTCGCTGCCGCCCTTCGACGGGGACGCCGCCGAGTTCGCCAACCAGCGCTCCTACTTTCCCAAGCTGGCCGAGCGGCCGGGGTTCCGGCTCACCACCGCGCGATCCGGACCGGAGTTCATCGGGTTCGGGTACGGATACCCGTTGCCCGCCGACACCCGCTGGTGGAGCACGCTGGCCGACCCGGTCGACGAGGAGTTCGCGGCCGAGACCGGGACCAGGACGTTCGCCCTCATCGACTACGGAGTGCTGCCCGAGTGGCGGGGCGCCGGAGTCGGGCGCCGGATCCACGACCAACTGCTCTCGGCCTCCGGGACCGAACGGGCCACCCTCTCGGTGCAGCCCAAGGCCGTGAGGACCCGCGAGATATACCGGAGGTGGGGATGGCGGAAGGTGTCCCACAAGCTGATGGACCCGCCGATCCCCGCCCCCGTCTTCGAGATCCTGGTGCTGGAGAAGATGCCCCGGACATGCTGATCGATCACGGACGCCCGGCGTACGTCGATCGACCGTGAACGCCCGTGACGCGCTGATCGACCGCGACGAACCGCAGGCCGTCGAACGAAGAACCGCGAGCAGTCAGGCGATGAACCCGACCCGTCAGACGGAGAGCCGCAGGCCGTGCGGCGATGAACCCGACCCGTCAGGCGAAGAACCGTGCGAGTCGTACGGCGAAGGACCAAAACGGTCAGCCGATGGGCGGGAAGCCGTCAGGCGATGAGCTGGAAGGCGTGCAGCTTCTCGTCCAGGGCGACGACCTGACGGGTCCTCGCCCACGGATTCAGCGTCTCGCGGACCTCCACCACCGAGCGCGCCAGCCGCGGCGAGGTGTTTCTACAGGTCAGACGGGCGGCCTCACCGATCTGCTCGCACGCCTCGTCGATGGCGCGCAGCCGCAGGTGCCCGCGCGCCAGATCCAGGTGGATGAACGCCATGTTGCGGACGAACGCCGGATCGATCCGGGTCAGGGACCGGGCGGCCATCTCGATCGCGGTCTGGGTGTCGTCCATGTCCAGCAGGCACTTGGTCTTGGTCGACAGATACTGCCCGTCGCCGTAGAAGTAGAGCAACTCGGCCCCCACGTCGCCCTCGCCCGCGTGACCCAGCTCGCGGCGGGCCTGGTCGAGGCTGGTCATGCACCGGGCATGGTCCTTGTGACGGTCGCTCTTGCCCGAGCGGCGCAACACCGCCGAGTAGGCGCGGGCCCCCACGTCACACGCGTACGACACCAGCAGCTTGCTGTTGGCGCGCTGCCCCCAGGCCAGCGCACCCAGCGCGTGCTCGACCCCCTGCCTGGGGTCGCCCCGCCAGGTCGCGAGCTGCGACCAGTTGGCCAGGACGAAGCTGTTCATCGCGTCGTTGTCGGCCTGGTGCGCGGCCGACTTGGCCTGCTCGTAGTAGTGGTTCGCCCCGTTGAAGTCGTTGAGGTTGAACAGCACCCAGGCGGTGAACCTGCAGATGTTGGCCAGCAGCGACAGCAGCCGGTCGCGCACCTCGTCGGTCGACGCGGCCGGGATCAGCGAACGCACCAGGTGGTGCTGTGCGAGCACGGTCCCCAGCACCGACTGCGGGCCGAGGGTGTCCTCCTGGCGCATGCAGTGGTGCAGCACGGCGTCGATGTGAGCGACGGTGGCCTCGTCCACCCGGGACGGTTCCGCGGCGATCAGTGCGAGCCGGTCGAGCTCGTCGCCGTTGAGCCTGTCCAGCAGCGGAGAGGCCGCAGCCGCCGCCGCGGCGGCCCTGATCAGGGCCAGGACGTCGCGTCGTTTCATCGCCGCCGCCCACCGGGCGAGCGCCTGCACCAGGGCGTCGTACTCCTCGTCGCGCGGCGTCCCGAACGGCACGGGTCCCATGGACAGGGTGGGCAGGGCCGCCAGCACCCCCTGGATGTCCTCGGGATCGAGGCTGCCCGCCGCCCCGGCCGCCACCAGCGCCCGCCCCCGGGACCGGACGGCCGCCGCGTTGTGCTCGTCGGCATCGCGGTGATCTTCACCGTCGACCAGGTCGGCGGTGCGGCACTGGTAGATGCGTGCCAGCCGGTTGAGCCCGGCGATCGGCGGCTCGTTGCCGGTGGGGCCGGGCCACGCTTCCCACGACCCGAGTTTCCGGGTCGTCAGTGGCTCGTTCGGCCAGTATTCGTTCCATAGATGGCAGACCTTGGCTTGTGTCAGGCGATGCGCCTCACGGAAGCCCTGGCGGGAGTTCAGGCGCCAACGTAGCTTGAACTCAGCGGCGACCTCGGCCCACGTGCAACCACGTTCGCGAAGCTCAGCGCTGAAGGCGTCCATCTGCTGCTTGACGCTGCGCGGTGCACGTGGCATCGTCTCAGCCCCTCCCGGCGGGTTCTCCGGCGGCAATTCTTCGGGCTGAACGTTACTGGTCAATCACGTTCGGTGACTACCGAGTACAGAAACCGGCGACCAGATCGCCGCTACTTGCCGCGTCGTCGCTCTACGAGACGAGATGGCCCCTCAGGGTGACGAACAGACTCGCTGCCGTCGCCTGTTTCCTGCACACTTCGTGCAGCAGGCTTGAGACAACGCCGGAGCCGTCGGATCCATGTGGTCTCACCGCTCGGGCGGGGGCGTCCCTTCCTGCGCCGGGGACGCGCGACCGAATCTCCGTTGAACCTCCCTGGAGCCAGCAATGACCGTGCTCCCCGTCGAACGGCTGGGACCGATGCACTCACCGTTTCACCCTGATCCGGACGCCGCCGACCACCTGTCCCCGGACTCCCAAGGCTCCCCGGACTCCCTGGACTCTCTGGACACGAACGAGTTGCGGCTGGTGGCGCAGCCGGTCGCGGCCTCCCAGGCACGCGACTTCACCCGCGCGCAACTGCGGACATGGGGCCTGGAGGAGCTGTCCGAGCTCTGCGTCCTGGTCGTCTCCGAGATGACCACCAACGCCATCAAGGCCACCGCGACCCCGCCGGTCCCGTACGGCTACACCCACCCACCGGCTCCAGGCCACCCGCACGCCTCCGGCCACTCACCCGTGCCCGGCCACCCGCACACCTCCGACCGACCGCCCGGCAGCGGCCACCCGCGAACCGCCGGCCCGTACCCGATCCTCCTGCGGCTCCACCTCACCACCGAGGGCCTGCGCGTGGAGGTGTGGGACAGCTCCGACGACTCGCCCGAGGTCACCGAGGCGGGGGAGGACGACGAGAGCGGCCGGGGCCTGCTGCTCGTCGGCATGTGCGCCGACGAATGGGGCCACCACCCCTCACCGGGCGGTGGAAAGGTGGTCTTCGCCCGCTGGGACCTGCCACCCGCTCGGCGCATCCCGGCCACGCCGCCCTCGCGGCCGTACGCCTACTCCCGGACCCGTGTGACGCGGGGGTGACCCCTCTCGGCACACCTGGTCAACAGCCGCTCCGTCCCATGTCCACGCCCCGCCCTGCCCCGCGTCCACGCGGAGAACCGCGTCGGCGCGGTCGTCGTCCCGCGGGGCGAGCGGTCCACCGTGACCGTCCGGCGGGGCGATCGGCTCACCGCGCCGGCATGGTCAGCGTTCAGAGGACGATCGCCCCACGGCGTTCTGGACGCTGACCACCGAGAGCACCGAGTCGACCAGCTCCGCGACGGACCGGCCACCACCCGTGTCGATGCGATCCAGCCCCAGCCTGTCGACGACCTCCAGCATGAGCGACTGATAACGCTCCGTGCGGGCAAGGAAACTGTCCATCAAGTGTCGTTCGTCGCCGGTCGCCACCTCGTAGCGGCCGGCCGCGCGCACCCGAGCACGCACGACGGCGTCGTCCGCGGTGAGCCACACGGCGGCCGTGTGCGAGACGTTCAGCTCCGCGACACGGGTGGGCCAGAGCGCCGACCCCTCCAGGACCAGGCCCGTGCCGGTGCCGGACGAACGGGCCGTGATCAGCTCCTCGATGCGAGGCCACAGCCGTTCGTAGTGGCCGAGCACGGACGCGATCAGCTCGTCGACCGTGAGCGTTCTGTAGTGCTCGGCGACGTGCGCCGGCACCTCCCACTCCGGGGTCCGCCAGGGCCGTCCGGGGTGCCGCGCGAGCTTGTCCGTCGACAGGCACTCGAAACCGAGCCGGTCGGCCACCGCCCGGCCGATGGTCGACTTCCCGACGTTCGACGTTCCCCCGAGCAGCACCACCCGTACACCGCTCATACCGGCGACCTTACCGCCGCGATGAGGCCGGCCCGAAGACCGGAGCGCCACACCCCAGGGAGGGGCTGACACCTGCCCCGCTCACACCGGCGACCTCGACCGCCGCGATGAGACCGGTCCGGAGACGGATGATGCAGGATGTCGGGATGGATGCGATCCTGCGCGCCGCCGGTGACGTGATGGGAACCGAGCTGTCCGACCCGGTGGACCTCGGCGGCAGCCCGCGCACTGTCGTCCTGCGCTGCCGGACGGCTTCCGGCGGCAGTGTCGTCGTCAAGAAGTACGGCACGGAGCCCGATGACCTGCGCGCGTTCACCGCCGAGGCGGCCGGGCTCTCGTTGCGGCTGGCCGGTCCCGAGCTGCTGGGCGTGGACGACTCGATCCCGCTGCTGGTGATGGAGGACCTCGGGTTCGCGCCGACACTGGCGGACGTGCTGCTCGGCGACGATCCGCAGGCCGCCCTGGACGGCCTGTCGGCCTGGGCACGCGGGCTCGGGCGACTGGCCGCCGCGTCGGTTCACCGGCGCGCCGACCTGGCCGCCCTGTCCGCCGGGTACGGCATGGGCGTGCCGTCCTGGGACGAGGAGCCGTGGCTCCTCCGGTACGCGGCCGAATTCCCCGCGGCGCTCGCCGGGATCGGCGTCGAGGCGCCGCCGGAGCTGGCCGGGGAGCTGGAACGGATCGCGGCGACGGGCGCGGACGAGTATCTCGCCTTCACCCCCGGCGACACCTGCCCGGACAACAACCTGCTCACCCCGGACGGCCTGCGACTCATCGACTTCGAGTCGGCCTGCTACCTGCCGGTCTTCATGACGGCCGCGTACTGCCGGATGCCCTTCGCCACCTGCTGGTGCGTCTTCACGCTGCCCGCCGGTCTGGCGGAGAAGATCGAGGAGACCTACCGCGCGGAGGTCGTCACGGTGTACCCGCAGCTGGTCGAGGACGAGATCTGGCAGCCAGGGATCCGGCGGGCGGTCGCGCTCTGGACGGTGTATATGACGGCCAACCTGATCCCGCGCATGGCGAAGGACGAGCCGATCCACAGGACCCGGCGTCCGGTCCCGACGCTGCGGCAGTTGCTGAGGCACCGCTGGGAGACGGCGAGCACCCTGGAGGAGTTCCCGGCCTTCGCGGAGACGATGCGGCTGCTGCTCCGGGACGTGGCCGGTGGCTGGGACGTCCCCCCGCTGCCGGGCTACCCCGCGTTCGGGGACTTCGGATGACGCCCCGAACAGTCTCCTGAAGGACGTTTCGTAACGCGGGCGGTCACCCTCGGCGGGACGTTCGCTTGGACGGACATTCCGCCCCGCGCCGAACTAAGATCATCGAATGCTCAGGCCGCCCTCCGCAGCGCAGGTGACACCGCCTCAGAGAACGCGTGCACCGGTGCGCCGGGTGCTGCGACGAGTGATCGCCGTCGCGGTCGGTCTCTGCGCGCTGCTGGGCGCGGTGCGGCTCGTCGTGCCCGCCACGGCGGGTACGGCCGACGAGCCGCCCGGGGTCCGGCGGCAGCTGACGTTCCTGCGTGCGGCACTCGACGGCGGCGCCGGAGACCAGGCGCAGAACCTGTTCCCCGAGGGCTACGTCTTCCTGCACGTGCTGTACGGCCTGAGCTGGGTCGAGCTCGGCATGCGCGAACCGGCCGGCGAGCGGTCGGCGGCGCTGCGGGAGGCGCGCTGGGCGCTGGCCCGGCTGGAGTCCCCGTCCGGCCGCGCCCCGTTCAGCACGGACCTCACCCCGCCGCACGGCGTCTTCTACCGGGGCTGGACCAACTGGCTGCGCGGCGGGACGCTCGCCCTGCAACCGTCCGAGCGGCGCGACCCGGCCGAGCTGCGCCGGTTCGCCGACGACTCCGCCGCGCTCGGCGAGGCGTTCGGCGCCTCGGAGTCGCCCTACCTGGAGGCCTACCCCGGGCAGGCGTGGCCGGTCGACTCGATCGTGGCCATGGCGTCGCTGCGGCTGCACGACACGCTGCTGCCACCCCGGTTCGCCGGTACCGCCGACCGATGGCTCCAGGCGGTACGCCGGCGGCTCGATCCCCGCACCGGCCTGCTCCCGCACCACGCCGACCCCGGCACCGGCGCCCCGGCCGAGGTGGCCAGAGGCAGCTCGCAGAGCCTCGGCCAGCGCTTCCTCGTCGAGATCGACCCGGCCTTCGCCGCCGAGCAGTACCGGCGCTTTCGCGACCTCTACGTCGTCTCCCCGCTCGGCCTCGGACCGGCCGTGCGCGAGTACCCCGTGGGCATGGACGGCCCGAGTGACGTCGACTCCGGTCCGCTCCCGCTCGGCGTGAGCCTGTCGGCGACCGCGGTGGCCCTCGGCACCGCCCAGATCCACGGCGACGCCCCGCTCGCCGAGGCCCTGGCGAACTACGGCGAGCTGGCCGGCCTGCCGATCGACACCCCCTGGACCAAGAGGTACGCCTTCGGCCTCCTCCCGATCGGCGACGCCTTCCTGGCCTGGTCAAAGACCGCTCGCCCCTGGGTGACGCCACCCCCCTCACCGCCCCCGGCGACCATCTCGCCCTGGTGGCGCACACCGCTGCTGGCGTTGCTGCTCGTCATCGGTCTCGCCCCTTGGACGCCCGCCCTGGTGCGGCGTCACCGAAACCGGCGTGCCCGTCCCGTACCGGAGGAGGTGACGGGCGAGGCGTGACCTTTGGCGTCATCCGCCGGCTCGACGAGCCGCAGCATAGCCTTCCAGGATTTCCGCCAGTTCCTTCGGCCGGCTGAGCGCGACGCAGTGCCCGGCGGCGATCTCGTCAGGGGTGATGTTCAGGCGTTCGGCCGCCAGGCGGCGGAAGAAGTCAGGCGGGAAGGAACGATCCTGGTCGCACAGCACGAATCTCGTCGGCACGTCCGGCCACGCGTCGAGGGGCCAGGGCTCACCCATCCGGGCCTCCGCCTGCGGGCGCTCCCTGCGCATGGCCTCCTCGGCCAGCTCACGCGGCACGTCGTGATAGAAGTCGGCGTACGGATCCCCGGTGCCGCCGGTGCTTTCACCGTCACTTCGTGCCTGCTCCCGTTTCGCGTCCTGGAAGCCGGTGTTCTCCCACCACTCCACCGGCGACTCGCCGGGCGCCGGAATCATCGCGGCCACCAGGACCAGCACATCGACCGGAAGCCGAGCGGCGACCAGGGGAGCGGTGAACCCTCCGAACGACTGACCGACCACGACGAGGTCCTCGCGGTCACCGACAGCCTCGATCACCGCGTCGGCGTACTCGTTCAGCCCTGCCGAGTCGTCGTCGCAGGGAAGGTCCGGAGCGACCACGTCGTGCCCACGGGCCCGTAACTCGGCCTCCACCAGGTGCCAGTACCAGCCGACGTCTCCCGCGCCATGGATCAAAACGAAGGTACTCATAGCCGGCGACCGCCTGTCATCTCATCGTGTCGGGACTCGTTAGACCGGTCCTTCCCTCCGTTCGGCGAGAGATGTGATCACCGAGGATCTCGGCAATCCGGCGAGGCGGCAGAGACCCACAATGAGACCGGAGTGGAACGACCAGGTGTGCACCTGCGGCACCGCATTCCTCCCCGAACGTCCGCAATGAGACCGGTCCGGAGACCGGAGGGGAACTCGTCCCCCTCGTCGAGCAGCCCGACCCACCTGCGCCCGCAATGAGACCGATCCGGAGACCGGAGTGGAACGGCGGTATAGAACCAGGGGGCGTCCGATTCCACGACTTCCCGCAATGAGACCGGTCCGGAGACCGGAGTGAAACCAGTGAGCGGAGATCTCTCAATCTCCGCAATGCATTCACTGGCCGATCCCGGCTACGACGGCACGGGCATCGGCATTCTCACCCCGGTCAAACAACCCTCCGACGGCCGATCCCTCGACCTCGACATCCGCGCCCGCAACGCGCTCCTGCGCGCCCTGCGCTGCCTGGGAGAACGAGGCTTCGCCCTACTCACCCAACGCTGGCGCACCCTCCAGCGCATCACCGTCAGCCCCAGCCGAATCGGCGACATCGTCAAAGCCGCACTCGTCCTCACGCACTTCGAACACGGCTACCTGAAATAAAAGTCGCTGAGATCACCTCAATGGATGAATTCCGGACTGTACGCCCAGTTTTCGTCATACCGGTCGGCGAGGCGGTCGTAGTGAGCTCGCGTGACGTCGCTCCGCACGAGACATTCCCCCCCAAGTCAAGACATCAGAGCAAGCCCAGCATCTGACGGGCCGTGAGACCAGTCAAATGCTCATGTCTTTTGTGGGAAATCCATAAATAGAAGCTCATTTATGGCGGCAGACCAGACGTGATCCCGCTGACTACCGTACGAGTCCATGCAGCAGGGCGATCCACATCTCGTCCGTCTCCTGAGCCTGCCAGCGATCGCTCTCGGCGACCGACGCCCTTCCAGGTGCCGCGCGCCTCGTGCGGCGGAGGAATCGCAGGCCGCTTGCCTGGCACAGCTCGTAGAAGACCGGTTCGCAGTCGCAGGTCCATCGCAGGACCCGCACCCGTCCGTCCCCGTGCGAGGGATGCCAGGTGAGCTCCTCGAAGTGGGAGCGCACGGGAGACACGTGCGGGCTCAGGCAGCGGGGCGGGCAGTCCCATCGGACCATGAGGGACGGGTCACTTTCCGTTCAGCTGGAACCACACCACGCGGCCCGTCAAGGCCTCGTACCAGCCCCAGGCCGAGGACAACTCCTGCACCAGCCAGAGCCCTCGTCCTCCACCGCTGTCAGGGCTCACACCCGCGCGGAGGCTAGGCCGTTGTCCGGTCGATCCGGCGTCTACGACATCGACATGGAGCGTTCCATTGTGATGGGCGACAGCGATGATGATCCTGCCGTCGGAGGACCGGCCGGAGTCGGAGTGGCGGATGGCGTTGGTGACGAGTTCGGTGAGCAGGAGAAGCGCGTCGTCGGTGTGCGGATGGTCGAGCCCTTTGAGCAGGTCGCGGACGTAGTGACGGGCCCGGGGGACGGCGGCGATCTGCGCGGGCACCTCGACCTGGCCCAGCAGTCCCAATGCTCTCATCGTGTCCTCCGCGTGATCCGCTCGCAGACCATCCGAGCTCTGGTACGGGCGCCTCGCCTGCATCCCCGGCCCCAGACGCCCGCCGAGGTGTGGCCTTGCTGTGCGGCCTGTCTGGGCGGCAGGAAGATCTCCATGCTCGGCTGCTGATCGGGAGAGAGTCGTACTACGGAGTCGACCCCCAACTCGTTCAACTCCCAGGCCAGCTCCACCAGCCACCCGCCCCAGTCTTGAAGATCAATAGTCCTCATCTTCCTGCCACCCCTTTTCGGCTTTGAAGGTCTTCGGGCGGAAGGTGACGATCGCTCTCCATGAGCGATCAATCACTCTGCGTGCTCAGTGTGCATGACCGTAGCTCGATCAGCAATAAGAATCGAAATGAACATCGTGCAGGTTGATGAATGAAGATCACTTCGACACACTGTCGTTGGTCGACTACGGAGAGGATTGAAATGGGTGCGCAGCGGAGCCCGTCGGTGCGTAGACGTCGCCTCGCGGCGGAGTTGCAACGCCTCCGGAAGGAGGCAGGGTTGACGCGAGACCAGGCAGCTGAGCATGCAGGATGCTCACCCGTCACCATCACACGGATCGAATCGGCTACGAGCGCAGCCACGGTCGCGCTCGTGGCCATGATGCTCGATCTCTACGGGGTCACCGGTGAGCGCCGAGAAGCGCTCATGAGGCTCGCCCGTGACGCGCGCAAGCGCGGATGGTGGTTCCGGATGTCTGAAGCGATCCCAGAGTGGGTCCAGAGTTACGTGGGTCTCGAAGAGGAGGCAACAACCCTGCGGGAGTACCAATCGGAGTTTGTTCCCGGACTGCTTCAAACCGAGGGCTACGCGCGAGCCGTCATGAGGTCGGCACCCGTATTGCCGCCAGACGAGGAACTGGAACGACGGCTCTCGATTCGGATGAAGCGACAGGAACGAGTGCTGGGACGTCCTGATCCGCCCATGATGTGGTGCATCCTCAACGAAGCGGTCATACGTCGACCGGTCGGAGGGGGTGAGAGCATGTGCGATCAACTTCGGAGACTGATCCAGGTTTCCGAGTTGAACCACGTCACGATCCAGGTGTTACCTTTTGCTGCCGGTGTCCACCCCGCAATGGATGGCGGATTCACGCTCTTGAATTTTCCCAAACTGTCCGATCCGGACACTGTGTATGTTGAGTATTGGCAGGGAAGTGTCTATTTGGAGGATCAGCGAGAAGTGGACGCATATGTCCTACTCTTCGACCATCTGCGCGCACGAGCCCTCGGGCCGGACCAGACTCGCAGCTTGATCGCGCAGGCTATCCGAGACATGCCATTGGATGCAGAAGGGCGCTCATGATGGATCTTTCGCGTGTGACCTGGCGCAAGTCCAGTCAGAGCAACGCCAACGGCGGCCAGTGTGTCGAGGTAGGCGTCTGGCACAAGAGCACTCCCAGCGGCAGTTGCGTTGAAGTTGCGCTCACCGACAACACTCAAGTCGCTCATAAGGTAGACGCCGAACGCCTTTTCCTGCTCCGCGACTCCAAGGACCCCGACGGCCCAGTGCTCTCCTTTGCTGCCGCCGAGTGGGATGCCTTCCTCATGAGCATCAAGCAAGGCTCTCTCGCGGACCTGGCTTGACGACTTGGGGTGCACTCCTGTTCTCGCACGTAATGAGACAGGTTTGGAGACCGGAGTGGACCGGTTCAGCGGCGGCGCCATCCCGAGCGGGCATCTGAACCCACAAGGAGACCGGTCTCGAGACCGGAGCGGAACCGACGCATTCGATCATCCGCGTCACAGGGCCGGTGACTCTGCAATGAGACCGATTCGGAGACCAGAGTGGAACCATCATCGACCGGGACATGGTGGATGGCATCAAGATTCCGCAATGAGGCCGATCCGGAGACCGGAGTGAAGCCAGCGACGCCGCGGCCTGGTAGGCGGCCAGGAAGCGTCCGCAATGAGACCGGTTCGGTGACTGGAGTGAAACTGGACGACAACCCCGCCCTGAACCCGGTGTACGTCGCCCCGCAATGAGACCGGTCCGGTGACCGGAGTGAAACCACTGACAAACTCCTGCGTTTCCGTGCGCTGGGCTGCCCGCAATGAGACCGATCCGGAAACCGGAGTGAAACCCGCCGAGACCCGCGCCGCGAAGGCCGCCGAAGAGGAGCGCCCGCAATGAGACCAATTTGGAGACCGGAGTGGAACGGCGCCGAACACCTGGCCCTGAACCCGGGGGGTCAGATCCCGCAATGAGACTGGTTCGGAGACCGGAGTGAAACAGCCAGAGCAGGGGCGATCGCTGCGATCCCCGCATCCCCGCAATGAGACCAGTCCGGAGACCGGAGTGGAACGCCGAGCAGAGGCCGACCTTGCCCGGACGAATGCTGATCCCCCGCAATGAGACCAGTCCGGAGACCGGAGTGGAACCGGCTGCCGTTGTAGAGCTGCACCTGCGGCCAGACGAACTGCCCGCAATGAGACCAATCTAGAGACCGGAGTGGAACCGACCGGCGTCTCCGACTGGGCCAAGAGCAAGCTCGTCCCGCAATGAGACCGATCCAGAGACCGGAGTGGAACGCGGTAGCCGTGGGCCCAGCTCTCCTTGGAGTCGCCCCCGCAATGAGGCCAGTCCGGAGACCGGAGTGGAACCTGTTGAATGGGTGGCCGTGTGGGGTTGCCCGAGCACCGCCCGCAATGAGACCAGTCCGGAGACCGGAGTGGAACCGGTTCGTGAGCTGGGCTTATAGTGCAGAGTAGTTGAATTGGATCACAGGTATGTCTGTTTTGGTGCTTCAAGTGTTCGTTTGGACTTCGGAACTCCCCGGGAAAAGTGGGCGTGCTTGGGGTTCCTAACCGCAGCTGGGGTGGGTGGAGCAAGACGAGGTTCCCCATCGGGACGGAGAACGAACGCTATGTGGTTTTCAAATGGCGAGTTGTGCGTGCGCGCCGGTAATCAGGTGACTGTGACGGAAAGCGGGGCCAGGACGCCGTCGAAGGTGCGGCCGGGGATGCGTTGGCGTTCTGCTCCGTAGACGTTGAAGACGCCGAGGGCCGGCCACAGGGTGGAGTCGACCGTAGGCGTGCGATCGCGGGGGGCGAGTGTGGGGTGGTCGAGGAGGCTCCTCACGGAGGGGAGATCGAGGGCGGGGCGCCAGAGAGGCCACAGCATGACGGAGGTGGAGCCTGTTCGATGCCAGAGGGTGGCGCGGAGGCGGTGGCCGTCGCCGGTGATGCGGAGGAGGGACAGGGCCATGGTGGCCAGCCAGGTGGCTCCGGGGACACCACTTTCCCGGCTACGGCCTTCGGTGTCGTCGCTGCTGCTGCGCAGCACGCGGTGGTCGAGGTATTCGCCGGTGAAGCCCTCGACACGACGCCAGCCGACGAGGGCCTCCAGGAGTCGCTGGGGCTCGTTTCGTACCGCCTCCAGGGGTTTTTCGAAGAACGTGCGGAGCTTCTGCTGCCCGCTGGGGGCGGTGAACGGTGTGATGGCGCAGCGCCCCTGCTTGTCGAGGGCGAGATCGGTGACCAGGGACGGCAGCCAGGTCTCCGCCGCCTCGGGATGACTCGCCATCAGCTGGTGAAAGTCGTCGCGGGAGCGGCGCAGCGGATCCTTTCCCGAGCCGGACGGCGGCGGGAAACCGGCTCCGCCGTCGGGGAGGACGGCCGAGTCGGGGATCGACTCGACGACATCGCGCAGGGCGTCGGCTATCTCCTCGGCCGTCTCGTACGGGCTGTGCAGGATCGCGCAGGCGGTGGTGTCGGAGAAGGAGAGCGCGGTGGGTACGCGGCGGATGTCGGCGCAGACGCGCAGGAGGCCCAGGGCGGCGAGGAAGCCGAGTGGGTCTCGTCCGTCGAGGGCGGGTAGCTCCGTGCCGAAGGTCGTCATGTCCGCTCCTCGCTGAGGGCTGAGCACCAGATGTCGGCCAGCCGGACGACGGCTTCCATGCGGGCGAGCCCCCAGCGGCCGTACCGCTGGTTGAGGCGCTCAAATCGGGCGGGAGACGCCCAATCGACTGATCGGGAGGTGTCGACCTCGATGGGCCGGCCGTCCCGCTCGATCTTGGTGGTCGGTGCGGGATCGATGACCGGGGGGAGTATCGGGCGGCTCCGTCCGTGGTGGCTGGCGACGAGGTGCAGGACCAGGTCGTGGTCGACGTCGCGTACGTCGGTCAGCAGCGTTGTCGCGATCTGGGTGGAGAGCGCTTCGTGGCGCATCGTCGCCGGATAGGAGGCTCTTCGGCGGGCCCGCCGGAAGGCGGCGCGGTCGCCGGGGTTCATGCCCGACTTCGCGAGTGGTTCGTCGTCGGCCGCCGCCGCCCAGCGGTCGCCGCCGTGGAGCATGACCTGGAAGCGCGGGTCGCGTTTGCCTTCGTCATGCCAGAGTGCGGCCAGCCCGACGGCCCGGATGACCTCCGGCTCCATGCCCAGATTGCGGGCGAACTCCTCGGCCTTCTCCGCCACCTCTCGCTGGTGGACGGTGAGGGAGAGCTTCGCGGAGGAGATGGAAGACCCTGCGGCGGTGGCGTCTTCGCGGAACGCGGTGGTTCCGAACGACAGGAGGAGTGCGCCGGTGTCGATGTGGTCGATCAGTCGACCTCGCGGGCGGCCGGTGAGCCGTCTGAGCATCGTCAGGTGAGGCAGGTCGTCCTGACCTGGCCGAGGGCTGCTCAGTGTGGAGTGGAGCGACAGGGCGGGGTCCGGCGCGGAGGCGTCCTGGTGGTCGGTTCGCAGGCGTTCGACCCAGGCCGCGACTTCGGGGGCGAGGTCGGGGGCGTGGGTCTCCATGGCGCGGACCAGGCTCGGGCCGACGCGGATCGTCATTCCTCCCCTGACGCCGGACTGCGCGAGGTCGGCGATGTCGATCGCGGGCTTGCGGCTGTCGGGATGCCAGCCGTACTTGTCGCAGCCGCCGTAGGAGGTGGGGACGACGACGAGATCGGACGCGCGGATCTTCGCGTCCTTGACGACTTCGGCGCTGTCACGTGAGCGGTAGCGCAGCACGGACCTGCCGCCGGGCGGGACGGAGACGTCGGGGAGGTGCTCGGCTTCCAGGTCACTGATATCGTCTCCGCCGGACTCGCCGCTGAGCCAGCGTTTCACGGCGGGGAGCGGCAACTCGATGCTCTCGGCCGAGGTCGGCGGCACCAGGCAGACGAGGTCGGGCCACAACTCGATGTCGTCGGGGAGATCGCGCCAGACCACCGTCACCTGCGGTGTCTCCCGTTCGATTCCGTGCAGGTAGGGGGCGATGGGGATGTCGTTGAGCGGGATCGGCGAGGTGCGGGCCCAGACGTCCAGGTGGGCCCGGCTCAGGAAGGGGACATAGGCGCGGGGCTCGCGCAACGTCGCCCACTGGCCGGGGGGCATGACACGTACCAGTGCGCGCAGCGCCGAGGGGGAGACATCGATGCCTGGTTCGGCGGGGAGCCGGGCTTTCCGCGAGTGGGTGAGGGGCGTGACCCCCTGCTCGCAGAGCCAGGCCCAGGTCGCCGGGCGGGCCGTGTCGTACACGCCGTCCGAATCCGCCGAACCGTGCAGCACGACCGCCGAGGCCACGGTTTTCTGGTCGCCGAGGCGGTTCAGGCGGCCGAGACGTTGGATGAGCGCGGGCAAGGAGGACGACTCGGTCACCAGTGCGTCCAGGTCGATGTTCGCGCCGACCTCGATCGTCTGAGTCGCCACGACGAACATCGGCTCGGCGGACGCGCGGTCTCGCCCCGCCCTGATGCGCTCGTAGTGGGCGGCCAGCAGGTAGTCGCGGTCCAGCGGACGGATCTTGCCGGTGAGCAGCACGCAGTGGCCCTCGTGGTCGGCGCGGAGAAGCTCGAACACGGCCCGCGCCCGCGCCACGGTGTTGACGACGACACCGACGACGAGGTGTTCGCGGTGAAGCTCCCGCGCCCAGTGGGCGAGGGCGTCGGGCATCACCTTCGCCGTGTTGGCCTTGGTGGTCGGCACGTCCACGAGGTGGAGCCGTTTGGACGCCTTCAACCGCTTGGACGCCTCCGGGTGGTTCTCGTCCGCCTCGGTGATGCCGTGCACGTCAGCGGTGTCGGTCTCAGGGCTGGCCGACATGCTGACCACGGTCGGACGGATCGAAGCCGGAGTCTCGTCACAGTCTTTGGCACCGCGCACGCCGGCCAGGAATGCCTCGGAGAGGTGGGCCTCATCGACCACGATCAGGCTGTCGGTGCCCACCAGCGCCGCGTCGATCGGACGCAGGTGCTCACCAACGCCGTAGCCGCGGAAGAGGAACCGGCTGCCCACCTGGTCGACGGTCCCGACGACGATCGCATGCCGATCCGGCCGCTCGATCCACCGCCACGACCAGTTGACCCCGCCGC
The DNA here is from genome assembly GCF_040649155.1 of Streptosporangium sp. NPDC049046. Classification (NCBI taxonomy): domain Bacteria; kingdom Bacillati; phylum Actinomycetota; class Actinomycetes; order Streptosporangiales; family Streptosporangiaceae; genus Streptosporangium; species Streptosporangium sp. NPDC049046. The sequence continues at coordinate 56,914 of NZ_JBEZEZ010000034.1, read as the reverse complement.
GCATCCGAGTGACCTCGACCGGCGCTCCGGCGGTGTCTGCATCCATCCGTAGAGCAGTGGCGACCTTGGCCGCGAGGCTGCCTCGCTTGGAGGTGCGGAGAGCCTCGGCGATGGTCTCGGAGTGCCGGTATGCCTCGTCGACGATGAGCCGACGGTCGACGACGAAGAAGACGCGCCTGGGCACTCCGGCCTGTCCTCGAACCCTGCCGAGGGCCGCCGCGAAGAGGGCGACATCGATCACGGACGTCTTGCCCAGGCCGGTGGGGACGTCGATCAGCTCCGGCCAGCCCTCCCGGACCACCCGGTCGAGAAGCGCGGTCTGCCAGGGGAAGGGCTCATATCCGTGAACCTCCCTGTAGAAGGCGGGGAAGTCCGTAACAGCGAGGGCACTCATCCGGAGACCCCCTCGGGAACGAAGAGGCCGAGGCCGAGGTAGCGCAGCGAACCCGCGATCACCGGCCCCACCACAGGGCGGTCGAAGATGACCCGGGCGTGCACGATGGGTTTCTTCGGTCGGTTGGACGGGAGGGAGCCCGCGCGGGGACGCCAGACCGCCCCGCGCGTCAGCGGCGCCGTCGAGATCTCGACGTCGATGACATCGGGGAAACCGGCTCGGCGCAGCGACTTGGCGACCATCTGCTCGTACGAGCGGCCGGGACGGGCGAAGCTGTCGGTCATCATCGGGGTGGCCGTGACCCAGGTGCGGGTCCCCTCTGCCCGACCGGTCCACCGGCCGCGACGCAGGGTGCGCAGGTTCTGGCCCTGGCTCAGACGCATCGGCTCGCCGGGCCAGGGGGTGAGCCTGGTCAGCGGGTCGGCCATGACGGCCTTGGCCAGCCGGTTCCAGTCTTCGGCGGGCATGTGGTGGGGGAGTGCCAGCGCCACTCCCAGGAGGTGGCCGTCGGAGTGCTCCTGCTCGACGTCGGGAAGCGCGAGGAAGGCGACGTGGGTCCTGTCGTCGGCCCCGTGCCCGCTCACCTGGGCGGGGATCGGCTCGGTGACCCTGGACATGACGGCCTTGCGCAGCGCGAGTGTGAGCCGGGCGACCTGGTCACCGCTGATGCGGGCGCTGGGCCGCTCGAATCCCCAGATGATGAGGTCGTCCCAGGGGGAGAGGTGCGTCGGGCCAGGCTCCTCCATCGCCACGACCGGTGAGTACGGCAGCGCACGCGCGGCCTCCCACGCTCTCCCGCCACGGTCGTAGGCGTCTCGGAGCGCGTCGGTGTATCCGACGTAGGGCACGCGCAGCTCGATCGCGCCGGGGGTGCCGAGCGCGACCGGGGCCAGCTCCGACCAGGCCGGTTCGTCGTCGGGCAGGGAGTCGCTCACGCTCACCTCGGCCTGGCTGGTCGAGCGGCCGACGTACGGCACTCGCCGGGCCAGGGCGCCGAGCTTGGCCAGAACGCCGGGGTCGGGGTTGGCACCCGGCCACACCACGGCGAACCGGTCGCAGGCCGGGGTGACGAACGCACGAACGCGCGCTCCGTTCGTGCGGCCCGGCCAGCTCTGGCTGCCGCTCCTCTGCTCGGTCTGGTTGGTCACCACGTAGGAGTCGGTCCTGCCCGGCCGTGCGTCGTCCATGGCCGCGCGCACCACCGGAGCCCCGGCACGTTCCAACCAGCGCAGGGCGTCCCAGTCGTCCGTTCGCACCGCCGAGGCGGCCAGAGCGCAGAACAGTCGAGCTGGGTGAGGGGGCCACTCGGCCCGGCTGGGCCGCATGTCACCGGCGTCGTAGCGGCCATGGCGCAGCCGCACGGTGAGAGTGAGCGCCACGGGTGCTACTCCTCGTCGTCGGCGGACTGGGCGAAGGCGAACTCGATCGCCTGCTGGAGCGAGGGGATCGGGCTGACCTCGATCGTGTCGTCGGCCATCGGCACACCCAGGCGGGCCGCCTCGTCGCGCAGCTCGTGGTAGGCGTCCAATGCCTCTCGTACCGACACCTCAAGCTCGTCGACGCTCCCGCCGGGGAGCTCCAGACCGACCGTCTCCGACGCCTTGGCGAGGTCACAGCCCGAGCGCAGCCAGACCGACGGGCGCCCGAACGCCAGCCGGTCACCGACGAGGGCGAGGGCGGCGAGCGTGGCGCGGCCGGCCACGCTCGCTTCGGCCGAGGCGTCACCGAAGCGCAGGCGCTCAAGGCCCGCGAAGGAGATGCTCGCGATCCGGCGGATCTCCTTGACGGTCGCTCCACCAGGCACCGGGTTGGGAGCGATGTTGCCGTGCCCGATCTCGCTGAGCTTCCCGCCCTTCTTCTTCTCCCCGTCGGCGACGAACTTCCAGTGGTTCTCCGCCTTGGTCTTGTCGTCGACCGAGCCGGTGAGGTTCTGCGGGTCGAGGCGTCCGCCGCGTCGCGCGGTGAAGCAGGGGGCCACGCCGTACATCGTCGCGGTGTAGAGACGGGCGAACCTGGGCCAGCGGCCTTTGCGATGGGAGTCCCACGCGCCGAGCACGAGGGACAGGGGCTCCCGCTCGAACAGCGGCCTGACGTCGGTCACGCTGACGGCACGCAGCCGCTCGCCGATCGCGCTCTGGTCGAAGCGGACCCCTCCGATCGTGCTGTCGCGCAGGTAGGCGTCGGCGTACCGGTGGGGGAAGTCGAGGGAGGTGAGCCGGATCTCGCCCCGGGAGGTCTTCGTCCGGAGCTCGAACATCGGCAGGGTGAGACGGCCTCCGTCACGGGCGTCGCGCAGCGCCTCCTCCAACCGGTTGGACTGGGACTGCTCCTGGTCGATCGTCACGGTCTTGACCTGCTCGCCGTCGACCAGGCGATCGGCGACGATGTATTTCTTCGTCAGGTCCTTCTCGTTCTTGTCGACGGGGAAGGTGGGGGGCATCACGACGTTGCCCTCACCGCCGACCGGTTGATATCCGGCGCGCACCACCAGCGCCGTGTGTTTCCTGTCGTCGCCGAGCGCGTCCAGAAGACGCGCCGAAAGGCTCATGCTCACCGCGAACACCTCTCTGTGTTGCCTGACCGCGAGAAATTGTTGGGGAGAGAATCGCATGCGGGGCCGACAGAATCGCCCCTGCATGCGATACCGCTGGCTGTGAGGCCATGGAAGCACCCTGTATGTAGCTACGGGCGAAATACGCAGAGCCGCAATGAGACCGCGAAACCGGGATAATATGGTGATCTTGGGAATGCCTTCACAATCAGGGCAAAATGGGCTCGGTGGCCGAAGTGGTGAGTCTCTAGGTGTGTACCGAGATCCTTATGGGCTCGCTGCGGCGGCATCGCCAGATCGCGGCCAAGGCCGCCATTGCGATGACTGTTACTGACCTTAAAAGTGTGGTGTCGCGGAGAGCTGACGGATGGTCTGTTCCGCAGGCGTCGTAGAGGGCGGTGGAACCAGACGTGCTCGGACTTCCCTCGGCTGGCAGGTGCAGGTTCACCGTGGGCGCCGTTCCGACGCTGCTTTCGAGAGACAGTGGGATTTCGCCTTCTGTGGGCAGTTTGCGGGGAAGTGGCGTCACCTGTGGCTCACTGGTGTCCAATGCGACTACCTGGTGGATTTTGCGAAGCATAGCCGCATTGTCGGCTGATGCTGTGGCCACTCCCTGTGTGAGGCCGATGGTGAGCAGTACGGCGAGAAACGCACTCGTCATCCTGGTTTCCTGTATCGATGAACTGTAAACCTGCATTAGAAAATATCCTTCTGTTTTCGTTTTTCCGCCTATTGGCGTCAGCATCCGAAAGAATGTCGACCGTCTTGTCGGCGCCACAGGGGAAACGGGAAACCGGAATTCCCGATGTGGCCTGAACTGCGGATTCGCGTCCACGTAAGCGGAAACAGGAAGGAAGGCGGATGTCGGCTCAGGGTTCGGAGTTCCAAAAGATGATCAAGGAATTGGCGCGGCGGACGGGGAAGCCCACGCAAGACGCTCAAGCCAAGAAGCTCGGGGTGTCCGACACGTCTCTGGCGGCGTACCTCGCCGGCACGCAGATTCCACGCGAGAAAACCTTGGCCAGGATGCTCGATGCGGTTGGAATTCCGCCGCAAGAGCACACAAATTACCTGATGATTCGTAAAACGGCAGATATTTTGCCGTATGAGCACGCTAACGGACAAGAGTTGCAGTTGCTGCCGTCGGCCGAGGAGGGGCTCCCGGCGGAATCTCCGGTGGTCCGCAGGCTTCCCCGAGGCAGATTCCCCCTGTGGGCATGGGGTGTGGCATTGATACCCCTGGGAGTCTTTGTGTGGGGAGGGTTTACCCTGCTCACGTCCCTGCTGCCGGCGTCGCCCGCGACTGCGGTGGTCGCGTCGCCGCCCCCTCCCGCCCTCCGGCAGTGCAGCCTGGTGAACGTCCTATCATCGCCTGTCTACGTGGAGATCGGCGACGCCGAACCGGTTAAGTCGAAGGTCCTCGGAGACAGGGTTCGGACTCTCCCCGTTCCCCGCAGAACCGGACCCGATGGATCCTCCTACCAAGCGGTCGCGCTGCCCAATCGCCGGGACAGCCCGAACGGTGTCGGTTGGATGCGAGCCGCAGACCTCAGGCCGGATCCCCGGCAGTGTGCGGACCCGAGCCGACGCCCCTGACCCGATCACGAGGACGGCCTGCCTGGAAATTCCTGTTTGGTCCGGAAACCGCAGGTCAAACGAGGGCGGAATTCCGGTTTCCCGTTTCGTCTATGCCGCGCGGTATTGCCCTGTGAATCTGCTGGGCGTTCCCAACGCCAGGAAAGGATCTCATGACCGACTATCGGCCGCTGATGCGGCCTTCCCGGTGCCGACCCGCTGTCAAGAACCGGAAGCGTCGACTCCTGTTCACGGCCGGCATGGCGTTCGCCTTGAGCGCCGCCTTCTCCGGCGTCGCCTTCGCCGCCCCGCCTTCGGCGCTGCCCGCCAGGGCCGACCGCCTTGAGTGGAGTTTTCAGCCCGCCTACGACTACGACAAGGACGGTTGCTATCCCACCCCCGCGATCGGCCGAGGCGGCGCCATAGCGCCCGGCTTAGAACTGGGTGGCCACAGCAACGGTAACTGCCGCGACGCCTCGGACCTTCGTAACACCAATGGTTACGCGCGTGCCAAGTGCAACAACGGTTGGTGCGCCGTCATGTACGCCCTCTACTTCGAGAAAGACCAGGCCAACGTCTTCGCCGGGCACCGGCATGACTGGGAGCACGTTGTGGTGTGGGTCAAGAACGGCAGGCCCGAGTACGTCTCCACCTCCGCCCACGGCGAGTTCACGCTCCACCATCGCAGCCAGGTCCACTGGATCGGTACTCATCCGAAGATCGTTTATCACAAGCATGGAGCGCAAACACACGCTCTCCGTGCCGCGACCGCGAACGACGAGCCGCCGGAGAACCACGAGGGCAGATGGCAGTACCCGAGCCTGGTCGGCTGGAACGGCTATCCCCCCGGCTTCCGTGATCGCCTGACCCAGGCCGACTTCGGCGCGGCGCAGCTGGACCTCAAGGACAGCAGGTTCGGCTCGAAACTGGCACAGGCCAAACCGGCGGGCATCCCTTTCAAGCCGCACGCCTGATCGGTGATGGGGGAGCTAAGTCTCCCCCATCACCTGCGGTTGATCAGGCGCCAGGCGACCTCAGTGTCTCGGCCGGCACCTGGGGAGGCGTCGTCCGAGGTGGCTCCAGGGGCGAGGTCGGGAGTTCGGGGCATTCCGGAAGCGGCGTCAGTGGCTCCGGTGGTTCCGGAAGCAGTGCCGGGGGCATCGGTGATCCTCGAACCGGTTCCGGACGCGCCGACACTTCCGGAACCGGCGCCGCTGGTTCAGGGACGGCCGCCACCGAGGTCGAAGGCGACGTCGGTGAGGTTGACCGTCCGCACCTGCGGGTCGTCGAGCAGCTTGCGCAGGTCGGCGAGTGTCCAGCCGTCGATGACGAGCCCGTACGCGACGCCCTCCTTGGCCGTTCCGGTGAGCGAACCGTGGCTCAGCCCGAACTCCTCGAGGTCGTCCCCGTTGTCGATCGACGCGTATGATGATTACATGCTTACTTGATCACTCGAAGGCGGAGACGATGATCGTTGAGTATGTCCGGTACCGCGTCCCCCGCCCCGACGAGTTCGAGGCCGCCTACCGCCGCGCGGTGGTGCCGCTGGGCAGGGCGCCCCAGTGCCTGGACTACGAGCTGTCGAAGTGCGCCGACGAGCCGGGCGTCTACATCCTGCGCATCGTCTGGACCTCGGCGCAGGGTCACCTGGAGGGCTTCCGGGGCAGCGAGCACTTCACGAAGTTCTTCGCCGAGATAAAGCCGTACGTGGCGGACATCGAGGAGATGCGGCACTACGAACCGGTGATCGGAAAGACCGAGCCGGTGCTCACGAAGACCGAGCCGACGCTGTTCGACTGGGCGGGCGGCGCGTCGGCGTTCGAGCGGCTGACCGAGACGTTCTACGGCCACGTCCGCGAGGACGAGGTGATCGGCCCGCTGTTCGCGCACATGGACCCGGACCATCCCCGGTACGTCGCGCTGTGGCTGGCGGAGGTCTTCGGCGGACCCGACCGCTACACCCGCGAACGCGGAGGCTATCCGCACATGCTCTCCCAGCATCTCGGCAAGCACCTCACCGAGCGACAGCGCCGCAGGTGGGTGAGCCTGCTGATGGACGCGGCCGACGAGGTGGGGCTTCCGGCCGACCCCGAGTTCCGGGCGGCGTTCGCCGGATACGTCGAGTGGGGCACCCGCCTCGCGGTGGAGAACTCCCAGCCGGGTGCCACCCCGCCTCTCCAGGCACCGGTCCCCCGCTGGGGCTGGGGAGTCGCCCCGCCTTACCACGGCGGATAAACCTCACCTCGTCCGCCCGGCACGCCGGACCGGCCGGGGGAGTCAGGTGATCCCGCTCGGTTCGGCGGGGACGGTGTGGCGGGCATCGATGAGCTCGCGGATGGCGCCGAGCGCGGTCCCGGCGTGGGGTTCGGAGGTGGCCACGACCACCGAGCCTCCCGCCAGACCTCCGACGACCATCGAGCCCGGGAAAGCTCACGCTAGGCGAACGGGTGTGGCACCTGATGCAGCTCCGAATCATCCAGGTCGGTGGTTCGCCATCCGGCGCGGCGGAACGCACTACGGGTTCGGGGCATGTGCAGGGCGCGCTGCCGCGACCAGCCGAAGTCCATGGGCAGTAGTCCCGGCGCGATCACGCGCACCGTCCGCAGGCCCAGCAGTTCCTGTTCCGGTGCCGTCTGGTCGACGACAAGTACGTCCAGCCCGGCATCGACCAACCGGTCGCGGCAGTACAGCAGGTCCGTCAGCAGGTCCGTGCCCCCAGGCCGAGTCTGTTCCCACTCCCGGTACAACTCGGCCATGGGGGTCAGGTGTCTGTTCGACAACAGGAAGCCGGCATGGTGCGCCATCCTCGGCGACGCGAAGAGTGCCGGATGGTCGATCAGCGTGCGGACCTTGCCGAAGTCCTCGGTCATCGCCCGGACCTCGTCAGCACGTGTGGTGAACTGATCAGGCATGGTCGGTGCGAAAGAGGCGACCTCTGACAGCGCGGATGCGACAGCCTGCTCCGGATCCAGGGACGCGCCGGACGCGAAGGTCAGCGTACCGGGACCGCCATCTCGGCGAACCGCCACCGCGAGCACGGCAGGCACCGACAGGTCGATTCTCATGTCGAACAGGCGCACGTCGTAGCCGCAGAGCCGCAGACGGTCGATCATGAAGAGGGACTCTCCGTGACACGTGGCCGGATCGATTTCGGGCAGCGATGCTCTGCCGTACCACGTGAGCATGAAAGAATCGCGCTCGATCAGCTCAAGCATCCCGTGCAGAATCGCCTCCTCGACACTCGCACCGCTCGCGCAGCCGCTGGAGCACTCCATCACGAAGTTGTGGGTGCTCTCCGCCCCGCCGTAGTAGACGGTGCGCTGCGGCACCAGAACCGCCCGCTGGTCACGCAGCGAGTAGCCCCAGACCCATGGAATCGGCTGATCGGGGTCGAACCTCGAGTACGCGCCCGATTCGTAGACCTTGTCCGCGTAGACCCCGCACTCTCGGGGGTCGAGCGCTTCCGCGGACAATTCGTGAAAGGTGTTCACCGTGACTGCGGTCCAACGCCGTTGCTCAAGTCCGGCATAACGTTCAAGTGCTTCGAACAGCCCGCTGATCTCGCTGGTCTCGAACGAACTGGTCTGGCCGCTCCATTGGATCTCCTGCAGGCCGTTACCATCGTGAAATCGGAACATGCCGAAACTCGGCGACATGGTAGGAGACAGGTCGTCGCGGTGCGCGTAGCGGCCGACCGCGCCGCAGACTGGATTTGTCAGTGCCGAGATCGGCAGGTCGTAGTCCCGTAGGCGATGTTCCCGGTAGCGGTCCGGAGCCGGTTTCGATATCGAGCGCAGGTCGAGGACGGCGCGAGTCGCAGTATCCGGTTCACGCGGTAGACATACGGAACATGCGGCGTCCATCAGCAGGTCGAATCGAGACACTCGCAGGGTCCGCAGATTCAGCTCGTAGACAGGGGCGATCCCCGGGCGCTGACTTCGGCTTTCCACGGTGCGCGTCTGCAAAAGGTTCCACAATTGCCAGATCGATTCAAGTGCGAACGGCGTCAGGTATGGCGAGGAAGCCATCGACCGCGACTGCCGCCCACGCTCGATCGCATCACGTTCCGGTGCGGCGCGCAGGCGCTGCCATCGCAGGGCCAGACATTGCCCGCACGGGGCTGAGCGGCTACGTCCGGCGACCACCGGTCCGAGGATCGCCGACCCCGCAGCGAAATAGATCGGAACGAGGCCGGGACCCTTTTCCGCTTCCGGTAGGTACGGGTGAGTCGCGTCGCGCAGACCGAGTACCGCCACGTCGGGCAGCGCTCCCTTTCTCGGCCGCGAATTCAGATAGCGTAGAAGCCTGCCCGGCGCCGATTCGCAGGCCTCATTGTCGTGCTCCGCCGATAATGCCACCTGCTCCGCCTTTCACACGAGAAAAAACGAGCTCTTCCGGCGTACGCCGCCACCGGCGCCGTGATTGAGCAGAGTCGGCTACCTGTGGAGTCCACAGGTAGCCGACGGGAATCAGTGAGAATTCAACGGGCAGAGACGAGATCTGCGACGTCGCACTGATTCCGTGTCGCAGGCAGCCCTGCTAGAGATTACTAGCACTCTCCGCTCTGGGTCCCGCTGCTGCAGCTCGTGCTCGTGGTGCTGGTGGACCCGCAACAGCTCGTGGCGGCTGCGACAGGGGACAGGTGAATGTCGACGTCGGTGTAGTCCGAAACCTCGAAGGTCTCCGACCCCAGCTGTTCCAGCTCCTGGAACAAGTCCGATAGTGGCTTCTCGACGATGGTCCGCACTGTGGACTTCCTTTCGTTCGCACGGTTGGGCTGAACAGGCAAAGTATTACAACGGCTGCTTTCACGCCGCTGTCACCCGCGGAGACAGCGGAAAGGGAAGTGAAAGGACCTGCGGCCATACTTCTGATGCGGGACGTACGGCGCCCGACATCAAATGCCAAGGAAGTGATCTCGACGATGACTGCTACCGAGCTCGGGCCAGGAGGGGGACAGGGGAATCCTTCGAGGGCCGATGATTTCTCCGTCCGGCCCAGGCTGGGCCATGACGTGCTTTTCTACGACGTCGGCGACAAAGTCGTGGTGCGCAACACCGAGAAGGTGTACGTCGTCAAAGGACAGTCGGCGTACCGTTTCATGTGCTCGCTCGCGCCGTATTTGACAGGCGAATACACGGTCGCCGATCTGTGCGCGGACCTTGCGCCTGAACGGCAGGAAATGGTCGTCTCACTCGTGCGTTCGCTGATCGACAGCGGTTTCGCGCGAAACGTACGCCGGGCGGGCGACGTCGATATGGACCCCACCGTCGAGCAGGTGTTCGCCTCGCAGCTGAACTATGTGGAGCACTATGTCGACGAGGCCAAGGCGCGGTTTCTGCGCTTCCGTACGGCAAAGGTGCTGATGCTGGGTACCGGCCGCGTGAACCGGGCGGCGGCCGAGAGTCTGCTGCGCAACGGACTCGGTTCACTGAGCCTGGTCGCGTCTTCGCCGAAGAGCGCGGCCGGGGACACCGCCGTGGCCATGGCGGGACTGGCCGAGTGCGTCGCGGACTTGACCGAGGCCGGCTGTCCCCCGCAGGTTCGGCTGTCGGACCTCACCCTGGACGACGCCCTCGCGCCGCACGCCCTGATCGGATACGACTTCGTGGTCGCGTCCGGCGACGACATCGGTATGGCCGCGCTGCGGCGACTGGTCGACGCCGGAGTGAACGGCGGTCCAGTGGTGCTGCCCGCCACCTCGATCGGTTCGAAGGTGGTCATCGGTCCGGTCACCCGCCCGGCGACCGCAGGATGTTGGATGTGCTCCATGCTCCGCTACGGAGCCAACGCCGAGCCGCGCGATGCGGCCGCCCTGTGGCGCGGCATCGCGTGCGGAGTTTTCGGTCCAGAAGCTCCAAGGCTCAATCCGCAGCTCGCGGCGATGGTGGGCAACATGCTCGCCTTCGACCTGTTCCGGCTGATCACCGGTTGCTTCGACGCGGAGACGGACCATGGCGTCCTGATCCAGGACATCTCAACGCTGGAGGCCAGGCGCGAGCGGCTGTGGCCCCATCCGCTCTGCCCCTCCTGCGCGGAGCATCAGGACATCGGCGCCGCCACGCCCGTCACGCCGGCCGTCGTCCACGAGGAGGCGCCGCGATCGTTCGGTGGCGATCACGATGACAAGGAGCGGCTCAGAACACTGCTGAAAGAGGCCGATGAACTGGTCGGCCTCTACACAGGTGTGCTGTCGTCGTTCGACGATGTGGCACTGGACCAGTCGCCGCTCAAGGTCGGCAGGGTCCGCCTCGGAGCCCAGGCCGGATCCGACGTGCGCCCCCGGCTGATCACGGCGTTCGATCTGCACTATGTGCCCGTCGCGCGCCGAAGCGCGCTGCGCGCCGCGCTGCTCGCTTATGTCGGCCAGGTGGCGAACGTCCGGCATGCGGTCACCGGTTCGATGGAGACGCAGCACACGCTTGCCCCTGCCGGCCTGTCCACCTTCACGGGGCTCGCGGTCGAGGGACGCGAGACGCTCCCGTGGCTTCCCGCGACCTCTCTGGTGACCGGGGAGCAGCGGCTGGTGCCCGCCGCAGCGGTTCATCCGATGTCGGCGCTCAACGCCGACTCGTTGTTCGAACGAAGCGGGGCGGGTGATGGAGCCGGAGCGAGCATCGGTGAGGCCGTCCGGACGGGCCTGTTGTCAGCGATCGCGTTCGAGGCTCTGCGTGAGGCCGTTTCGGGACGGGGTGAACCCCGTCCGATCCACTGCGGGGATCCTGAAACCGGTTCTGAGCTGGAGTTCTTGCTGAGAACCTTCGGCAACCTGAACGTCTGGCCGGAGGTGCTTGAGATCTCCCGCTGGCGGAACGCCGGCGTCGTCCTCGCTCGAACCCCGGACTCTGCGGACAGGCCCCTGTGGACCGTACAAGCCGCGTTGTCCCAGCGGGCCGCGCTCGTCGGAGCCCTGAGAGATCTTGCCGGACTGGTTCAGATGCGTCATCTGGCGAAGATAGATGAAGTCGACCTCGGTGAGCCGCTGTTGCCCGGATTCGACGCCCGGGCCGTGCACGCATCCGAGGATCCGCTGCCGGCCACGACGGACAACCCACCCGGCGACGTCGCCGCCCTCGTCGGCGAACTCACCGACGAGGGCCGCGACGTTCTCGTCGTCGACACCACGCCCCCAGAGCTCAGGTCTCAGGCGGCTGTGGTGACCTGCCGGGTCCTCCTGGGGCGATGCAAGAGTGAATGACCAGGTCCCACAGGTGCTCGCGCACGGTCAACGACTGGTCGCCGACTACCTTCACGACCGATTGACCCGGACCGCCGGGCAACTCGACCGTCCCGTGACGATCCGCGTGGCGCTCCTCGGCGCACAGGACATGCTGCGGCAGCTCGACGCACCGGATACGGACACGACAGGCTTACTGCCTGTCCATCTGCACGGCGGTGCCGTACTGCTCGGCCCGTTCGACAGCGAGCGCCCCTGTTTCCACTGCTTGGCAAGACGGTGGCAACAGGTGCGGACCGGAGTGGAACGCGATGCGCTGGGGAGCGGACGATCGGTCGTCGCGCACCACGCGTCCCCGTTCCTCGCACGGTTCGCGTTGGAGGCGATCTGGCAGACCGTCCAGCGGATCGTCCAGGTGTCGCCAGGGCAAAAACCTACCGACCGGCATGGCCATCCGTTCGTGCACGAGCTACGGCTGAAAGACCTGACAGTGCGACGTCATTCGATCGTCGCGGACTCGCAGTGCCCTCGATGCGGCGTTCCGGCCGAAGACAGTGCCGACGCCGCTCGCATCGTTCTGCGCAGCCGACCAAAACGATCGATCAATGACTTCCGGATCAACCCGGCCGCTGACTACGACCTGGAACCGGACGCGTACGCGAACCCTGTCTGCGGGATGGCCGGCACCGGCGCGGACCTGAGCATGACGAGCACGACGACGGCGAATGTGAAAGGCCGTATCGACATTCCAGGTGGCGAGTACGTCCATGAAACGTTCTGGGCCGGTCACTCCGACAGCTACGCCCGCAGCACGATCCTGGGAATACTGGAAGCCCACGAGCGGATCGCCGGCACACAGCCTCGACGATTTTCGAAGCCGGTGGTCGACACGTACCGGAACCTGCAGGGCTCAGCACTGGATCCCGCCGAATGTGGCCTGTACCCCGCAGAGTTTTACGCCAGTACCCGGCATTACACGCCCTACCATCCTGATCTGGCGATTCCGTGGGTGTGGGGCTTCTCGCTGCGCGATGAGCGTCCCCTTTTGGTCCCCGCGGCGATCACCTATTACCACCTGATCGACCAAATCGGCAGATTCGTCCAGGAATGCTCAAACGGGTGCGCATCCGGTAGCTGCCTGGAAGAGGCGATCCTCCACGCCATCCTCGAACTGATCGAGCGTGACGCGTTCCTGATCGCCTGGTACACCAAGCTGCGGCTGCGCGAGATCGACCCGTACAGCAGCGCGACGGTCCGCAGCCGTCTGATGATGGACCGAATCTCGATGTACGGGTACGACATCCGGCTGTTCGACGCCAGAATCGAATTTCCGATACCGGTCGTGGTCGCTGTCGCCCAACGCAGAGACAGCGGCATGGGCAGGCTGCTCTTCGGTGCCGGGGCCAGTTTTGATCCCGAGGAGGCGATCGCCTCCGGCCTGTACGAGGTCGCGTCCGCGATTCCGGATTTCGCCGACTACACGAAGCTGCGCGCCGAAGAGCTCACCACGAAGGCGGCCGACTTCGACAGGGTTCTCTCGCTGTCCGATCACGCCCCGCTCTACGGGCTGCCCGACATGGCCCGGTACGCCGCGCATCTGCTCGGAGACAACGGCCGTCCCGCCGATCTGCCCTCGGTGGAGGCGGTGTTCCGGGGCTGGCAGCACGACCGGCCGCGCACCCTCGATCTGCTCGACGACCTCAGGCTCTGCATTCGGTCCGTGGTCGAGGCCGGCTTCGACGTGATCGTGGTGGACCAGACATCACCGGAGCAAGCGGAAATCCCCCTTCGCACGGCGAGCGTGGTGATCCCCGGCATATTGCCGATCGACTTCGGGTGGAGCCGCCAGCGCGCCTTGCACATGAAGCGGACCCGCACTGTCCTGCGCCGGGCCGGACTCCGCGACAGCGATCTCGAAACCTCGGAGCTCAACAGGGCTCCGCATCCATTCCAATGAACCGGCTCGCCGGTATGGCGCGGACTTGAGGAGTCATGTATGGACACGGAGCAAGCCATCGAAACGGCGAGCGACTATGTCGCCGCGATCATGCGCCGCAATCGATCGCCGACGGAGGACTGGGGCCTCAAACCCGATTGGGCCGACCAGCCACGAATGCACAACGTCTATCCCGGCGTCACCCCCATCCCGTTACCGGCCGCGAAGGTCGCGCTCGCCTCTCTCGAAGGGAGCCTGGCCGGGCAGGTGCCCGAGAACGGCGGCGCGTTCACCATGCCGATGCTCTACGAGATGCTGCGGGACTCCTACGCGTACGGCGGGCGGCGACTGGCGGTGACGGTCAACGACGACACAGTGGCTCTGCCGCATTACGCGCGTGCGGTCTGGTCTCGCGGCACGGCGTCCGGCGGCGGCCTGTATCCGCTCGAGATCTACTGGGTCTGTGGCCCTGGCGGACCGATGTTGCCGGGCGTCTACAACTACTCGCCGGCACAGCACGGTGTCCAGAGACTGCTGATCGGTGACGTGACGAGTCAGGTGCGTCGGGCGATCGCGCCGGCGGAGGCCGTGGGCGACCAGTTCCTGCTCGTGACCGTCAAATTCTGGAAGAACGCTTTCAAATACCGGACCTTCAGCTACCACGCGGTCACCATGGACGTGGGCACGGCGCTGGGGACCTGGCAGTTGTGGTCACGGGCGGCGGGAATTCCGCTGCGCCCGCTGCTCGATTTCGATGAGGAAGCACTCAACCGGTTGCTGGGCGTGCGGACGCACGAGGAAAGCGTGTTCGCCGTGGTGCCGCTACCCTGCGGCGAAGGCTCCTCTTCGGAGGGCCGGCACGAACTTCGAGTCACCGCCGTCCCCAGGGAGAGGTCACGCACCGTCGTCCGGCATCCCGCGGTCGAGCGGGTACACGCCTCGACCGTCACCACCCGGTCGCCCGGTGATTCACCGGCTGAGCGGTTGAAGGCGGCGAGGCCAGGCCACGACGCTGGCAGGGGCGACGGAGTCAAGCTGGCCGATCCGCTCCCGCTCGACGCCACCGTACGGGAAGCCCTGCGCAGTCGTCGGAGCAGCTTCGGCAGATTCAGCGCGCAATACAGTCTTGGGCAGGCCGAATTGGGTGCGGTGTTGCGTGCGGGCACGCTCGGAGCCCGGCTCGTGTCGGATGTCAAACATTCAGACGGCACACCGGAGCTGACCAGGCTGGCCGTTCTCGTCAACCACGTCGACGGTGTCCCCGCGGATGCATACGACTACGACGTCGCCACCAACACGCTGCTCCCCCTCGGCGTCGGGGTGAGCACATCGTTCCTGCAGCGCAACTACTTCTTGAACAACTACAACATGGAACAGGTCGCCGCCGTCGTCACGGTGCTGGCACGGCCGCACGCGGTGATCGACGCCACCGGCCAGCGAGGTTATCGGTTCCTCAACGCGGAGGTCGGCGCCGCCGCCCAAGCCATGTATCTCGCCGCGGCCGCGGCGAACATCGGCTGCGGGGCCGCGCTGGGCTTCGACAACGTGTCGTATGTCGAGCACATGGACAGGCAGCGAGACCTGAGCCGCGATGACGATGGCCAGGAGTGGCCGTTGCTGATCGTGATGCTGGGGCACGAGCGCCGGAAAGCTCCCGACTTCCACTTCCGCCTCAGTTGATCTCGCCGACCCGAAGAGGTGATGCCGGTGATAGACCGTGATTTCAGGCTTGGCATTGGTGCCCCGGTGGGCCAGGAGAACGGCAGGCAGTGGATAGTCACACCGCAGTTCATGCTGCGGGTGGCCGGGATGCCCATCGATGCCGTGGCCCCTCTGGGCAACCCGCGGGGGGTGCGATGGGCCGACGCCGTGCTGGCGGCCGAGACCGCCATGGACACGGCGAAGCAGGTGATCGCTGACGCACTGCAGGAGTCCATTGCGGACAACGACGACGAGCATCAGCGTCGTCAGCTCCTTACGCTGAGGCGCGATGTCTTCAACCGACGGCTCCCCAAGAACATGGCATCGGCCAGGGCGCTCGCCGAGCATCTCGGCGATCAGGGGCGCGCCGCCTTGCTCGGCTGGCTGGATCAGCGCGCCGCCTATGACGAGGAACTCCGGCAAGGCGCCGCCGTTCTGGCCGAGGAAACCGAACTGGCGCGCGCCCACTTGCGTGAACTCGCACGCGATCCGAGACTGCGCAATGGCGTGTTGCTGGCGTCTCCTTCGCTGGACCGCTACCTGCCGGCCTATCTCGACGCCGGGGCCGGCCCGCTGAACAAACGTGCGCGCCGTATCGAGCGGTCGCTGCTGGAGTACGTGTATCGCACCGCCTGCAAGACGAGCCCTTTCAGCACGTTCACCGCGGTCGCGCTCGGGCGGTTCGTGCCCGGCAGCGGGTCCCTCTTCCCGGAGATCGACCTCGATGTCGTCTGGCGTAGCCACGCCCGCCTCAACGTCGCGGCGCTGGCGCGCTTGATAGACGTCATCGTCGACCAGCTCGCCCTACGTCCGGAACTTCCGGTGCGCCTGACGTCGGGCTCGCGGGCGGATACGGAGCGGGTGCGCTATGTGCGGCGGGTCCGGGTGGTCGGTGACGACGACACCCCGATGGGCGTGGACAGCATGCGCGAGAACCTCTTCTACCTCCCTCAGGGCAACCTGCTGCAGGAGGTCATGCGCATCCTGGGTGAGCGGGCAGAGGTGTCCTTCGGGCATCTGGCCGAGCTGCTCAGCGCGGCCGATCGGCCGAACCGTTCCCCTGAGGACGTGCGCGAGTATCTGAGGCGCCTGCTCCAGCTCGGCCTGCTCGTGGCGCCGACCGTGCATTTGGACGTCCACAGCACCGACCCGATGGAATCGTTCCGGCATGGCCTGGTACGGCTGGAAACGCCATGGGCGCACGCGGTCGCCGACAGGCTCGGCGACATCTCGGAGCTGGTGAAGCAGTACCCGTCAGCCGATCACGAGGCCCGCAGAAAGCTGATCGGCACGATCCGGTCGATCTTGGAGGAGGCGCAACGCGAGCTCGGCGCGGTGAAGCCCAGCATGCCGAGCAACCTGGTGTACGAGGACGTGTGCGTCCCCGGCACCGGCGCGGTGGCCGACCCGGAGGCGTGGCGGCGGTCGTTGACTCCCTCCCTTTGCCAGGTAGCGCGGTTGTTGCCGCTGTTCGACTCCACGGTGCCGCAACGGCTGAGCCTGCACGGATTCTTCACCGCTCGCTACGGAGTCGGTGGACGTTGTGATGACGTGCTGCGCTTCGTGCACGAATTCCACCAGGACTACTACACCTACTACCTGAAGGTCACCTCGCGACCGAGTTTCGACGAGGACGGTGCGTTCGTCCCCGACCCGAACTGGTTGCGGTTGCCCGAGGTGGAGGCGATGGCCGAAGCACGGAAAGAACTGATACGCCGCATGAAACTGGCAGCGGCATCCGACACCGACGTGATGCTCGACGATGAGTTCGTCGACGAGGTCTCCGGCCTGGTGCCCGATCATCTGCTTGACCTGGAGCCGAGGAGTTTTTTCGTTCAGCTCGGCGACGACGACGGTGAACCGTTCGCCGTGGTGAACCAGACATACAGCGGTCTGACCCTGTTGTTCTCTCGCTTCGTGCACTGCTTCGACGACGTCGAACGCGGTGGACTGGCCGCTGAACTGCGTGACGAACTCGCCAAGCTGCAACCGGCCGACGCGGTGTTCGCCGAGGTCACGGGCGGGTACGACACCACGAACCTGAACCTGCATCCAGCGATCACACCGTACGAACTGGTCTGTCCCGGCGATGTGAGTTTCCGGAGCGAGTCCGAACAGATCATGGTGGATGAGCTCAGCGTGCTCCACGACGAGGAGACCGGCAGGCTGCGGCTGTACTCCTGGCGCCTGGGCCGCGAGGTCATCCCGGTCTACCTGGGCTTCATCATTCCACCGGCACTGCCCGAAGTGCAGCGGGCGATGCTGCTGTTCTCCCGGACCATATTCGCCACGATCGACATGTGGGGCGGCACGCGTGCGCACGAGCGGATCAAGACGATCAGGAGCCAGCCGAGAGTCCGCTTCGGCGACCTGATCGTGTCAAGACGCAGGTGGACCGTACACCCTGATTTCCTCCCCGCACGCACCACCGCGGACGGCGACGCGGAGTCGTTCCTCGCCTGGCGGCGCTGGCGGCGGGACCACGGCCTGCCGCAGCGGGTTTTCGCCTCACTCGGCGCAGTGCCGCTCAGGCCCGACGCGAGCAACGCCATGCCGACGTTCAAACCCCAGTACATCGACTTCGGCAGCGTTCTCTCACTCCATTTGCTGGACCGATTGGCGCGTGAAGGCAATCGCCTGATCGTCCTCGAAGAGATGCTGCCGGACATCGAGCAGATCTGGCTGAAATCGGCTGAAGGACGGTACGTGGCCGAGCAGACGATCGAGATCACCGGCACGAACCGGCCGCTGCGCGGTCATTGAGCAGACAGGGGAGACACGGATGACATCAGAGCCGTACATCGTCGACGATTCTCGGGCGCGACCTGCCCGTTCGCCGGGTGAGTGGCAGGCGCTGCACATCTTCTACAGCGCCAATTCCCAGCCGATTCTCACCGACTGCGTCGCACCGCTGGTGCGTGACCTTCGTGATCGCGGACTGCTGGAGAGGTACTTCTTCATCAATTACTGGATGGAGGGCCCGCACGTCCGGCTGCGGCTGAAGCCGGCCACGGAGGCGGCCACACCCGCGGTCCGCGCGGCGGCCGAGGCCGCCGTACAGGAGTTCCTGTCGAGCCGGCCGGCGCTTTACGAGTTCGACCAGGACATGCTGAAAGCGCAGGAAGATCTGTTCATCATGGAATATCCCGACGAGAATGAGCGACGTCGGATGTACCCGGACGGCCGGATACCCGTCCAGGGCAACAACACATTCCACTACCGCCCCTATCATCCGGAATACGATCGCTACGGCGGGCCTGTCGGAATACCTCTCGCGGAGCGGCACTTCGAATTCTCGAGCGACCTGGTGATCAAACTGCTGCAGACGGCCAACGTGCATGTCCGGCCGGTGCTGCTGGGCCTGGCCGCCCAGCTCATGATGATCAGTGTTTCCACTTTCATGCGGGACACCCGTCAGATGGCGCGCTTCCTGGAGCGTTATCACGACTACTGGAACTCGTCGTTCGGCCTCGACTACTGGAGCTCGACGACCCGCATCGTCGAAGACAGTACCGCCAGCTACCGCGTGTGTTACGACTCGATGAAGGACGTGCTCACGACGCGGTTCATGGACACGCACAACAGCATCCAGCGAGGAGAGCCGGACCGGTTGACCGGCTTCCGGGCGATGTGGGCGCGACACTGGGAGACCCTGCGTGAACAGGTGCTGGAACTCGGGACCGCCGGCAAGCTCACCTTCGTCAAGGCAGGCACCTCCAGAGCGCCCAAGGTGATCTCCGATCCCGAGATCCTGCTGCCGCACCTGCTTGCGTCATACATCCACATGACGAACAACCGGCTCGGCCTGCCGATAGCCGACGAGGCCTACCTGGCGTACATCCTGGCGCGTACCCTCCAGGACAACGTGGGATCCGCGCCTTGACGTCGTGAAAAGGCGGTGACGCGGCCGATCGCCCCGTTCCGCCGCCCGCGAAAACTGATCGAGGCGCATTCGGTGTGACTCAGGTGCTCTGGTGCGGCGGCGAGGCTGTCGCTTATCCGCTGTTTTCCCTGGAATTCGGCTCTCTCGTCAACAAGAAGATGTTCTTCGTCCCCCACGAATGAAGTGAGCACATGACCATGCAGACAGCCCACCTGCTGGATCTTCCCGCGCAACTGGAGCCCGCCATCAGCGCGGCCACCGGCGAAATGGAAGCCGGGCGGGACCTCCCCGAGAAGCTGGTGCGGGAGTTGCGGGACAGCGGCGCCTTCCGCCTGCTCACGCCGCGGGAGCTCGGCGGCTTCGAGGCCCCGCTGGAGACCGTACTGAAGGTGTACGAGGGGTTCGGCCGGCTCGACGCCTCCGCGGGGTGGATCGTGTGGAATGCCAATTGGGGGTTCATCGGCGCGCTGCTCGACGAGCCGGGTAACGCCCGGATCTGGGGACCGGGTCCCGAGCCGGTCTTCGCGGCATCGAGCATGTTGGGGATCGCTGTCCCGTGCGAAGGGGGTTACCGGCTATCCGGTTACTGGAAGCTTGTCAGCGGTATCAGTCACGCCGACTGGTTCGCCGCGGCCGCCTACATCAAAGAGGGCGACGACGTGCTCCTGACAGAGGAGGGCATGCTCGACGTACGGTTCTTCATGCTGCGCCGGGAGCAGCTGTCCGTCAAGGACACCTGGCATGCCGGCGGCCTGCTCGGCTCGGGAAGCCACGATGTCGTGGTCGAGGACGCCATGGTGTCCGACGAACTGGTCGTGCGCGTGGACGTGCCGGCCCGCATCCAACGGCCCCGCTACCAGGGCTACATACCCTCGCTCGTCGTCCCCGGCTGCTCTGCCGTCGTCCTCGGGGTCGCCCAGACCGCCATCGAGGAGACGGTGGCCCTCGCGCTCTCCAAAAGGACGATGACCGGCGGCACGCTTGCCAAGTCGGCACACACCCAGGCGGTCATCGCACGGTCCGAAGCCGCGCTGCGGGCAGCCCGGCTGCTGCTGCTGTCCACGGCGCGAGACCTTGACCTCGCCGGAGAGAACGCCGAGCCCGTCACCCTCGAGCGACGAGCCGCACTGCGCGCCGCGATGAGTCACGCCGCGCAGGTCAGCCGTGAAGTGCTGACGGCCATGTACGAGCTCGGCGGCTCCACCTCGATCTATCGGGGCAACGCCGTCGAGCGGCTCTTCCGCGACGGGATGGTGGCGCTCCAGCACCACAACCACTCCGCCGGTTTCTTCGAATCCGCCGGACGTGTCCGCCTCGGCATGGCCCCCGCCCTGCCTGTCTTCTGACGGCCCCGGTGCGGTCTTGGCGCGGCCCGGATCGGTGGATCGGCAGGCTGAACACATCCGCTGATCCACCGATCACCCCCCTGGTCGGTGCGGCCGGTGTCGGCGATCGCCTCCTGGCCGCGCAACGTGACGTTGCCGCACCCTGGATTTTCCCCCTCCGCCCTCGCCGGCTTCGACCAGGCTGCTGAAGGCGTGAATCCGTCCATCCACAAAGCGAATTCGAACGCCAGGAAAAGGACTTCTCCTACCCGTGCCCGTGCAGGAGCCCGCTGCCGGGTCGCCAGGGGGACGGGTTCCGTGTGACATGGCGCGACGACCTCTGCGGACCGGCGTGACCATGTGCGTCTTGAAAGCGTCCCCGGTGATGCTTCCGCTATCCCGAACGCGCAGTGGATAGGACGTGACGTGGATATTTCCCGTGGTTGTGTGTAATTAGGCTTATCCGCGCATCTCATACGATGAGGCGGAAATCGACGCAGGAGGTGCACCGCCCGCGCGATCGGGACCGCATCCGTTCCGCCACCACCGGATTCGGAACGCGCGGGTGTGCTGTTCCATGACGAGGACTTCGCGGAAGGATTTCTTCACACGGTGCCGCCCTGCTCTGTCTCTCGCGTGCCTGGCGCGGGTTCCGGTCCTGCAGTTCCAGCAGGCCGGCCACCCGTGCGAGGCCGTAACCGTCCGTCAAGACCACAGAGTCGCCCGTACCACCTGGGGACGAAGAGCCGCAATGAGTGGATGCTCGTCCACCGAATGACCGAGGGCCGTCGAATTCCGAAAGGCCGGTTCGCATGAACACGGGCGCTGGGAGGGGGCTGCACGTGGCCGTACTGGGTCCCTTTGAAGTGAGAATAGGGGCGGACCAGGTCGAACTGGGTTCGAACCGCCTGCGGACGCTGCTGGCCGTCTTGGCACTGTCGGCAGGCGAGACGGTGTCGGTGGACCGGCTGGCCTCGGTGGTATGGGCGGGGGGGCTGCCGGACAACGTCCGGCGCAGCGTCCATACCTATATAGCCCGGCTGCGCAACACGCTCGGCGCCGAGGTGATCAAGACGACGTCACTGGGCTACCAGATGCAGGTGGCCCATGATCAGGTCGACGCGCTGCTGTTTCGCCGGCTGCTTGCCGAGGCGACGCCGGTGCGGGGCACCGAAGCCGAGCTGGCGCCCCTGGAGCAGGCGTTGGCCCTGTGGCGGGGGCAGCCGTTCGAAGGGATCGACTCCCCGGCACTGCACGGGGCCGATGCCGCGCACCTGCTGGAGCTTCATGTGTCGGCTGCGGAGCGGTGGATCGACTTGGGACTGGCCGCGGGGCGCCACAGCGCGTTGGTGCCCGAGGCCCGCAAGCTGGCAGCCCATCATCGACTGCACGAGCCGTTGTGGGGGCGCCTGCTCCTGACGCTGGACGGCTGTGGCAGACGAGCTGAAGCCCTGTCGGCATACGAGCGGCTCAGGCGCAGGCTGAGCGAGGAACTGGGCACCGCCCCATCCGCGGAGCTGCAGCGTATTCACGCCGACCTGCTGCAGGATCGGGCGGTGTGGGGGGTGCCGATCACGCCACGCCAGCTCCCGGTGGACGTAGCCGAGTTCACCGGCCGGGACGAGGAGCTGAAGCGGCTGGACGGGTTGCTCAGCGGGAGCAGCAGGGTCTGCGTCATCACCGGCACCGCCGGCGTCGGCAAGACCTGCCTGGCCGTGCACTGGGCACACCTGGCCACTGAGCGCTTCCCGGGCGGCCAGCTGTACGTCGATCTCCAGGGATTCGGGCCGGGCGAGAGCGCACTGGACCCGCACGAGGCTCTGTCCGGCTTTCTGCAGACCTTGGGCGTGCCCAAACCCCAGATCCCGGTGGATCCACAGGCCATGATCGCGCTGTATCGGACACTGCTGGCAGGCCGGCGCGCGCTGGTGCTGCTCGACAATGCCCGCGATGCCGAGCAGGTACGGTGGCTGCTGCCCGGGGGTACCGAATGCATGGTTGTGATCACCAGCCGACAGGGGCTCAGCAGCTTGGTCAGCCAGCACGCGGCTGCGTTGCTCACGCTGGACGTTCTCACCTATCGCGAGTCCCGGCAGTTGCTCACCCGCCGGTTGGGCCGTGAGTGCATCGAGGCCGACGCGCGCGCCACCGATGAGATCATCGATTTGTGCGGGCGGCTTCCCCTGCCCCTGGCCATTGCGGCGGGCCGCGCGACCGCGACACCGTCCGTCCCGCTCGCGGCGCTCTCGGCCGATCTGCGTCGTGTCCGTACCGATGTCAGTGTGCTGGCCACCCGGGATGCCCGCACCGACATGCGCACCGTGTTCTCGCGCTCCTACGACCTCCTGCCCTCCGATGCGGCCCGCCTGTTCTCGTTGCTGGCGATCCATCCGGGGCCGGACATCGCCCGAGCGGCTGTGGCCAGTCTGGCGGCCGTCGACCAGTTGCAGGCCGACCGGCTTCTGGATGTTCTCCTGGAAGCGCACCTGGTGGCCGAGGCCGTTCCCGGCAGGTTCATGCTGCACAACCTGCTTCGCACTTACGCGCATGATCTGGCCGGCGTCCAGATCCGTCAGCAGGCGGCACGGCGGGTGATCGAGCACTACTTGCACACCGCATGCCGAGCCGCGCGGCTACTGGCGCCGGAGGCGCTCCTGATCGTTCCCAACCCTCCGGCGCCAGGCGTACGGCCGGAGCGTCTTGTACACCGCCGGCAGGCGCTGGATTGGTTTCGGGCCGAGCACGCGGTCCTGTCCACCGTTCTGCGCCAGGCGCTGACGAACGACTTCCCCTCCCATGTCATCCAGTTGGCGGCGGCGTTGACGCCTTGGTGCGATCATCAGAGCGACTGGCACACGAAAGCCGACATCCAGCGGCTCGCTCTGAAAGCAGCCGAACAACTGGGCGACATCGCGGCCATGATCAGGGTGCGGCAAACCATCGCAGCGGTAACGATCAACCTCGAACGAGCAAACCAGGCACCCGCTTCCGGCAGCACGGTGATCAGCCTCGACCGGATCGAAGTGCCCGGCGGATGAAGCCGCTGATCGCCGAGTTCCCTGTCACCACCGGCCGACCGGCCTGCTCGGGTGGAGCGGCTGTCACGCTCACCGATGTCCTTGCCGGGTGCTGGACGGCGGTCGGCCGTAGGTCTGCCGGTACAGGGCCGCGAAACGGCCGAGATGGGTGAATCCCCACCGGAGGGCCACATCCGTGACGGTTGTCTGGCTGTCCGTCTCGGCGGCACGGACCAGATCGGCATGGGCGTGAGCCAGCCGTACGGAACGGAGATAGGCCATCGGGGTGGACTGCAGATGCTCGCGGAAGCCGAGCTGGAGGGTGCGGACGCTGACCCTGGCCGCGGCGGCGATGTCACCAAGACAGATCGGTTCGCCGGCGTGATCTTCGCAATAGCGGGTCGCACGCCGAAGAGCGGCAGGGATCCACGAGGCGGGGATCTCGCCGAGTTCGTGGGAGTAATTGTGGGACTGGGAGGAGAGCAAGGTGTGCAGCAGGAACTGTTCGAAGTGATGCTCGGCCAGCTTCGAGGCTGCGAAGGGCAGCGTACCGCCGGTACCGGCCGACGACAGCATTCTGAACGTGTGCCCGAGCGCGCTGGTGGTATTCACCCCTGGTTCGAACCGCAGTCGCTCTTTGGGAGGATCACCCA
This sequence comes from Streptosporangium sp. NPDC049046, assembly GCF_040649155.1. Taxonomy (NCBI): domain Bacteria; kingdom Bacillati; phylum Actinomycetota; class Actinomycetes; order Streptosporangiales; family Streptosporangiaceae; genus Streptosporangium; species Streptosporangium sp. NPDC049046. The sequence continues at coordinate 32,702 of NZ_JBEZEZ010000034.1, read as the reverse complement.
GGTAGGTCTCAAGCGTCTCCTGCAGGAGTGCCGAAGGAATCTGCATCACTGTCACTTCGTGATCGAGGCTCCAATGCATGTCGATCTTCTGCTGGGGGCCTATGAGGGAGATCGGTGCGGTGACGTCCCCTCCGTTGAGTGTCACCTCGCCGCCCCCTCGCAACGGCATGATCGCGTAGAAGTTAAACGACTCCGACGTCCCGGTACGAATCTCTGCCCCGTACGACGCGGTGTACAGAGCGATCTTTCCTCTGTGGAGAAGCTGGTATCGAGCGCCGTGCGGGTGTGACTTGACAATCTGAAGGTAGTAGGACGGGTAATGCTGCTCCAGCAGTTCTCGCAGCTGATCGGTGCCTGCGGTAACAGCCGGATGGTTTGTCGACGGGCCTGGGGTGCACCCCGACCCCTGTGAGTTCAAATCCTTCATTGCGCTGATCTCCCCTGCAGGCTCTGCCGACCGCCACGTCGGCGCGAGCGGTCGCGCCTGATACTCGGTATGGAGACTGCGTCGATCTGATCGTTGATACGAGGCAGGGAGGCTGAGTTCGGCGGCATGATGACGTGGATTCCGAAATGCGCGTATCCGTGCCGTCTCCGCGGCGGAAGGAGCATGAACTCTTCCCTCTGCGGGAAGCAGATCGGCGACAGGCCACGATATTGCAAATGTGGATCAGGGTCTTTATAAGGCTTTTTAAATAAATCGCGCCTTGGTGGGTTGTTGTGGATAAATTTTCCCCTCGACTCGCGGAACTCCTGGAACCTGGGCCGCCCCGGCGAAGTCGGAGGCTGGATCGCTTGGTTTTCGATCGCCAGGAAGGTGCTGACGGTTGACCGGTGGAACGTCCCCTCGCACTCAGTTGGAGGAACGTTTCCGCAGTAAGAATGTAGCCTTTCGGAATTATGCCGGGCAACCCACTCCATGGTGGCAATCGTCGCATCCATGACACCTTTCCAGCCGCCATGAAACTCGATGAGCTCCTTCTTGTAGAGACTGTTCAGCGACTCCGCGACGGCATTGCCATACGAATCACCCTTGCCGCCCACAGAACGAGCCGCACCAACCTTGTCAAGTCGTTCCGTATAGCGGATGGAAGTGTATTGAACACCCCTACCGGAATGGTGAACAAGGTCATCGACGACGCCTTCACGCCGAACCGCTCGCGATGGGTGTCGATGAACTCGACTGGCGTGGCAGTTTGGGATCGAGTTCCCGGGCGAAATACGCCGAGGCGGCTTTCAGGATCTCGTTCGCCCGACGCAACTCGCGATTCTCGCGCTCTCGAGTTCGGTGATCCGCCGGGCGTCGGACGTCGAGATCCCCGGACGTTTCCCGCCATCGACCTCGGCCTGGCGCACTCAGGTCCGCAACGCCTCACGGTGCACCCCGAGCCGATCGGCGACCCGGGCCGGCACGCCCGCCCCCTCACCGGCCGCACGCAGCTCAAAAACCATACGGACAGCGCGTTCCAGCAGTTCAGGGGCATATTTCCTCGGTGGTGCCATAACTCCTCGCCCTTCCAGGTATCGGAGCCTCCAACCAGCTCGGGGTGACCCAACCCCGGCCCCCAACCTCTGCCGGGCCTGGGTAACCGCTCCACGCGTCGGTGGCTCCCATCGCGTTCCCGGCGCCGCCGTGAGCAGGCCGGTCGGCTTCTCCGCGACCTCCTCATAGTCGTCGTCCGCGAACAGGCACAACGCCATCAGCAGGTAGAGCATCACATGCGCGGGGAGCTTCCGCACCCGCTCCTCACGGCATCCGTGCAGGTCGATCGCCTCGTCCAAGACCTGCCTCGGCACCAGCGACGTCAACGCCCCCAGGCCTACCAGATCCAGCACCCTTGATCCACTCCGCCACCCGGCGGACGCTACCAGTACAAACCCCTACTTAAACGGCATTAGGTTGGCAGTGTGTTCGCCCACGTTGACACTCCATCATCGGAATTGTTAGGTGTTTCCGGGTTGCGATGGTAGCGGGCAAGAGATGGAAAAGTCAGGAAATAAGAAAAATAGAAAAACGGCCATCCGTACACGACACCTACGTACCATTCCTACAGGGAAGCCATGTTTCCTGGGTCGTCCGGGGAGAAAAAGTCCACTCAAGATCGTCGGGTGGAGGTGCGGCTGATCAGGTGCCAGGCGACGTCGGTGTCCCGGTCGGCCGGGGTGAGGTGGCCGAGGGCGGTGCGGGCGCAGCGGGCGCCCTGGTCGCGTAGGGACTGGGCGATCGTGGTGAGCCCGGCCGGGGCGGCGGCGTCGGAGTCGTCCCAGCCGCTGAGGGTGAGGTCACCGGGCACGGTGAGGCTCAGGTGGGTGGCGGCGCGCAGGACGCCGAGGGCCAGTTCGTCGCTCATCGCGGCGATCGCGTCGCAGGCGTTCGGGCCGGTGAGCAACTCGGCCGCGAGTGTTTCGGCCTCCCGTGCGCTGTTGGTGGAGCAGACCGCCACGCGGACCTGTGACCAGTCGCCGCCGGTCTCCGCCCAGGCATCGCGGTAGCCGCGCAGGCGCCGGCGGGTGACCCGGAAGGTCGAGGTGTCGGGGTCGATGCCCGCGGGCGCGTCGGCCGAGGTGGTTCGGGAGCCGGCGTCGGTGACGCCCGGGGTGCTGTCGGCGGTTCCTGAAGCGGTGCCGGTGTTCTGGGGAGGCCCGCTTCCGGGAGCGTCGCTCGCTTCCGGAAGCACACGACTGCCGGGGACGCCGAAGGCGACGCGGGAGACCCTCGCGCGGTCGAGGGGAAAGCTCAGCACTCCCGGGTGACGCGCTCCCGCGAAGACCTCGCGGCCCACGGCCGCCGCCGCGCCGCGGTCGTCGGCGGCGACGAAGGAGAGGCCGTCGCGGCGCGGACCGCCGTGGACCACGGCGGGCAGACCGGTGGCGGTGATGGCGTCGATGACGGGGTCGTCGTCGGCGGTCGTCCAGACCACGAAGGCGTCGACGGCGGCCTCGGTGACCCGGTCGACGTCGGAAGGGCTTCCCGTGACAGGGACGAGCGTGAGTGCCATGCCGTGGTCGGCGCAGACCTGGGCGACACCGGACAGGAAACGGGTGGCCTGCGGGTCGTCGAAGGCGTAGGTGAGGTGCTCGCCGAGGACGACGCCCAGGTTGCCGGTCCTGCCGCTGCGCAGTGAGCGCGCGCCGGGGTGCGGGCCGGGGTAGCCGAGGCGCTCGGCGGCCTCGCGGACCTTGGCCCGCGCCTCGTCGGAGACCCGGCCCGGCTGGCCGTAGGCGTACGAGACGGTCATCACCGACACTCCCGCCGCACGGGCGACCTCGGCCATGGTCACCCTGCGTCGCGTCGTCCGTCCGCTCATGGTCCGAGGGTATCTGTGTATCGATACACAACTGATGTGTGTATCGTTACACATATGGCAGGAGGAAAGGGCAGAGTTCGGGCGCGTACCGCTTATATGGGGTTCGCCGCGTTCGGTGCTTTCTGGGGGGTGTGGGGTGCCTCGGTGCCCGCGATCCGCGCCCAGGCGGAGCTCGGCGACGGGCAGTTGGGTACGGCGCTGCTGTTCGTGGGGGCGGGAGCACTGCCCGCGATGCTCGTCACCGGAAGGGCGGTCGATCGCTGGGGGCTTCGGGTGGCCGCGTTCCTGCTGGTCACGCTCGGTGCGGTGGGGACGCTGGTGGCCGTGGCGGGCCGCGACCTCTGGAGCCTGTCGGCGGGGCTGGCGCTGCTCGGGGCCTCCTCGGGGGCGGCCGATGTCGCGATCAACGCGGCGGCGGCCTCGGCGGAGCGGGCGTCGGGCAGGCCGGTCATCACCCGCGCGCACGGCACCTTCTCCGCGATGGTGGTGGTCGGCAGCCTCTCCGCAGGGCTGCTGCTCGGCGGCCTGGGGGTGCCGGTCGTCGTACCGTTCCTGCTGGTCGCGGCGGCCTCGGCCGGTGCGGCACTCGGCGTCGCGGCCGACCGGCGAACCGCCTCGGGCGCCGAGGGAGCCGTCCGGGAGGCGGCGGGAATTCCCTCCGTCGGCGGGAGTGCCGCTCCGGACACGGTGAAAGCCGCTCCGGTCGACGAGGAAACCGCACCGGTTCCGGCGGGGGCCGCTTCGGTCGCCGAGGATGCCGAGAATGTCGTCCCGGGCGCGGCGGGGGCCGCCCGGGGGCGGCATGTCGTGCGCCTGTTCCCGTTGCTCGTGGTCGGTGGCCTGGGCGCGCTCGCCTTCGCGGTGGAGAACGCCCACCAGAGCTGGGGTGCGGTCTACCTCGCCGACGTGGCCGGCGCCGGTCCCGCGCTCGCCTCGGCCGGTCCGGCGGTCTTCGCCGCCGTCGTCGCCCTCACCCGCTTCGCCGCCGGCGCGCTCGGCTCCCGGTACGCCACGGTCGTGCTGATCTCCGGCGCGGTGACGGCCGCGGCCGGAACCCTGCTGGTGTCCGGCGCGCGGTCCGTTCCCGTGGTCCTGCTCGGGCTGGCCCTGGCCGCGGCCGGTACGGCGGTGCTCTTCCCCACGCTGATGGGTGTCGTCGCCGCCCAGGTCGGCGAGGCCGCCAGGGGGAGGGCGACATCCGTGGTGGCCACCGTGGCCTACCTCGGCTTCCTCGCCGGTCCCGTCTACGTCGGGCGCTGGGCCGAGACGACTGACCTGTCAGGGGCGATGGTGGCCGTCGCCGCCCTCGCCGCCGCCCTCGCGGCGCTGTCCTGGCCCGCACTGAGATCGGCCGTCCGCACCGGCTCCCCGTGGGACCACGGTGACCTTCACCACACGGAGAAGATCAGCGCTCGAACCCCATGACGCCCGTCTGGCCCCTGCCGGTTCGCCCTCGCGGCCTGCGTACAAGGTTTTCCTGGCACGCGAGCGCTCGATGGAAAAGATCGTTTACTGCCGGTCATCACTTTCAATCTGCCGAAGCGGATGCTTTCGATCTGCCGAAGGGGTGGCTTTCGATCTGCCGAGCGCCTGCCTTTCGATCTGCCGAGATTTCGAGGCGGCCGGACGGCGCTCGGGAGTTCTGCCCCGGTGCTGTCGTGCACCCCATCCCGTCCGGTCGTCCGCCCGCCGGAGCCCGGTCACCCGTTTCCGGATCAGGCTCCGGCGTGGCGTCGTCACTGGGCGCCGGCGGCCGGGCGTATCACGATCTCGTTGACGTCGACCTCGGCGGGCCGGCTGATCGCGAAGGCGATGGCGTCCGCGATCGCCTCTGCCGGGATGGCCACCGACCGGTAGGTCTTCATCGCCTCGCGGGCCATCGGGTCCGAGATGGAGTCGGCGAGCTCGGACTCGGTGACGCCGGGGGAGACGACGCTCACCCGGATGTCGCCCGCGGACTCCTGGCGCAGCCCCTCGGAGATCGCGCGCACCGCGAACTTGGTGGCGCAGTACACCGCGGCGGTCGGCGACACCTCGTAGGCGCCGACGGAGGCGATGTTCACGAAGTGCCCGCCGCCCCGCTCCCGCATGACCGGCAGGGCGGCGGCGATGCCGTGCAGTACCCCGCGGACGTTCACGTCGATCATCCGGTCCCACTCGTCGACCTTCAGTTCCGCGAGCGGTGACAGCGGCATCACGCCGGCGTTGTTGACCATCACGTCCAGTCGCCCGTACCGCTCCCGCGCGGTGGACACGAAGGCCCGCACGTCGGCGGCGTCGGTGACGTCCAGCCGCCGGAACGAGGCGCTGCCGCCGTCGGTGGTGATCTTCGCTGTCAACTGTTCCAGCCGGTCCGTACGCCGCGCGCCGAGGAGGAGGTGATGGCCGTCGGCGGCCAGGCGGAGCGCGGTCGCCTCGCCGATCCCGCTGCTCGCCCCGGTGACCGCGATGACCTTGGCCGATGCCCTCATGCCCGCTCCTTCTCCCGGTACAGCACGAGGTGCTCGTGGTAGAGCACACCGTCGCGGATGTCACCCGTGGCGGTGAACCCGGTGTCGTCGACGTAGTCCAGATGGCCGCCGGTCACCGTGTACCGGCCGGTGTACGCGCTGCGCCGACCGCCGCGTGCCTCGTCGTACCGGCCGTCCGCTCGCAGTTCCTGGCGGATGTGGCCGTCCGCGGTCACCCACATGCCGACCACGTCCACCTTCCCGTCATCGGTGGTTCTCGTCATGCTCTTCTCCCGTACATGGTGATCTGCCCTTCGGCATCGAGTCTGGGCCGGGTGCGGGCCGTCAACCAGGACGCTCACCGCCCGGGTGCGCCGCACCCAGGCGGCGAGCGCCCTCGTTGCGGCACACCCGGGCAGGTCCTGGGTGTGACACACCCGGGCAGGCCGCCGTCCGCCCGCCTAGCCTGGGGACATGGCCAACAACGAGCTGGGAGACTTTCTGCGCGCACGTCGTTCGGGCCTGCGGCCGGAAGACGTCGGCATGGTGACCTACGGGGTCCGCAGGGTCGCCGGACTGCGGCGTGAGGAGGTCGCCGTTCTGGCCGGTATGAACGCCGACTACTACACCCGCCTGGAACAGGGGCGCGAACGCCGTCCCTCCCCTCAGGTGCTCGACGCGCTCAGCCGTGCCCTGCACCTGGACGCCGACGCCCGCGCGCACCTGTACCGGCTGGCGGGCGCCGCGCCGGACGAGCGGCCGGGCCGGATCCCGGACACGGTCAGTCCCGCACTGCGCCAGCTGATGGACGGCTACCCGAACACTCCCGCGTTTGTCATCAACCGCACCCTGGACATCCTCGCCGCCAACGCGCTGGCCGACGCTCTGTTCTCGCCCTTCGAGCCCGCCGACAACCTGGCACGGATGGCCTTCCTCGACCCCGCCGGGCGGCACTTCTACACCCGCTGGAACTGGACCGCCCAGGCCACCGTGGCCAACCTGCGGCAGGCGGCCGGCTTCGATCCCGAGGATCCCCGGCTCCGCGAGCTCGTACGGACCCTGACCGAGCGGAGCGGCGAGTTCGCGGCCCTGTGGAGCGCGCACGAGGTGCGGGGCAAGACCCGGGACGCGAAACACCTCATGCATCCGGACGTCGGCCCTTTGATCCTTACCTACCAGGCCTTCGACGTGCGCGACGCGCCCGGCCGGCAACTGATCATCTACCACGCCGAACCCGGTGGTCCCAGCGCCCAGGCACTCACCCTGCTCGGCAGCATCGGTGCCTCCCGGCGACAGTCACTGGGCCGTTCGGCCGGTTGACCCGCGACCTCGGCCGGAGAGAGGCCGGCTGCGGAAGACGGCGGTTCGTGACGTAAGGTAAATGGCTGTCGCGTTCCACAGGGACGCGAGCGATGACCGCTCGGCGGCCGCGAGAGCGGTATCACCCCGGTCGAAGCCCACCACCCCCGGTGGGCTCCCGAGCCGGGCGGAGCCTCCGTCTGGATGTTGGACGGAGATCCGTTGAAGTCGTACCTCGCCGTGCTCAGTACGCCCGGAGCCTGGCGGTTCCTCCTCCCCGCCTTCGCCGCGCGCCTGCCGAACGCGATGCTCCAGCTCGGCGTGCTGCTGCTCGTGCACTGGTCCACCGGCTCCTACGGCGTGGCCGGGGTGGCCGCCGCGGTGGCCGCGGTGGCGCCCGCGCTGGTCGGCCCGCGGACCGGGCGGCTCGCCGACAGGTACGGCCAGGCGAGGGTGCTGGTCCCGCAGGTCGTCGTGCACGCGGTCGCGCTGGGCGCGCTGCTGGTGCTCGCCTCGGCGCACGCTTCGGCGGTCTCGCTGGTGGTCGTCTCGGCGCTGGCCGGGGCGACGATGCCGCAGGTCGGCTCGATGGTCCGCGCCCGCTGGGCGTACGTGCTCGGCAGGTCGGGCAGGCTGGACACCGCCTTCGCCCTCGAATCCATCACCGACGAGCTGACCTTCACCCTCGCCCCGGTGCTGCTCGTCGCGATCTCGACCGGGTTCTCTCCGGTGTGGGCGCTGTCGGGGTCGCTGGTCATGGTCGTGGTGGGGACGCTCGTGTTCGCGGGGGTGCGCGGCGGAGCGCCGGAGCCGATGCCGGTCCGGGTCCGTTCCCGGCGCGGGGTGCTGCGGCTGCGCGGGGTGGCCGTGCTCGCAGGGGCCTTCGTCGCCCTCGGCACCGTCTTCGGCAGCCTCCAGGTGGGCGTCACCTCCTACACCGCGGCGCTCGGCCAGGCCGGTGCCGCAGGACCGGTGTACGCGTGCTTCTCCGGCGCGAGTTTCGTCGGCGGCCTCCTCTACGGCGTGGTCCGCTGGCGGATCGGCGCCCCTGCCAGGCTGGCCGCCGCCCTCGGGCTGCTCTCCGCGGCCACCGTCGCCCTGACGTTCGCCGGATCGCTCCCGCCGCTGTACGCCGGAGCCGCCGTGGCCGGGTTCGTCATCGCCCCGGCCATCATCACCGGCTACACCCTGGTCGAGGGCCTCGTCCCCGCCGAGGTGAGGACCGAGGCGTTCACCTGGCTCAACGGCTCCGTGGGCATGGGCATCGCGGCGGGAGCGGCCGTCGCGGGCCAGCTCGTGGACCGCTTCGGCGCGACGTTCGCCTTCCTCGTCCCCCCGGTCACGACCGGTCTGGCGGCCGTGCTGGTGTTGACCTTCCTTAGGGTCCTGAGGCCCGCCGTCCAGCACTCGCGACCGCGCGAACTGGCCTCGGCCGCCTGAGGCATACCTGCGAAGGTCGGCGACGAGCGGCGATCACCGCTGAGCGGCGCCAGAGAAGACACGTCCAAACGGACACGGTGGGTACGTCCAGCGGGACACGGATCATGCGGCTGTTCGGACACGGAGTGCTCGTCTGATCAGTCATGTGGTCCCATGATGGGAGCATGTCTGAGCTGGTCACACCACTTGGAAGGCGTGGTCGGCCGTAATGCTGGGCGTCTGATTCGTGAGGCGCTCGCCGACACCCGAGTGGCGCTGATCAACGGGGCACGGCAGTCGGGAAAGAGCACGCTGACCGCTCTCATCGCAGGGTCCAGAGAGAACTCGATCATTCGAAGTCCGGACCGTCCGGAGACCCTGGCTGCCGCACGGGAGGGTCCGACACCTTCGGGGAGCATTCAGATCTGCTCGTCATCGACGAGATGCTGAAGGCGTTGCCGGTCAGTGCGCTCTGGCGACTGCGGGCCTGAGGTGAGTCGTGGGGAGGGACCGCGCCGCGGCGGCCCCTCCGGAGAAAAGGCGCCTCAGGCGTCGGCGGCCTGGCGGGCGCGGCGGGCCTCGCGGCGCTCGACGAAGCGGGAGGCGGTGGTCTCCAGCCGGGCGAGGAAGTCGTAGAGCTCCTCGCGGGCCTTCTCACCCTCGGCGCCGAGGCCCTTCATGTTGGCCACGTCCCACTGGCGCAGGACCGGCTGCAGGACGTCGTCGATGTGCAGGCGCAGGTCGTAGATGCCGGCGTTGGCGATGGTCATGGCCTTGCGGGTGAAGCCCTCGATGCCGGTCCCCGGCATCTGGAAGGTGGTGACGACGTCGGTCACCGCGCGCATGGTCTGGTCGGGGGTGAGCTGGAAGGCCGCGTTGAGCAGGTTGCGGTAGAAGAGCATGTGCAGGTTCTCGTCGGCGGCGATCCTGGCGAGCAGCCGCTCGCAGTTCGGGTCCTCGGAGGCCTTGCCGGTGTTGCGGTGCGAGATGCGGGTGGCCAGCTCCTGGAAGGAGACGTACGCCACCGAGGCGAGCACACCGTCGTAGGAGTTGGTGAAGCCCTCGCTCATGTGCACCATCCGGGCGCGCTCCAGCGCGACCGGGTCGACCGCGCGGGTGACCGTGAGGTAGTCGCGGATCGCGGTGCCGTGGCGGCCCTCCTCGGCGGTCCAGCGGTGCACCCAGGTGCCCCACGCCGCGTCGCGGCCCAGGGTGGTGGCGATCTCATGGTGGTAGCTGGGGAGGTTGTCCTCGGTCAGCAGGTTGACGATGAGGGAGATGCGGGCTTCCTCGGGGATCTTGGTGTCGGTCTCGACCCAGGCGTCCCCGCCGTAGAGGCCGTCGTAGTTGCGCCCCTCCGACCAGGGAACGTACTCGTGCGGGAACCACTCCTTGGCCACCTTGTGGTGCCGGTCCAGCTCCCCCGCGACGACAGGCTCAAGTTCGAGCAGCAGCTCGGTCTCACTGAACTCTCGCATCAGGTTTCTCCCTCGAAGACTACGGAACCGTAACCTACGTTAGCGTAGGTAAGGCCGCGATCGGTACGTGCCACATGTCTCGTTTACTCGACCATGAGCGATTCAAGGGAGCCGCTTCGCCGTCAGCCGAGACCGATCGGCTGGCGAGGATGGCGGGTGTCGTCAGGGCTGTCGCCAGGGCTGAGCTGGGCGGGAATCGCCAGGTCACGCGCCCGTACGGCCGACCGGTGAGCGGACGCGTCGTCGCGGTGACCCGCCCAGAGGGCGGCCATCAGGATCAGCGTCATCTGGGAGAGCACCAGCAGGCGTTGCGCCAGGCCGTAGTGGTCGGCGCCCTCGATCAGCTCCGAGACGAGCGAGCCCGGGTGGGCGGCGAGGAACCAGACGAGCAGCCCCGTCGAGAAGACGGAGACCGCCGCCAGGGGGCCGTTCCCCGACCGGCGGCCGAGCATCCAGCCCGCGCAGGGCAGCGCGGTGAGGACCACGGCCGCCGACCAGCGGTGGATCTCCCCGGCGACCGAGACGACGCCGGGCGCCGCGTCGGTGGGGAACGCGGCGGTGAGCAGGAGTCCCAGCGCCGAGGCGACGAACAGCGCCCGCGCCGCCGCGCCGCGCACCGGCTCCACCCGGACGAGCAGGTACGCGACCCACAGACAGCCCATGGCCAGGGCGGTCGTGCCGACCACCATCGCCCAGGCGCTGCCGTCACGCAGCGCGTAGTCACTGATCAGGCCACCCATCGGGTTCACCGTGTCCGCCGCGACCAGGTGCGCGTAGCCCATCGCCGCCAGGGCGACCAGCGGCCCGGCCACCCCCGGCCAGGCGGACGGCGGGCGCTCGTTCACCGCCGCACCCCCCGGCCGGTCGTCTCGGAGTCCGTCACGCGGCCTTCCTGAAATCCGGACGTGGAGTTCGTCGCGGCGTCTCCTCGCGGACCGTCTCCGAACGCGATCGCCCCGGACCTCATCGCGCCACCTCCTGGTAGATCCTCTCGAACCGGGCGAGGGATGCCTGGTGGTCGTGGGTCAGTGCGATGGAACGGCTCGCGGCGCCCATCGTGGCCCGCTCCTGGGGCGAGACGAGCAGGGCGGTCAGGTGCCTGGCCAGCTCCTGGACGTCGCCGGGCTGGAACAGGTGACCGTTCTCGCCGGGCCGTACCAGGTGCGGCAGGGCCATCGCGTCCGCGGCGACGACCGGCAGGCCACTGGCCATCGCCTCCAGCGTGGCGATGCTCTGCAGTTCCGCGACGCCCGGCATGGCGAAGACGTCGCCGGCGGCGTACACCTGGGGCAGCGTCTCGTCGGGTACGAACCCGAGGAAGGACACCCGGTCCCCGACCCCGATCCGGTCGGCGAGCCTGGCGAGCGCGGCCCGCTGCCCTCCGGTGCCCGCCAGCGCGATCTGCGCGTCGACGTTGTTGAGCACGTGCGGCAGGGCGCGGATGAGCTCGTCCAGCCGCTTCTCCTCGTCCAGCCGGCCGACGAACACGATCGTGTCCCGGTCGGGCAGGCCGAAGGCCCCGCGGGACCACGCCTTCGGCTCGGGGCGCGGCTGGAACCTCGCCAGGTCGATGCCGCAGGAGATGGGCTCCACCGGCGGGCCGAAACCCTTGGCCGTGAGCAGCCCGGCCGCGATCCGGGTGGGCGTGGTGACGCGGTCGGCCCTGGAGTAGACGCGGTTGAAGTCCCTCCAGGCCAGCGCTCCCGCCCCCTCGCGGAGGCGGCCGGGGATGTGCGCGAACTGGAAGAGGTTGTCCGGCATGAAGTGGTTGGTCGCCACGACGGGGACGCCCGCGCGCCGGGAGGCGGAGATGGCCGCGCGGCCGACGACGAAGTGCGCCTGCACGTGGACGACGTCGGGGGCGATCCTGTCGATCAGCCGGTCCAGCCGGGTCGGCACCGTGACCCGCATGGTCGGGTGGACCAGCACCGGCGCCGAGCGCAGCCGGTGCACGGTCACCCCGTCCAGGTGATCGGTCCTGGCCGGTCCCTCGTCCGAGGCGCACACCACGTGGACCTCGTTCCCCCGCTCGGCCAGTCCCTGGGCGAGCCGGTGGGCGAAGTAGGCGGCACCGTTCACGTCCGGCGGGTAGGTGTCGGCCCCGATCAGCACCCGGCGGGGCCGGGTGGGCAGGAGGGTGGGACCCGCTACCGAGGGCTGCAGGGTGGTGGCTGACATGGCCATCAAGGCTCCGTTCGTCGTGTTGTCACGTCATGTGGGGGGACATCGGGGTGGTACGGGCCAGCGCGACGGTTCCGCCCGCGACGAGGGCGGCGGCCACCAGTGCGGTGAGCGCGCTCGCCGCACCCGTCGGCAGGGGTTCGCCGAGCAGGAGGGCACCGAAGGCGACGGCGGTGAGGGGGTCGGCCACCTGCAGGGCGGCGAACGCCACGCCGAAGTGGCCGACGGCGTAGGCGCGCTGGAGCAGTACCAGCGCGATCAGGGCGGGCATCGGGACGGCGAGCAGGAACCAGAACTCCCAGTCACCGTCGACCAGGACGCGGGTGAGCGTGGCGGTCGCGCCGTACAGCACGCCCGCCCCCACGGCGAGCAGGCAGGCCCGCGCGGCGGGGGAGACCCGCCTGGCGAGGGCCCACAGCATCAGGGCGGCGGTGGCCGCCCCCGCGAGCAGGGCCACCGCCTCCCCGGTGCTGAGGTGGGGTTTGCCCGCGTGCTCGGGCACGACCATCACCAGGCCGATCAGCCCGACGGCGATCACCGCGGCCGAGGCCAGCTCGCCGGGCCGTGGCCTGCGGTGTCGCAGGGCCGCGGCGCAGGGCAGGGCGAACAGGAGGCTGGCCACGCCCAGCGGCTGCACCAGCGTGAGCGGGCCGTATTTCAGCGCGACGATGTGCAGGGCCGTGCCGCCCGCGATGGCCAGGCCGCCGAGCAGCCATCGGGGGCGCCGGGCGAGACGGCCGAGGCCGGCGTGGGGCGTGCCCGCCGCCTCGAACTGCTGCAGCGCGGCACCGAGTGCGAAGAACAGGGATCCCAGCAACGCCAGGCCGACCGCCAGCACAGTCATGCGCACTCCTCCCAAGCAGATGAAGCCATGGCGAGATGACCGGATCACCTCGTGGAGGCGTCCGTTCAGGGGCTTGTGGTGAACAGTCGAAGCGTCCCGCGCGGGCGGGCGGCGGAGCCATAGGGGTTCTCCCTGACTTCGCAGGGGATTCCCCGAGATTCGCGTCGGGGCCTTCGCCTCGCGGGCCGCTCCTGAGCGGGCTCGACCAGGCGGGGAACGCCTCCCTCACCCCGAACCCGAACCCGAACCTGAGGCCGAGGACCCGAGACCGAGGCCGACGTCGCCGACGGCGTCCTCGTGTCCGGACGCCTCCGTGTCAGGCGGTCGCGCCGCCGCGTCGCTCACCCGAGGTGACCGGCGCGCTCTCCACGCGCGGCGCGGTACGGCGGTGGCGGAGGTGGCGGACGGTCTCGACCACGACGGTGATCGTCAGGGCGATGCCGAGACCGAGGAGCAGACCCTTGATCGGGTCGTTCTCGAAGGCCGCGCCGCCCACGTAGCCGATCAGTCCCGAGTAGATCGCCCAGCTCACCGCGGCGAGGGCGTCGAAGAGGGCGAACGAGCGCCGGGGATAGGCGACCGCGCCCATGGTCAGCGTGCAGGCGGTCCGGCCGCCGGGGATGTAGCGGGCCACCACGAGGACGAGCCCGCCCCGCTCGGCCAGCGCACTCTCCGCCCAGGCGAACGCCCGGCGGCTGCGCCTGCCGTTGCGCAGCCGGTCGTTGGTGGTACGCCCGATGGCGTACGAGACGTGGTCGCCCACGAACGCGCCCAGCGCGGCCACCACGATCACCAGGAGCAGGTCGGGAGCCCCGGTGGCGGCGGCGAACACCCCGGCGGTGATGACGGACGTCTCCGCCGGGACCACGGGAAAGAACCCGTCGAGCATCGCCAGCGCGAACAGCGCCAGGTAGATCCAGGGAGATGTCATCACATCGTGCAGGGCGTCGAGGATGGCCTGTGTCACGTCGGGCTCCAGCCGGGGGGTCGCGGATGTCTCACCCAGCAGGCTGACGGCCCGGTACTTTCCGGACATCGGGGAGCACCCCGGTGTTCCTCATGACATGTCCCTGAAGAGCACCAGGGTCCTGTCTCCCCGCCCCTGAGAAACCGTCCGGGAAAGCCCTCGGGAAGCCGACCTTGGAAACCGGACAGAGCCGGTCACATCGCACGAGGACGATCGCGTCCCCACCGGCTCACGGCGCCCCTCGGGAAGAGGGCTCAGTTGAGCTGCCAGACGGCGAAGTTCAGCGAGGCCGCGTACGTCACCCAGAGCAGGTAGGGCACGAGCAGCCAGGCGGCCGGGCGGCTGATCCGCCGGAACATCACGATGTTGAGCGCGATCGCGAGCCAGAGGACGACGATCTCCGCGAACGCCAGACCGTACTGCCCGGCGCCGAAGAACAGCGGCGTCCAGGCCGCGTTGAGGACCAGTTGGACCGCGTAGACGCCGAGCGCCGGGGTGAGGCCGCCCGCCGACCAGGCGAGCCAGCCGGACAGGGCGATCAGGATGTAGAGGAACGTCCAGGCCGGGCCGAACAGCCACTGCGGCGGTGCCCACGGCGGTCGTTCCAGCGACAGGTACTCACCGCCGGCGTTCCCGGCCGCCAGCGACCCCACCACCGCCACCAGCACGAGCGCGACGACGAATACCGGCAGGCCGGCCCAGCGTTTCGGTTGCTGTGTGATGACCATAGAACCCCCCCTGCCCCCTTCTTCGTGGAACTACCGCGCGGCGGTTTCCCGTCCGGGGGAACGGGGTCCGATCGGCATGGGGCACGAGGGATGGGAAGCGCCTTCCGGGGAGCCGTCTCTCCCCGAGCTCACCGGCCGGATCGAGGAGGCGCGATCAGCACCGGAACTCCCCGCGCCGGCCGGATCGAGGAGGCGTGATCAACGGCGGAGCGGTCGCCGCGGTCGCTCCGCCTCCGGGCCGCCCGGCCGGCCCCGGAGATAGGCGAGGACGGCGAGGACACGGCGGTGGTCGTCCTGCGCGACGGGCAGATCGAGCTTGGTGAGGATGCCGGCGATGTGCTTGGACACCGCCGCCTCGGTGACCACCAGCGCGCGGGCGATGGCGGCGTTGGAGCGGCCCTCCGCGACCAGGCCGAGGACCTCCCGCTCACGCGGGGTGAGCCGGGACAGCGGCCCGCGCCGGAGGCCGAGCAGTTGCCGCACCACCTCCGGGTCCACGACCGTGTGCCCCCCGGCGACCCGCTCCACCGCGTCCACGAACTCCCGTACCTCGCCGATCCTGTCCTTCAGCAGGTAGCCGATCCCCGCGCCGCCGTCGGAGTCGAGCAGCTCGGCCGCGTAGGTCTGCTCGACGTACTGGCTGAGCACCAGGACGGCGAGCCCGGGGTGGGAGGCGCGCAGCGCGAGCGCGGCGCGCAGTCCCTCGTCGGTGAAGCCGGGCGGCATGCGCACGTCGACGACGACGATGTCGGGTTCGTGCCCGGCCACGGCGGCGATCAGCGCCTCGCCGTCGCCGACCGAGGCGACCACCTCGTGGCCGAAACGGTCGAGGAGCCCGGCGAGCCCTTCGCGGAGCAGCACGCCGTCCTCGGCGAGGGCTATCCGGAGACGGGACACGGGATCTCCACACGTAGCGACGTCGGCCCGCCGGGCGGGCTGGACAGGGTCATCACGCCGTCGGTCACGGCGACCCGGTCGGCGAGCCCGGTGAGCCCCGACCCGGCCGCCGGGTCGGCGCCTCCCACCCCGTCGTCGCCGATCTCCAGCACCAGCGTGCCGTCGAGGAGCCGGCCGTGCACGAAACCGCGCCGGGCCAGGCTGTGCTTGGCGATGTTGGCGAGCGCCTCCGACACGACGTAGTAGGCGGTCACCTCGATCGGGGACGGCAACCGGCAGGGCAGCGAGACGTCGACGTGGACGGGGAGGGGAGAGCGGCCCGCCACATCGCGTACCGCCGCGCCCAGCCCTCGGTCGGTGAGCACCTGGGGGTGGACGCCCCGGATCAGCTCGCGCAGCTCGGCGAGGGCGCGTTTGGCCTCCTCGTGCGCCTCGACGATCTGCGCCTCGGCGGGCGACCCCGGCGGCAGGTCGAGCCGGGCGAGACCGAGCCTCATGCTGAGGGACACCAGTCGTTGCTGGGCGCCGTCGTGCAGGTCGCGCTCGATCCGGCGGCGTTCGGCCTCGAACGCGTCGACGAGCCGGGCGCGGGAGCGGATGATCTCCGTGTGGCCCGGCGCGAGGATGGCCCGCGCGATCAAGGCCCGGGTGCCCGCCCACGCGGCCGTCATGTAGGCGAAGAGCGGGAACAGCAGCAGCCCGGCGACGAACAGCGGCACGCCGTCCAACGGGTCCATGCCCGGCTGGAAAGGCGCGGAGATCAACAGCAGCGGCAGCCAGAGCGCCGACGAGACCAGTCCCAGGTCCATCAGCCACATCACGGACACCGCGACGACCGTGAACCCGAGTTCCCGCCAGGTCGCCTGCTCGCGCAGGCGGATGGTGAGCCAGGCCCACGGACCCGGGCGCGGTGGCCTCAGGTGCGGATCGGGCACGGGCGCGCCGTCCACCAACCGGAGCCGCCATCGTTCGAACGCCCCCGACGGCAGGGTGAGCACGATCACGGCGAACAGCCCGGCCACGGTCGCGAACCCGACGCCGTAGGCGTAGGCCGCGTAGATCATCACGCACGCGGCCACCGCGTGGATCGCGCTGCACAGCAGGTAGGCGAGCGAACGCCAGGGCCATGAGGAGCGGAGGAACACCGACGGCCTGCGGGTCATCGCCGCCAAGGCAGTACGGGCGAACACCCTCCGACGTTAACCGATCCGGGGGCGCGGGCGCGGTAGTGCCAGGTCTACCCTCACCTCTCGCCCCTGCGCCAATGCGCCGGCACGGCACGGGCGGCTTTGCTGAACGGCATGCACTCGACAGATCACAGGGAGACCGTGCGGCTGCGGGCGGTGCGCCGGCTGTACGGCACGGCCGCCCACCCGGTGAAGGCCCTCGACGGGGTGACGGCGACCTTCCGCGCGGGCACGCTGACGGCGATCATGGGGCCTTCCGGATCAGGGAAGTCCACCCTGCTGCACTGCGCGGCGGGCCTGGACCGGCCGACCGACGGTACGGTCGCCATCGAGGACACCGACCTCGGCTCGCTGAGCGAGAACGGCCTCACCCTGTTGCGCCGCGAGCGGGTGGGGTTCGTCTTCCAGGCGTTCAACCTGGTGTCCGCGCTCACCGCCGAGCAGAACGTCGCGTTGCCGCTGCGCCTGGCCGGCCGCGCGGCCCCGGCCGGCCTGATCCGGGCGGCGCTGGCGGAGGTCGGCCTCGCGGACCGGGCGGGGCACCGGCCCAGCGGCCTGTCCGGCGGCGAGCAGCAGCGCGTGGCCATCGCGCGAGCGCTGATCACCAGGCCCGCCGTGGTGTTCGCCGACGAGCCGACCGGCCAGCTCGACACCAGGGTGTCGCACCAGGTCCTCGGCATGCTGCGCGGGCTCGTCGACGACCACGGACAAACGATGATCATGGTGACGCACGACCCGGTGACGGCCTCCTACGCCGACCGGGTGCTCTTCCTCGCCGACGGGCGCGTGGTGGACGAGTACACCGGGACCGTCACCGCCGAGATCGTCGCCGCCCGGATGGCCGCACTGGAGGTCGTGCCGTGCTGACCTTCGCGACATTGCGGGAGCGGTGGCACTCCTTCGCCGGGGGGTTCGTCGTCCTCTTTCTCGGCATGACGATGGTGTCGATGAGCGTCCTCGCCCTCACCTCGGCCGGGGCGAGGGTGCCCGACCGGCTGGCGGGGACGCCCGTGTTCGTCTCGGTGCCGGCGATCGAGCGGGGCGACGGTAACTTCGCCCCGGATCGTCCCTGGTCGCCGGAGACGGTCGCGTCGCTGCGGGAACGGCTGGGCGCGATTCCCGGGGTGGCACACGCCATACCGGATCGGATGTTCTACGCCCAGCCGGTCGTCGACGGCAGGCCGGTGGCGGGCGACCGGGGGTACGCGTGGTCGGCGGCGGCGCTGGCGCCGTACACACTGACGGCGGGCGCCGCGCCGCGGGAGGGCGAGGTGGCGCTGGACCGGACGCTGGGGCTCGCGCCGGGGGCGCGGGTGCGGGTGCTGACCGCGCACGGGCCGGTGACGTACACGGTGTCCGGCACGGTGAACGGGCCCGGGGTGTACCTGAGCGACACCGAGGCGGCCCGCGTACCGGCGGGGGTGCGCGCGATCGGCCTGGTCACCGAGCCGGGGGCGGACGACGCCGCGGTCGCCGCGGCCGCACGGACGGTGGCCGGCGCGTCCGGCGTGGTGCGCACGGGGGAGGGGCGCGACGTCCTGGAGACGCGGGAACACGAGCGGACCCGCTGGATCGGCCTGCAGGTCCTCACCGGGATGGCCACGCTGTCGGTGTTCGTGTCGATCCTGGTCGTGGGCTCGACGTTCGCGGTGGGGGTGGCGCAGCGGCGTCGCGAGTTCGGCCTGCTGCGCGCCGTCGGCGCGACGCCGCGCCAGGTGCGGCGGATGGTGTACGGCGAGGCGCTGCTGGTCGGTGTGATCGCGACGGCGGCGGGGGTGGCGGCCGGAGCGTCGCTCGCTCCCGTGCTGGGGGACGTGCTGGTCACGGCCGGGTTCGAACCGCCGGGCTTCGCGGTGCGATTGTCGGTGCCGCCGCTCGCGGGCTCGTTCGCGATGGGGGTGGTCGTCACGCTGGCGGGGGTGTGGTCGGCGTCCGGGCGGGCCGCGCGCGTGCGTCCGCTGGAGGCGTTGCGCGAGGCCGAGGTGGACGACCGGCCGATGCCGCGCGCGCGGTGGATCGCCGGGGCGGTGTGCTGCGCGCTGGGACTGGTGGCCGCGGTCGACGCGTGGGGCTCGGACGGTTCGGAGGCGTTCGCGCTGTCGGGCCTGGTCGCGGCGATGGGGGTGATCGCGGGGGTGGCGTTGCTCTCGCCCGCGATCGTGCCGCCGGTGGCGCGGCTGGTGTCGTGGCCGCTCGCCCGGGGCCGGGGCGCGACCGGGACGCTCGTCAGGGAGAACGCGCTGACCGCGGTCCGCCGCACCGCGGCCACGGCCACCCCGGTACTGGTCACGGTGGGCTGCGCGATCCTGATCACGGGAATGGTGCGGACGACGGCCGCGGCGTTCGCCGAGGTGCGCGCCACCACGATCCGGGCGGACGCGGTGATCGTGCCGGACGGTACGCCAGGGCTCACGGACACGGCGGCGTCGGCCTCAGGCGCACGATCGTCCCTGTTCGGCGCCCTGTTCGAGCCGGACGGCGGTGTTTTGAGCGCCATCGGCGCCACCCCGGAGCTCCTGGAGTCGGCGGGTGACGTCCAGGTGGTCTCCGGCTCGCTCGACGCGCTCAGGGACGCCGACCGGGTGCTCGTGGCGGACTGGCTGGCCGAGGACCGGGGGCTGCGGCCGGGCTCGCCGCTGCCGGTGTCGTTCGAGGACGGCACCTCGGCGTCACCGACGGTGGCGGGCGTGGTCCGGGGGGCGGACGCCGATGTCCTGCTGTCCCGCGAACTGTTCAGAGGGCACGACGCGACGACCCTCGCCAAGGAGGCGTACGTCGCCGGCGCCCCGGCACCGCCGGGTCCGGGGGCACGCGCGGTGGACGTCCGCACCTACTCGGCGGAGGCGGACGCCGAGGAGGACCGGCTCGTGTGGATCGCGACCGTGCTCCTCGTCGTGGTGTCCACGGCCTACGCGGGCGTGGCGATCGTGAACACGATGGTGATGTCGGCGGCCGGGCGCGTCCGCGACCTCGCGGTGCTGCGCCTGTCGGGCGCGACGGGACGGCAGGTGCTCGGGACGGTGGCCGCCGAGTCGGCACTCGTGGTGCTGCTCGGCGCGGGGCTGGGACTCGTGGTGGCGTTGCCCGCGCTGATGGGCATGCGAGGCGCCCTCGCCACGGCGATGCGCGCGGACGTCCCCCTCGTGGTGCCGTGGCCGCTCATCCTGGGGGTGATCGCCGCCTGCCTGGCCCTCGCCGTCTGCGCCGCCGTACTCGCCGCCCGCCCCGCCGTACGGCTCCCGGCGAGGCGCTGACCGCTCCGGACGCCCGGACACCGGGTGATCGGGGTGGGCACCGGAGCGCTCAGGTGGCCGGGACGGGCGGGAGTCCGGGCGCTAGGCGGGCGGGGCGGCGATGGCCGGGGTGGCGACGGGGTCGTGGTGCAGGCGGCTCAGCATCCGGCGGAAGGCGTACAGGGAGAAGGCCACCGCCAGGCCGCTGATCACGGCCACGGCGGTGGTGCGGACCAGCAGGTAGGTGCCGATCGACTCGTGCAGCAGGAGCCAGATGCTCACCGCGGAGTTGGCGAGCAGCACGAAGGCCCACAGCAGGGTGATGCGGGCGAAGAAGCGGCGGACCCGCTCGTGTCTCAGCACCGCGGAGGGCAGGTGGATGTAGTCGAGGGTGAGCCTCTGCACCAGCGGGCGGTTGAGGCGCACCGAGGCGAGGAAGAGCACGCTGATGCAGATCGTCCCGAGCTCCGGCTGCAGGAAGTAGATCACCGCGCTTCCGGTCCAGAACCCCAGCAGCGCCCGCACGGTGATCGCGACGGTGGCGAGGATCATCGTCCCGGGCACGGGGACCCGCCGGACCAGCCGCCACCCCACCCCCGCGTACACCCAGGCGACCGCCGCGATCAGCGCGCCCTTGAGGCCGAGGAGGGCGAGGGCGGCGTAGAAGACGGCGAGGGGGGCGACGACGCCCTCCAGCAGTCTCGGCGCGGCCTGCCTGGCGAGAGTGGCGAGACGGGGGAGGACGATGGGCTGGTGGCTCATTGACGCTCCACGGGCTGGGGCGACGGCAGACGCTGGACGCTCACGCCTACCCCGGCGTGACACGAACATGTCAGCCGTCGCAGGGGGTGCTGGAGAGGGCTACCTCCGGTCTTGACCGGGAACTCACCGTACCCGACGCCGGTTCGTGCCCTCGCGAAAACAACTCAATAACACTGCAATAACGGTTGAGAACGGTGAGGATCATTACGATTCGCCAGAAGGATCACTGCGCCGGTAACGGTTAAGAAACGGTAGCTTTCCCGATCGTGTCCGGTCCGCGACGATGAGAGACATGGCAGTGCTGCGCACGCACACGTCCCGCCGTTCCACCGAGGGTGTCGAGAATGTGGCCGCCCAGCTC
Organism: Streptosporangium sp. NPDC049046; assembly: GCF_040649155.1. NCBI lineage: Bacteria > Bacillati > Actinomycetota > Actinomycetes > Streptosporangiales > Streptosporangiaceae > Streptosporangium > Streptosporangium sp. NPDC049046. The sequence goes on along the minus strand of NZ_JBEZEZ010000034.1, from coordinate 11,588 downwards.
CTCCGCTGGCCGGCCCTGGCGCTGAAGCGCACCAGAAAAGGGCTCGGGTTCCGGGCCGATGGCCGGGAGATCGTCAGGATGTCCGGCGACCACACCGCGGAGCTGCTCCTCACCAAACCCGTGATCGACCGGTGGGCACGGGTGCTCGCCGACTGTCGCCGGGTCACCCCCGGAGCCGACGACGGGTGGGTGGCCATGTCCATCGAGGGCCGGGCCGACGCCGAACTGTTCCTCTCGCTCGTCAGCGTCGCGATCAAGGCGAACCAGACCTCGCGATAGCCGATCTCGGGCCACTCCTCTCGCTCGTCGGTGTCGCCGTCGCGACCTGGAGTCCGCGATAGCCGAAGTCGACGAACGGCGCCCCCGCGCCCGTCGGCGGCCGACGCCCTTCCTTCTCCCGTATTTCCCGGACGGCGTGAGCGTCCGACGTTTTTTTGGGCCTTGTGTCAGGGGTGTGTCAAGGCTACGATCACGACAACTCTTAGGAAACTTTCCTAAAAGAAGTGCCGACCGGGGGTGCCCATGGCTCGCGCGTCCCCTCCCCTCGACCCCTAGCTGCGACAACCCGACGGCGGAAGCCGTCGCCACCGAAGGTCCGACCGTCCGGACGCCTCACCCCCCAGGTTCCACGTCCATCGGAGCGATCATGCGGCGCGCCCTTTCCCCACCCGTCCTGACTGCGGCTGCAAGCCCTCGCCGAGGCCTGCCCACGCCCGGCGGCACGGCCGTCCCCCTCCTCGCCGTCCAGGCCACCGCCACGCCCGCCATCGATGCGGGCGTCCCCGCGGCGCTCATCGGCGCCGCCGTCGCCCGCCTCGAGGACTCAGGCCGGCGCCCGCGAGCCACGGCCGAGCACCGCCGTCCGGGAGCCACGAGCCGGTGACGCCCCGCCGATCCCGGCGGTCCCCGGCGCCCCGCGCCGATCAACGGAACGGTCCCCGTCCCTGGGCGAGACCGAGCCCACCCCGCCGTACGGCCCGCGCCACATCCGCGCATCCCCCTCGCGCGGCGCGGGCCGTACGGTCACCCCACGAAACGCATGAGGTCAACGTGAAACCACACGCCATCGCTCGTTCTCTCGTCGCACTGGCGGCACTGTTCCTGTCGATGACGGTCGCGCTCCCCGCCCAGGCCGCCTCGAACACCGCCGTCTTCACCAAAACCTCGGACTGGGGGACCGGTTTCGAGGGCAAGTACACGATCACGAATGGTGGTACGACGGCGATCAACGGCTGGTCGGTCGCCTTCGATCTGCCCTCGGGGGCGAACATCGGGTCTTTCTGGGACGCGGCGATGAGTCGTAGCGGGCAGCGTTTCACCTTCACCAACGTCGGCTGGAACGCGACGATCGCTCCGGGGGCGACGGCGAGTTTCGGTTTCAACGGCAGTCCGGGCGGGGTTACGCCGTCGAACTGCACGCTCAACGGCGCGGCCTGCGGCGGCAGCGTCCCGGGAACGCCGGGCACACCCGGTACTCCGTCGGTGACGGGGACGACGAACTCGTCGATCTCGCTGTCGTGGGGTGCCTCCAGCGGCACCGTGACGGGTTATCGGGTGTACGAGGGGTCGACGCAGCGGGCGCAGGTGAGTGGTACGAGTGCCACGATCGGTTCGCTGGGGACGTGCACCTCGCACACGTACACGGTCAGGGCGTACAACGCGCAGGGTGAGTCGGCCGCGAGCGGCGCGGTGAGCGCCACCACCACCGGTTGCACCGGCGGCGTCCCCGGAAAGCCGGGCGCGGTGGCCGCGACGGGCGGCGCGAACAGCGTGGCGCTCTCGTGGGGCGCGTCCTCGGGAACGGTGACCGGCTACCGGGTGTACGAGGGGTCGACGGTGCGGGCGACCGTGACCGGGACGAGCACGACGGTGTCCGGGCTGGGTGTGTGCGAGGCGCACACCTACACGGTGGCGGCGTACAACTCCGCGGGCGAGGGCCCCAAGAGCGACCCGGCGAGCGCGACCACGACCGGCTGCACCGGCGGAGGCCAGCTGCCCAAGCACTTCCTCACCGGCTACTGGCACAACTTCGACAACCCGGCCGTCGAACTGCGGCTGTCGGCGGTGCCCAACGAGTACGACCTGGTCGCGGTCTCCTTCGGAGAGGCCACCGCCACCCCCGGTGAGGTCGTCTTCGCCGTGGACCCGGGCCTGTCCGCCTCCCTCGGCGGCTACACCGACGCCCAGTTCAGGGCCGACGTGCAGACCCTCCACTCCCGTGGCAAGAAGGTCATCCTCTCGGTCGGCGGCGAGGCGGGCCGCGTGCAGGTGGCGAGCGCCGCCGCCGCGACCAAGTTCGCCGACACCGTCTACGCCCTGATGCAGAGCTACGGCTTCGACGGCGTCGACATCGACCTGGAGAACGGGCTCAACTCCACCTACATGGGCCAGGCGCTCCGGTCGCTGCGGGCGAAGGCGGGCGCGAACCTGATCATCACGATGGCGCCGCAGACCATCGACATGCAGTCCACCGGCGCCGAGTACTTCAAGCTGGCGCTGAACATCAAGGACATCCTCACCGTCGTCCACACCCAGTTCTACAACTCGGGCTCCATGCTCGGCTGCGACCAGATGGCCGCCTACTCGCAGGGCTCGGTCAACTTCATGACCGCGCTCGCCTGCATCCAGCTGGAGAACGGGCTGCGTCCCGACCAGGTGGCGCTCGGACTGCCCGCGGGACCCGGCGCGGCGGGCGGCGGGATCGTCGCCCCCGCCCTGGTGAACCAGGCCCTCACCTGCCTCGCCACCAGGACCGGCTGCGGCAGCTTCGTGCCGCCGCGCGCCTACCCCGGGATCCGCGGCGCGATGACCTGGTCGATCAACTGGGACGCCAGCAACAACTGGAACTTCTCCAGGACCGTCAAGCCGCACCTCGCGACCCTGCCCTAGCCCCCGCACTCACGACCCCGGACCCGCCCGGCACCTCACGATCCAAGACGCGCCCGGGCGGGCCAGGGACCCCCGACCCCGCACCTCCGATCTCCTCCCCCCAACCGAGGAAGTGCCATGAGATTTCGACGAACGCTGACCGCGGTCCTCGCCGCGCTCGGCATGTCAATCGGCCTGTCAACGGTCGCGACCCCCGCGTTCGCGGCACCCACCACCGCCGTCTTCACCAAGGTCTCCGACTGGGGGACCGGTTTCGAGGGCAAGTACACGATCACGAATGGTGGTACGACGGCGATCAACGGCTGGTCGGTCGCCTTCGATCTGCCCTCGGGGGCGAACGTCGGGTCTTTCTGGGACGCGGCGATGAGTCGTAGCGGGCAGCGTTTCACCTTCAGCAACGTCGGCTGGAACGCGACGATCGCTCCGGGGGCGACGGCGAGTTTCGGTTTCAACGGCAGTCCGGGCGGGGTTACGCCGTCGAACTGCACGCTCAACGGCGCGGCCTGCGGCGGCGGCAGCGTCCCGGGAACGCCGGGCACACCCGGTACTCCGTCGGTGACGGGGACGACGAACTCGTCGATCTCGCTGTCGTGGGGTGCCTCCAGCGGAACGGTGACGGGTTACCGGGTGTATGAGGGGGGTACGCAGCGGGCGCAGGTGAGTGGTACGAGTGCCACGATCGGTTCGCTGGGGACGTGTACCTCGCACACCTACACGGTCAGGGCGTACAACGCGCAGGGTGAGTCGGCCGCGAGCGGCGCGGTGAGCGCTACCACCACCGGCTGCACCAACCCCGACCCGGGCGGCAAGATGGCCGGAGCCCCCTACCTCTACATGGGCTGGGGCAACCCGCCCAACCCGGTGACCGTCATGAACGCCACCGGGGTGAAGTCCTTCACCATGGCGTTCATCCTGTCCAGCGGTGGCTGCAACCCCGCCTGGGACGGATCGAGGCCGCTCACCGGCGGCGCCGACCAGGCCGCGATCAACCAGATCAAGGCCGCGGGCGGCAGCGTGCAGATCTCCTTCGGCGGATGGTCGGGCAACAAACTCGGCCCGAACTGCTCCACCCCGGCCGCCTTCGCCGGAGCGGTGCAGCAGGTGATCAACGCCGTCGGTCCCGCGGTCGTCGACTTCGACATCGAGAACACCGACGAGTTCGAGAACTACACCGTCCAGGACCGCATCCTCAACGGCCTGAAGATCGTCAAGCAGAACAACCCGAACGTCAAGGTCGTCGTCACCTTCGGCACCTCGACCACCGGCCCGACCTCCCACGGCATCCGCCTGATCAACCAGGCCAAGGCGCTCGCCGTGCCGATCGACAACTACACGATCATGCCGTTCGACTTCGGCGCCTCGAACATCTACACCGCCACCGTCAACGCCTCGGAGGGCCTGAAGAACGCGCTCAAGGCCGCCAACGGCTGGACCGACGCGCAGGCGTACGCCCGCATGGGCATCTCCGGCATGAACGGCCTGTCCGACCAGCAGGAACTGACCACGGTCGCGACCTGGACCCAGATCCGCGACTGGGCCAAGTCCAAGGGCCTGACCCGCTTCGCCTACTGGGCGGTCAACCGCGACCGTCCCTGCCCGGGCGGCGGCGTGACCTCCAACTGCAGTGGGATCGCCCAGAGCGACTGGGACTTCACCCGCGTCACCGCCGGCTTCTGACCCGCGCGGAGCGGGCCCGCCCAGGGCGAGAACGTCCGGCGCGGGCCCGCCCGACACGGAGCACGCGCCGGGCGAAGGCGCCCGGCGCGTGCGCGGAACGGAACCGCGTGCCACGTCAGGCCCGAGCGGTCCCACCGGACGCCCGGCGTGTGCGCGGCACGGAACCGCGCCGCGCTTCCCACACGACCCGTCCGGCACGGCCCGTACCCCGCCCGGGGGGCGGGCCGTGCCCCACGAACACCCTCCTAAAGATCCTTGCGGGGTAAATCGGATGTACCTCAGGAAACTCGCGGCGATCGCCGTACTGGCGCTGGGCGGGACGACGCTCGCCGCGTCACCCGCCCACGCCGCCAACATCGCGGTCAACCCCGGCTTCGAGAGCGGGCTGACCGGCTGGACCTGCACGGCGTCCTCCGGAGCCACGGCGGTGTCCACGCCGGTCCGCAGTGGCACCAGGGCACTGCAGGCCACACCGGTGGGGAACGACACCGCCCGCTGTCAGCAGACGATCAGCGTCAGACCGTCCTCGGCCTACACCCTGTCGGCCTGGGTGAGGGGCGGCTACGTCTTCCTCGGCGCGACCGGCACCGGCGGCACCGACCCCAGCACATGGGCGTCCTCACCGTCGTCCTACGTCCAGCTGTCGACCTCGTTCACCACCGGCGCCTCGACCACCTCGGTCACGATCTACGTCAACGGCTGGTACGGCCAGGGCGTCTACCAGGCCGACGACGTCGTCCTCGACGGAGCACCGGGGCAGGGACAGCCTCCCGCGGCGCCCACCGGGCTCACCGGCACCGGAAACGCCACCACCGCCTCGCTGAGCTGGAGCGCCTCCTCGGGCGCGACCGGCTACAACGTCTACCGCAACGGGACGAAGGTCGGCACCGCCACCGGGACCACCTACACCGAGACCCCCGGTGCGGGGACGCACAGCTACCAGGTGAGCGCGACCAACGCCTCGGGCGAGTCCGCGAGGTCCGGCGCGGTCTCCGTCACGGTCGGCGGCAGCCAGCCACCCCCGTCCGCACCCTCGGGGCTCGCCGCCACCGTCAGCGGCACGAGCGTCGCGCTGAGGTGGAACGCCTCCTCGGGCGCGACCGGCTACAACGTCTACCGCAACGGGACGAAGGTCGGCGCCCCCACCGGGACCACCTACACCGACAGCCCCGGTGCGGGGACGCACAGCTACCAGGTGAGCGCGACCAACGCCTCGGGCGAGTCCGCGAAGTCCGGCGCGGTCTCCGCGACCGTCACCGGCACACCCCCCGGCACCCTGCCCAAACGGGTGCTGGTCGGCTACCTGCACGCCTCCTTCGCCAACGGCTCCGGCTACACGCGGATGGCGGACGTACCCAACGCCTGGGACGTCATCAACCTCTCCTTCGGCGAACCCACCTCGGTGACCTCGGGAGACATCCGCTTCACCCAGTGCCCGGCCGCCGAATGCCCCAACGTCGAGTCCGAGGCCGAGTTCATCGCCGGAATCCGGGCCAAGCAGGCACTCGGCAAGAAGGTGCTGATCTCGATCGGCGGCCAGAACGGCCAGGTCCAGCTGAGCACCACCGCCGCACGCGACAGGTTCGTCCAGTCGGTGAGCGCCATCATCGACAGGTACGGCCTCGACGGGCTGGACATCGACTTCGAGGGCCACTCCCTCTATCTCGACAACGGCGACACCAACCTGTCCGCCCCCACCACCCCGGTCATCGTCAACCTGATCTCCGCGCTCAAGACCCTCAAGGCCAGGTACGGCACGCGGTTCGTGCTGACCATGGCCCCCGAGACGTTCTTCGTCCAGCTGGGCTACCAGTTCTACGGTCCCGGCCCGAACGGCTCCGCCGACCGGCGGGCCGCGTCGTACCTCCCCGTCATCCACGCGATGCGCAACGACCTGACCCTGCTGCACGTCCAGGACTACAACTCCGGGCCGATCATGGGGCTGGACAACCAGTACCACACCATGGGCGGCCACGACTTCCACGTCGCCATGACCGACATGCTGCTCGCGGGCTTCCCCATCGCGGGCAACCCGAACAACGTCTTCCCCGCCCTGCGCCAGGACCAGGTCGCGATCGGCCTGCCCGCCGCCCCGTTCGCGGGTAACGGTTTCACCACGGTCGCCGAGGTCCAGAAGGCCTTCGACTGCCTGGCCAAGGGGACGAACTGCGGGACGTACCGGCCCAGAGGGGTCTACCCGAACCTCCGGGGGCTGATGACCTGGTCGATCAACTGGGACAGGTACAACGCCTTCGAGTTCTCCCGCAACCACCGGGCCTATCTCGACGGCCTGGGCTGATAACCCCTCGCCGCCGGAGGAGACGGACCTCCGGCGGCGAGGTTCCACCCCGGTGTGCCCCGCGGGTTCTCCGGCGCGCGCCCGGAGACGGTCACTCGTCGTGACGGCCTTGATCCAGAAAGCCGTAAAACTGGCAGAGTGGTCTCGTTTTGGGAATGCGGGTGGCTGGCTGGTCGCCAGGTCGGGCAGGCTAGGGGCCGTCATGGACTACGCAATTCTCACGGGGTTCGTCCTCGTCACCGGTGTCGTGCTCGCCCTGGTAGCGCAATGGAAAGGCTGGAGACCCTCCCTCCTGGTCGTACTGGGAGTGGGAATCGCCTTCAGAGTGCTCATCATGGCCACATCGGCGGTGGACACCTGGCAACCGGTCGACTTCATCAACAGCTTCAAGCCCGCCGGCGAGGCGGTCCTGAACCGTGAGGATCCCGTTCTGGGCAGTTCGGGAGGCTGGCACTTCCTGCCGACCATCCCCTACGTCTACGGTCTCCTGCTCTGGCTGGGCATCCCCTGGGAGGTCGGCGGGCGCCTGGTCACCGTGGTGGCGGACATCGTGCTGATCCCGCTGGTCGGCAAGCTCGCCGGGGGGCCCAACGCCTCGCTGCGCGCCTTCCAGTACGCCTGCAACCCGCTCGCCATCCTCGTCGCCTCCGTCCACGGCCAGGTCGAGCCGGTCGCCCTGGTCTTCGGCGTCGCCGCCTTCGTCGTCGCCCGAGGCCCCGGCGACCCCCACCGGCCGGGCATGACCACCAACCCGGTCGCGCTGGCGCGGCAGAGCGTCGCCCTCCACGGCCTCGCCGGCGCCGTACGGCACGCCTTCGGCCCGGACGGGGTGCTCCGAGCGGCGCTCACCCCGCGCGAGGGCGACCGGCAGTCGCTGCGCCGGGCCCTGTTCGCGGGACTGCTGATGGGGCTCGCGCTGTGCGCCAAGAGCTGGCCGATCTGGCTCATCCCCGGCCTGCTTCTGCTGCTGCCCACCTTCCGCGCCCGCGCCGTGGCGTTCGTGGCCACGGGCATCGCGCCGATCTTCTTCCTCGTCACCCTGCCGATCTTCGCCGGTACCTCGCTGAGCCAGATCCCCGAGGTCATCCGGGTGATCCAGGAGATCCGCCCGATCGTCGGCCAGTGGGGCTACAGCGCCATCCTCATGAACGGCGTCAACGACCTCAACCAGGGGATCGCCACCTTCGGCACCCGCCTGATCTACGTCACCATGCTGATCACGGCCTTCCTGTGGCGCCGCGCCGACCCGATCGACCTCACCACGGCGCTGCTGCTCGCCTTCATGGTCACCACCCCCAGGCTCGGCGCGCAGTATCTCCTGTGGTTCATGCCGTTCCTGATCGCCCGCCCCACCCGCTTCGCGTGGCCCGCGATCATCGGAGCCTCACTCTGGGCGGGGTACGGCTACCTCTACATGACCCAGTTCGACTCCGCCACCTGGCGAAGTCTCCACGTCGTCTGGTCGCAGGCGTCCATCGTGCTGCTGCCGGTCCTGGCGCTCGCCATGCCATGGGAGCGCCGGGTCTTCCGCGCACCCGCCACCCCCTCCTCCGAGGGGCCACCGCCGTCGACACCCGTCTCCGCCTCCACCTGAGCTCCCACGTCCGCTCGGCTCCCGTGTCCGCGTCCCCGTCACAGCCGCGTGGCGGGGCCCCGGCAGGCCCTGGCCTGGCTGATAGGTTCCGGTCCTGTGACGAGCACCGTGGAGATCCTGCGATACACCGCTTTCACCCACGATCCCGAAGGAGGAAACCCCGCCGGGATCGTCCTCGACGCGGCCGGCCTGTCCGACGCGGAGATGCTGGCCGTCGCCGCCGAGGTCGGATACTCCGAGACGGCTTTCGTGACCGCCCGCGACGACGAGCGGTGCGCCTTCACGGTCCGGTATTTCGCCCCCTCGGCCGAGGTGGCGTTCTGCGGGCACGCCACGATCGCCACCTCGGTGGCGCTCGCCGAACGCCTCGGGATCGGGCGTCTGGCCTTCGACACCAAGGCGGGTGAGATCGTCGTCGACACCGAGATCGTCGACGACGCGCTCCGCGCCACGCTCACCAGCGTTCCCACATACTCCAGGCCCGTCGCGGAGGACGCGCTGGAGGAGGCGCTCGCCGCCCTCGGATGGTCCCGCGACGAACTCGATCCGGCCTTCCCGCCGCACGTCGCGTTCGGCGGCGTCGATCACCTCATGATCGCCGCGGCCTCTCGTGAACGCCTGGCCGACCTCGACTACGACTACGAGCGGCTGAAAGCGGTCATGACCCGCGAAGGCTGGACGACGGCGAACCTGTTCTGGCGGGAGAGCGACGAGCGGTTCCACGCCCGCAACCCGTTCCCGGTCGGGGGCGTCGTGGAGGACCCCGCCACCGGGGCCGCGGCCGCCGCGTTCGGCGGCTACCTGCGAGTCCTCGGGACCGGCTCCTCGGAGTTCACGGTCATCCAGGGGGTGGACATGGGACGGCCCAGCACGCTGAAGGTCTCGATCGCCTCCGTGGACGGCCGAAGCCGGGTGAGCGGCGGAGCGGTCGCGATGGAGACCGCCTGACCCCGAGCCGCGGGCACCGCGCGCGGGCCGGGGTGACGGCCCGCGCGGACCCGGTCAGGTGCTCTCGCCAGCGGACCGATCGAGCAGCCGCTTCAGGGGCACACCCGCCAGCCGCCGTACCTCGTTCGCCATGTGGGCCTGGTCGGCGTAGCCGCTGAGCACGGCGACCTCGGCCGCCGTGACCCCGCGCCTGGCCAGGCCAAGCGCCCGCTGAAACCTGACCACCCGCTGCAGCACCTTCGGCCCGTAGCCGAAGGCCCGTACGGACCGGCGCAGAAGCTGTCGCTCACCGAGTCCCAGCTCCCAGGCCACCTCCCGCACGCTCCGCCCGGCCCGCAGTGCCTCGGCGATCGCGGGCGCCGAGGGGTCGGGCCCGGGCATCGCGCGCAGCCGTACGACCAGAGCCCGCTGTACGCCGTCGAAGAGCGGCTTCGACGGCCGGAGTCCCGCGAGGGGCTCCAGATCGGACAGTTCCGAGAGGGATTCGAGGTCGGACAGCGGCACCCGCAGGTCGCGCAGGCTGTCGAGCGGCACACCGAACAGTTCGCCCACCGCGCCGGGCCTGAACCGGACCCCGGCGTATCGGTCACCCGGCACCATCCGGACGGGTTTCGGCCCCGTGTCGGGTCCCGCGACCTGCGCTCCTCCAGGACCCCAGATCAGGTCCACGCAGCCGTCGGGCACGACCAGCTGCGTCGCGGCCGAGGACGACTCGTTGACCCACAGGCAGGCCACCCGCCCGGCGAGGCCGGGAGCCGGCGCCCACTCGCGATACATGGCCTCAGGGTACGGGCGGTGAGGACTTCGCCTCGTCTCCGCCCGGTTTCCTCTTCGGCGCGTGCCTCTCCTCCTCGGGAACCTCCCCGGAGACGAGAGCGACGGCCCACTTGCCGTCGGGGTCGCTGTCGAGCAGCAGCGCGCGGGTCAGCAGGCTGAGCGGGATGGCGAGCAGTGCGCCCAGCGGGCCGAGGACGAACGTCCACAGGATGAGCGAGAGGAAGGTGACGGTGGTGGACAGGCCGACGGCGTCACCGAGGAACTTCGGCTGGATCAGCGACTGCACCACGAAGTTGATCAGTATGTAGGAGACGATCACGAGGATCATGGTTTTGGGCCCGCCCTCCAGGAGGCCGAGCAGAGCGGGCGGGATCAACCCCAGGACGAAGCCGATGTTGGGGATGTAGTTCGTGATCAGCGCCAGCACGCCCCAGAGGAGGGGGAGTGGCACACCGAGAATCCAGAGCGCGGCCACGTCCAGCGCGGAGCAGATCAGCCCGAACCCCGTCGAGACCAGGAGGTAACGGCGGGTCTTGTGGGCGAAGTTGTTGAGTGCCCCGATGAGGAGGGGCCTGCGCTCCGCCCCCATGGCGAGGATCCTGGAGAAGGCCTGAGCGTCCAGGCACATGGCCAGGAGCAGGACGATGACGAGAACCAGGCCGGAGAAGACGCCCAGCAGTCCCGAGATGAATCCCTGCGCGAGCTCGAAGATCTTTCCGGGGTCGAAGGAATTGATCGCCTCGTTCATCTGCTGGGTGCCGAAGCCGAGCCTGGCCACCTGCTCCTGCGCCTCCGCGACGAGCTGTTTGAACTGCGCGTCGTAGGTGGGGGCGAGTGCCGCCATCTGCGCTATCGCCACGGTCAGGATCGCCACCATGCCCAGGAGCACGAGCAGCACGATCACCAGGGGGATCGCCACCAGCGTCCACCCGGGAGCTCCGCGCTCGCGAAGCCAGGTCCTGACCGGGGAGACCGCGAGGACCAGGACCAGGGCGAGCAGTACCGGTCCGACGATCGACCCGATCTCCTTGATGCCCGCCAGGGTGACCACGGCACCCGCGGTGCAGAGGAGTACGACGAGCGCCCTGGGCAACACTCTTTGGTCCGTCATAACGGATCCCCTACCCAGCAGCCGGGAAACACGTCCTGGGCAGGGCGCGCACTTCGATTTGACGGAGTCCGGCGACGTACATAGAGTTCACAGGCCCGAGGGGGTTGGTGGAGATCGCCAAAGCCTCGGGACCCTCCTTCTGATCATCTCCCTTCGTCGGGGCGCGTGCGTCACGCCGAGATCCGGTTGGACAACGACCGGATGTTGGAGTAAGTTAGAGGGGTTGCCCTGGAAACGGGGTGGTCGCAATCCTAGCGGGTTCGGCGGGTTCGAGTCGAGGGTCGGAAAATCCG
>NZ_JBEZEZ010000033.1:0-95492 GCF_040649155.1 Streptosporangium sp. NPDC049046 | reverse complement strand
CACCCGGTTACATTCCGAACCCGGAAGTTAAGCTCTTCAGCGCCGATGGTACTGCACCGGGGACGGTGTGGGAGAGTAGGTCACCGCCGGACAATTTTTCATGAAAGGGCTCTCACCGTTTGGTGGGGGCCCTTTCGTGCTTTCCAGGGCCTTTTTCAAGCGATGCCCAGCGGGGTCCCGAGGGCGGCCCAGCGGCGCTCAAGCGGTGTTCCGAACCTCCAGACGTCGAAGGCCGGGACTCCCGAGCCTCCACGTTCCAGGCCGGCAGGGGCAGGGAGGAGCTCTCGGGCCTCCGTGAACCATGGAGAAGCCGTTTTCGCTTCACGAACGTCATGTTCCCAACGTTCCCACGGGGTTCACGGGGGTGATGGTCACCGGGCCGGCCTGGGCGCGGCGAAACCCTCGACGCACGTCCCTAGACGTGGAGCTCGCCGGAAAGAACGGTCACCGCGTTTCCCGCGAGTTCGACCCGGTCTCCTCGTACGGTCGTGCGGACCACACCTCCACGCTCTGACAACTGGGCCCCCACCAGACTGTCGGAACCGAGTTTGGCCGACCAGTACGGCGCGAGGGCGCAGTGGGCGGACCCCGTCACCGGGTCCTCGGGAACTCCGGCCGTGGGAGCGAAGAACCGGGACACGTAGTCGGCACCCGGCCGCGAGGCCCGAGCCGTCACGATGACTCCACGCGCGTCGACGGCCTCCAGGGCCCGGAAGTCGGGGGCGGTGGCGAGCACGGCCTCCTCGGACTCGACCTCGACGAGGTAATCCCAAACATTTTTTCCTGTCCAAACAGGTTTAAGTCCCAGCGCATCGATCAGTCCCTCTGGAGGAGGTGTCGCTTGGAGTACCTTTGCCGGGAAATCCATGTGGATTAAACCGGATTTATCCCTGGTCACGGACAGGATTCCGCTCTTCGTTGAGAATTCGAGGGTTTCTGGGACCGTTCCCGTGGAATACAGCACATGCGCCACGGCCAGGGTCGCATGCCCACACAGGGCGACCTCGGTCACCGGCGTGAACCACCGGAGCCGGTACGGTCCGCCGTCCTCGGCTCCAAGCAGGAAGGCTGTCTCGGAGTGTCTCATCTCCGCCGCTACGGACTGCATCCAGGCGTCAGGAACCGGATCGCTGAGTATGCAGACCCCCGCGGGGTTACCCTTGAAAAATTCATCGGTAAACGAATCGACCGTGTAGATGAGCATGACGCGATGCTAGCGGCGCTGGAGATATCGGTTGAAGTTGGGCCAGGGGATCGGGCAAAGTCGGAGATCAGACCAGTGCGGTAGTCGTACAAAATGGAAATAAGCACTGGGCGTGTCGCGTGGCGAACTTCATGTCGTCGGTTACCGTCCAAGGTGTAGGGACAGGCCGGACACGGCGTGGTCCTGGCGAAAGGACGAGCCGATGGGGGCAGTGCGCAAGGTGGCGAGCTACCTTGGCCTGAGCGGGGCCGAGCACTATGACGAGTCCTACGACTACGGGGACGAGATCGAGGGCGAAGAGGAAGACTGGCAGTCTGCCTCGGAGCGCGCGGCCAAACGCTGGCGTGCGATGAACGAGCCCTCGCGGATCGTGATGCTGACACCGATGAAGTACAACGACGCACCGGTCATCGGGCAGCACTTCCGCGAAGGTCAGACCGTCATCATGGACGTGAGCGGGATGAGCACCGCCGAGGCCACCCGCATGGTCGACTTCGTCGCCGGGCTGGCATACGGCTGCGAGGGGCGCATCGAGCGGATCGCGGAGAAGGTCTTCCTGCTGGCTCCCGCCGAGGTGGAGATCACCAACGGCTGACATCGAGGCTGCCGCCCGCATATCGCGGGCGGTCAGCCCGCTCGGGGCCCCCTGCGGAGCAGGCGGATGAGTTCGGCCAGGTCCGAGGTCGCCGTCTTGATCCGGCCCTCCGACTCGTGGGCGTACTCATGCAGTGCCCACACCGCGCCCTGGGCGAGTTCTCTGAGCTCGGAGAGCCGCGTGACGACGTATTCCGCGTCGGCTCGCTCACGCTGCCGCCTACGCCACAGCCTGTAGGCGCCTCCGGCGGCCGGCAGGAGTGCGAGCGGTGCGAGAGGGAGGACGGGGAGGACGAGCGCGACCACCAGGATCACCGGGGCGAGGGCGAGCAGCGCGTAGGCGGCCCAGGAGCGGCCGCGAGTCGGAGCGCCCTCGGTGGTGATCCGCTCCTCGGCGGCACCCAGCGACTCGGGATCCGGGCCCTCGGGCCTGAGCGTCACACGTTGGCCGAGGATCGGTATGGTGACCGACTCGGGGGCCTCGGCGCGGGTGGCCTCGGCGAGGCTCTCACCCGCCGCCCGCACGATGGGCGCGGCCACGTGCAGCGCGATCGCGGCCAGATAAGGGTGCGAGCCGGGGCGCAGGTCGCCGAGCAGATGGTCGGTGAGCGACTTCATCGGCCGTTCGGGGCCGCCCGCACCGGCCAGCCGACGGAGCACGGTCAGCGGCTCGTCCTGGCTCCACACGACGGCCGCCTCGCCCGAACGGTCCGTCTGCGCGGCGGTGATGAACGCGAGATCACCCAGGTCACGGTTCGCTCCCCCCGCCCGGCCGGATGCCTCGTCGGCGGTGTCACCATCAGGCCGGGCCGCGGAGCCGCTCGTGGGACCGCTCACGGAACTCGTCTTCTCGGCGACGACGCCGCCATCGCCTCCCCTGCTTTCGCGGGCCGAGGTGATCTCGGTGCAGCGGTCGAGCAGGTGGGTGAGCCGGGCGGCGGCGTGTACGGGGTCGGCCAGCTCGGGAAGCCTGGCGAGCTCCTCGAAATCGGCCAGAGCCGGTGACACGGCCGCGGAGGGCTCGTCGGGGATGAGCGCGCGCAGCCACCGGTCGGGCTCGGAAACAGGGGAGGCGGTCATCGCGTCGAGCTTGCGGAGCACGAAGATCTTGCCCGCCGGGCCGTACGCCCCCCGGGCGGCGGCGAGCCAGAGCGCCCGCTGGCCGTGGGTCACCGGGCGCTCCAGGGAGAGTTCCCCGAAGGCGGTGCCGAGCCATGAGGCGTGGATGCGGTCGCCCTGGCCGGCTACGGCGAGTGCGAGGCAGAGGAAAAGGGCGGTCCGCTGCTCGTCGCGTTGCGCGGCGCGGGCGAGGGGTTCGAGCGACTCCTCGCCACGCGTGATCAGTACGAGTGCTTCGACGGCCGGGGTGAGCCAGTGATCGGAGTCGGCGTCGAAGTCCACCGGCATCCCGATGGGCACGATGCCGGTGGCCAGATCGGTGAGGAGCGAGTCGATGCTTGAACCCGTTCTCAACCCGGTGCCGGGGGTCGCGGTGTCCGTGTTCGGATCCGCGGCCAGGTCGGTGCCGGCGTTCGCGGTGTCCGTGCTCAGGTCCGCGGTGAGGTCGCTGCCGGGGTTCGCGGTGCCCGTGCGCAGGTTCGCGGTCAGGTCCGTGCTCAAGGCAGAGAGCTCCTCGAAGTTGTGACCGATGACCGCGCCAGCGTATTGCGCTTCGGACATCCCCGCAGGGAGGCGCGCCGAACATGACTTTGCCAGATGATCGCCTTCACTTTCTCAATAAAGACGATCATCTGGTGGACAGGTTACATGCGCTCGGGCACCGGGACGCCAAGAAGGCTCAGGCCGGTCTCCAAGACCTTCAGGGTCAGCGCGCACAGGGCGAGCCGTGAGGTGCGGACGGCGGGCTCGACGTCGTCCTTCAGCACCGGGCAGTTCTCGAAGAACGTGGTGAAGGCGCTCGCGGTGTCGAAGAGGTAGGAGGCCGTCTTGTGCGGTGCCGAGTTCTCCGCCATCTCCTCGACGACCGAGCCGAACCCGAGGAGCTGCAGCGCCAGGGCGCGCTCGGCAGGGTGGCCGAGCACGATGGGGCCGGTCGTCTCGGCAGGGTCCACCCCACCCTTGCGGAAGATCGAGCGGATGCGGGCCTGGGCGTACTGCAGGTAGGGGCCGGTGTTGCCGGTGAGGGCGAGCATCCGGTCGAAGTCGAAGACGTACTCGCTGTCGTGGCTGACCGACAGGTCGGCGTACTTGACCGCGCCCATGCCGACGTCGTGCGCGATCCTCGTGCGCTCGGCGTCGGTGTAGTCGCTGTCCCTGAGCACCTCGGCGGCCCTGGTCTCGGCCTCGTCGAGCAGCTCCATGAGCTTGATGGACTTACCGCTCCTGGTCTTGAACATCTTGCCGTCGGAGCCCAGCACGCTGCCGATCTGGATGTGCTCGGCCCTGACGTGGTCGGGCAACCAGCCCGCCATCCTGGCCGAGTCGAACACCAGCGACATGTGCAGCGACTGGGTCGCGCCGATCACGTAGAGGATGCGGTCGGCCTTGAGGTCCTGGACCCGGTAGCGGATCGTGGCCATGTCGGTGGTGCCGTAGCCGTACCCGCCGTCGCTCTTGCGGATCATCAGGGGCAGCGGCTGGCCCTCGCGGCCGGTGTAGCCGGGCGGGAAGACGCAGAGCGCGCCGTCGCTGAGGACGGCGACGCCGCGCTCCTGCAACTCGTCGCAGACCTGGGCGAGCACGTGCTTGTACATGCTCTCGCCGGCGATGTCGTCGTCGGTCAGCGTCACCCCGAGCTGGACGTAGACCTTGTTGAAGTAACGCAGCGTGGCGTTCATGAAGATGCGCCACAGGCGCATCGTCTCCGGCTCCTCGGCCTGCAGGGTGATGACCCGCGCGCGGGCGCGCGCGTTGAACTCGGGGTCGGTGTCGAACTTCAGGCGGGCCGCCTGGTAGTAGGCGTTGCCCTCTCCGGCCTCCAGCTGGGCGACGGCGGCCTCCTCGCCGATGTCGAGGAGGTGCTCGATGAGCATGCCGAACGGCGTGCCCCAGTCGCCGAGGTGGTTCTGCCGGATGACCTTGTTGCCCAGGTGCTCGTGGACCCGGGCGAGCGCGTCACCCACGATCGTCGTGCGCAGGTGGCCGACGTGCATCTCCTTGGCCGCGTTGGGCGCGGAGTAGTCGATCACGATGGTCTGCGGAGAGCCGGACAGACCCACTCCGACGCGAGGGTCGGCGAGGATCTCCGAGGCCCGCGCCGCGATCCATTCGTCGGAGAGGGTGAGGTTGAGGAAGCCGGGGCCGCTCACCTCGACGCTGCCGGGGAACGGGTCGTCCTGGGCGTCTCCCGCCCGGCCGGTGAGGTGCTCGGCGATCTCCTGGGCGACCTCCCGCGGGGCCCTTCGCAGTCGCTTGCTCAGGCTCATCGCCACGTTCGCCTGGTAGTCGGCGAACTGCGAGGGGCGGATCAGCGGGTCTGCTTCGGAGTATTCCGCACCGAAGGCGGCGGCCAGCGCCTGCTGGACGCGCTCGGTCAGTGCGAGCTGCGGGTCGGTCATGTCCCAAGGGTATCGGCTGGCCGGTCCTGAACCGATTGGATATCACCCTGGATCGGCGCGCTTCGACGGGATCGCGTGATCATGAAGACGCCCGTCAGCACGGCCCCGGCGGCGACGCCGAGTCCGGCCGCGGTGAGACCGGCGGCGGGGCTCGCGACGGTGAGCGCGAAGAACTCGCGGACGAACGGGATGGCGAGGGCGAGGGCGAACATTCCGGCCATGGAGGCGACGAGCGCGACCCGCCACCACACGTACGGGCGGGCGACCAGGGCCAGCACCCACCAGGCGGCCACGAACAGCGTGATCACCGCCGAGGTGCGGCTCTCCTCCAGGGTGGCGGACCCGCTCTGGGCGATCCAGTACGACAGGTAGACGGCGGTGGCGCAGACGATCCCGGCGGGGACCGCCAGGCGCAGGACACGGGGTACGAAGCCGCTTCTGGCGCGCTCGTTGCTCGGTGCGAGCGCGAGGAAGAAGGCGGGGATGCCGATCGTCAGCGCGTTGATGAGCGTGGAGTGCCGGGGAGCGAACGGGAACGCGAGCCCGATGACCCCGGTGAGCAGGGAGAGCACGATCGCGTAGAAGGTCTTGGTCAGGAAGAGCCCGGAGACCCGCTCGATGTTGGCCAGCACCCGGCGGCCCTCGCCCACCACGGAGGGGAGACCGGCGAAGCCGTCGTCCATCAGCACGATCTGGGCGACCGCCCGGGTGGCGCCGCTGCCGGAGCCCATCGCCACGCCGAGGTCGGCGTCCTTGAGCGCGAGCACGTCGTTCACGCCGTCGCCGGTCATCGCGACCGTGTGCCCGCGCGACTGGAGCGCGCCGACGAACAGCCGCTTCTGGTGCGGGCTGACCCTGCCGAAGACGGTGTGGGTCTCCATGATCTCGGCGAGCTTCTCGGGGTCGTCGTCCGGCAGGGTGCGGGCGTCCACCGCGCGCTCCCCACCGGGAATGCCCAGAGAGGTGACGATCGCCGACACCGACTCGGGGTTGTCGCCGGAGATGACCTTGAGGGTGACGCGCTGCTCGGCGAAGTAGGCGAGGGTCTCGGCCGCGTCGGGGCGGATCCGCTGCTTGAGCACGACGACGGCCGCGGCCTCGACGGCGCCGAGGTCGTCGGGGTCGCGCAGCGAGGCGACCCGGCACAGGGCGAGCACCCGCAGGCCGGTGGCGGCGAGCGCCCCCGCCTCCTCGTACGCCGGGCTGCCGGGCGGCAGGAGGACGTCGGGAGCGCCCAGGACCCAGCCGCCGTGGCCGTCGAACTCGGCTCCGCTCCACTTGCGGGCCGAGGAGAAGGGGACCTTGGTGAGGGCGGCCCAGCCGGGGGAGTCGGGGTATCGGGCCTGGACGGCGAGGGCGGTGGGGTTGGGGTGAGGATCGATGTTGGCCAGCGCGGCGAGTGCCTCGTGCACGGGCAGGTCGTCGCGGAGCGGGCGGATCTCGTCGAGTTCCATCCCGCCCGAGGTGAGGGTGCCGGTCTTGTCGAGGCAGAGCGTGTCGACCCGGGCCAGGATCTCGATCGCGGGCAGTTCCTGGACCAGGCAGCGGCGCCTGCCCAGCCGGATCACGCCGACGGCGAAGGCGATGCTGGTCATCAGGACCAGGCCCTCGGGGATCATGGTGACGATACCCGCGACCGTGCCGGTGACGGCCTCTCCGACACTCGTCTGCCTGCTCACCTGGCTCCAGGTGAGCAGGGCGCCGATCGGGATGACCAGCCAGGTGACGTACTTGATGAATCGCGTCACGCCTTCGCGCAGCTCCGAGTGGGACAGGCTGAACGCGCTGGCCTCCTCGGCGAGTCTGGCCGCGTAGGCGTCGCGGCCGACTCTGGTCGCGACGTAGGCGCCTCTCCCGGCGACCACGAAACTGCCGGAGAGGACCTCGTCGCCGGGGTCATCGGGGTCACCGGGACGCTTGTGCACCGGGTCGGCCTCGCCGGTCAGCAGTGACTCGTCGACCTCCAGCCCGTCGGCGTCCACCACCTCGCCGTCGACGAGCACCTGGTCGCCGGGGCGGAGCAGGACGAGGTCGCCGAGTACGACCCGCTGGGGCGGGATGTCGGTGTCGACGCCGTCCCTGCGGACCTTGACCGGGGACTCGTTGACGATGGCGAGCCGGTCGAGGGTGCGCTTGGCGCGGAGCTCCTGGATGATGCCGATGCCCGCGTTGGCCACGATCACCAGTCCGAAGAGGCCGTCCTGCCACTCTCCGAAGATCATGATCAGCACCCAGAGTGCCCCGATCACCCCGTTGAAAAGGGTGAGGACGTTGGATCTGAGGATCGCCGAGACGGACCTGCTCGACCGGCGCCTGACGTCGTTGGCCTGCCCCGCGGCCACCCGCTCGGCGACCTCGGCCGAGGTCAGTCCCCGCTCCGCCACCTGCTCCACGCAGTCCCCCCGCCCGATCGACTGGGACTCAGGGTACGCGGGGCCGGAAAATTCGGTGGAAGGTGTGTGCAGATACATCGGAAATATCACCCCAGGTAGGCGGCTCGTACGCGGGTGTCATCGGAGCCGGTGTCTCGCTGGGGATTCGGTGCGGATGTCGGTGTGGCGGATGGGACCGGCGTGGGTGTCGCCGGAGAGGCTGCGGTTTCCGGGTGCGGGTGTCGCCGGAGACGGTGTCATGCCTGGGTGTCGCCGGAGACGGTGCCGTGGGTGGGTGTCACCGGAGACGGCACCACGCGCGGGTGTCCCCAGAGGCGGTGCGGGCGGGAGGCCGAGGCGAGGCGCTCACCGATGCGGTTGACCACGCCCTCCCGGGCCAGCGTGGCCGCGAGCACGCAGGCCGCGCTCACTCCCTTCGCCTGCGAGGCGCCGTGCGCGATGACCACGGTGCCGTTCAGGCCGAGAAGCACGGCCCCGCCGTGGACCTCGGGGTCGAGCCGCCGGTAGAGCTCCCTGATGCGCCTCCTCTGCAACAGGCCGCCCACCCTGGCCGTCCGGCTCTCGTTGATCGTCTCGCGGAGCTCCGAGAAGGCGTAGCGGACGCTGCCCTCCATGGTCTTGAGCGCCACGTTGCCGGTGAAGCCGTCGGTGACGATGACGTTCACGGTGCCGGTGAGCAGGTCGTGCCCCTCGATGTTGCCCGCGAAGTCGAGGCCGGGGGCCGCCGACAGCAGTTCGTGGGCTCGCTTGACGAGCTTGTTGCCCTTCTCCGGCTCGCTGCCGATGGTGAGCAGGCCGACCCTGGGGCTCTCGATGCCCAGGGCGGTTTCCGCGTAGGCGGCGCCGAGGTGGGCGAACTGCACCAGCATCTCCGGCTTGACCTCGGCGTTCGCCCCGGCGTCCAGCAGGACGGTCGGGGTGGGCCTGGTCGGCAGGGCGACGGCGATGGCGGGTCTGAGCACCCCCGGCTGGCCGCGTAGCCGGAGCTTTCCCGTCGCCACGATCCCGGCGGTGGAGCCCGCGGAGACCACGGCGCAGGCGTCGCCTCGCCGTACGAGGTGGCAGGCGACGGCGATGCTGGAGCGCGGGCGGCGCAGGCTGGCGAGGGCGCCCTCGTCCATGGCGAGGGCCTCCTCGGCCCGGACGATCGGGATCTCGGTGGTCGCGTCGTGCTGGGAGAGCGCCTCGGCGAGGGGGCGGGGAGCGCCGACGAGCACGATGGAGATCCCGTGCTCTCGTACCGCCCGCACGGCTCCCGCCACGATCTCGTCGGGGGCGTTGTCGCCGCCCATCGCGTCCAGGGCGATGGGCATGACGCCGGGAGCAAGGGTCTCAGGCAAGCGGTCACCTCGTGCGGGATGGTTTGTCCGCATCGTAGGCGTGCTCAGGACCTGGTCGGTCCGTCGGGTCGATCAGGGAGTGCCGGGGAGATTCCAGTCGCTTCTCTCCCGCGAGACGATGATCTTTCCGAAGGCGGCCCGGCCGACGACCCTGATGACCGGTCCGTCTCCGTCGCCCGTGCCACCGGAGACGGCGCGTTTGGCGAACAGGGCGTCGACCTCGTCGATGACGTGGGCGTTGCGGGGGACCCTGACGATCAGCTTGCCGCAGTAGGAGTTGACCTCAAGGGTGATCTCCCTGCCGGGGAGAACCGCCTCGGACAGGTCGACGATCAGCGCGCCGAAGGTGGCGCTCAGCGCGGTGTGCCGCCCGGCGATCCAGCGTCCGCCGCGCACGACCTTGCTGAAGACGGCGGCGACCTCCTGCCGCTCGACGGTGGCCACGCGGGTGGGAGCGGCGGCGTCGGGCAGGTCGCGGGTGAGGGGGGCGAGGTCGTCCATCGTGACGGCGGCGTAGGTGGCTTCCAGGCGGTCGGCGTGCTCGACGCTGGTCAGGCGGCCGGCGGCAAATGCCTCGCTCAGCACCGCGGCCGCATGGTCGCGGTCGGCGTCCGAGGCGCGCAGAACGGGGTCGTAGGACGTCATGACTGCGAGTGTACGGCTATTCAAGATATATCGCGATATCCATCGTGGACAGAAGAAATTGCCGAGATATGGAACCGACCGTAGGTCGGTTTACGTCGTGTATGTAACGTGCCCGTGACGCGCGAAAGGCTGGCAGGGTTTACCGCGACAGCGACAAAAATCTCGGCAAAGGACTGGTGATCTTGAACGAAGGTGCCAAGCGTGGGTTCCGTGCCTACACCGTGAAACATCTCGACGACCTGCTGCGCAGAGGCGGTCTGGGCGACGCCGAGCGGCTCCGGATCAGAGCGGTGGCCACGGTGCTGCCCTTCCGGACCAACGCCTACGTGGTGGATCAGCTCATCGACTGGTCCGCCATCCCCGAGGATCCCATCTATCGGCTGGTCTTCCCCCAGGAGGACATGCTGCCCGAGGCGGATGTCACCACGCTGGCGGGTCTCCTGGAGGCCGGGGCGGGGAACGCGGAGATTCAGGCGGCCGCGAACAGGGTGAGGGTGGGGCTCAACCCGCACCCCGCCGGACAGCTCGACCTCAACGTCCCGCGCGTCGCCGGGGAGGCGGTGCCCGGCATGCAGCACAAATACCCTGAGACGGTGCTCTTCTTCCCCAAGCAGGGGCAGACGTGCCACGCCTACTGCACCTACTGCTTCCGGTGGGCCCAGTTCATCGGGGAGCCCGACCTGAAGTTCGCCTCCGACGACGTCGACGCCCTCCTCCGCTATCTCAAGGACCACCCCGAGGTGACCAGCGTGCTGTTCACCGGCGGGGATCCCATGATCATGGGTGAGCCGGTGCTCCGCCGCTATCTGGAGCCGTTACTCGACGTCGAGCAGCTCGAATCCATCCGGATCGGGACCAAGTCACTGGCCTACTGGCCGCAGCGGTTCGTCTCCGACCCCGACAGCGACGACACGCTCCGCCTGTTCGCCTCCGTGGTCGAGGCGGGCAAGAACCTCGCCTTCATGGCGCACTTCTCGCACCCCAGGGAGCTGGAACTCCCGATCGTCGAGGCCGCCGTCGCGAGGATCACCGCCACCGGCGCGGTGGTCAGGACGCAGGCGCCGCTGATCCGGTCGATCAACGACACTCCCGAAACCTGGGCGTCCATGTGGCGCAGGCAGCTCACCATGGGCATGATCCCGTACTACATGTTCGTCGAGCGCGACACCGGACCGCAGGACTACTTCGCGGTGCCGCTCGCGAGGGCTTACGAGATCTTCAGGGACGCCTACGCGAGCGTTTCCGGGCTGTGCCGCACCGTGCGGGGCCCGTCGATGTCCGCCACGCCGGGCAAGGTCTGCCTGGACGGCGTCGCCGAGGTCGCCGGGCAGAAGGTCTTCGTGCTCCACCTCATCCAGGCGCGCGATCCCGAGCTGGTCGGGCGCCCCTTCTTCGCGAGGTACGACCCGAACGCGGTGTGGCTCACCGACCTGCGCCCGGCCTTCGCCGACCGCTTCCCCTTCGAGCCCGCCACCGCCACCCCCCAGCGGCTCTCGGCCTGACCCGCTCTCCGCGGGCCTTCCTCTCGGAGAACCGCCGTCCACCTGCCTCCTGGTGGGTTCCGTGGTGGTCTCGCGGGGCTTGGTCGGCATCGGCGAAGGGCTGTGAGTCGAAGGGCTGTGAGTCGAAGGCCCATGAGACGACGGGGAGCCGGATCGGTGGGCACCGACCCGGCCTCCCCGTCGCCTCAGCGTCCCGGGCCTCGCACGGAGGTGCGACGGGCGATCTCGGCCTGGAGTCTGGCCATCTGCCAGTGCAGCTCGATGAGCTGCTCGGTCAGCTGGAGACGCGGAATCTCTGACGGGTCCTCGACGGACAGGTGGTCGATCGCGGTGGACAGCTCTCGCATCGCGCGCCCCCACTCCATGACGGCTTCCTTGGATCGAAACAACGTTCGAATCATACCGGAACACCGAACACGCTGTCAGTTCATTGCCCCTCGTGTCCCGCCCGGGAGCGCGCCGTATCGCTAGTTCTGGTACTCGGGCGTCACGTATCCGCGGGCCAGGGTGTGGGCGGTGATGTTGAAACCGACCACGGCGGGCGGGGCGTCGGCGCCGACACCGAGCTTCTCCACGTCGAGGGCGTGCACCGCGAAGATGTAGCGGTGCGGGTCGCCGGGCGGCGGTGCGGCGCCGCCGTAGGCGTTGTGGCTGTAGTCGTTGCGCCCGTGCACGCCCACGCCGCCGTCACCGGCACCCGCGCCGGCGGGCAGCTCGGTCACGTCGGCCGGGATGTCGAACAGCAGCCAGTGCCAGAACCCGCTGCCGGTGGGCGCGTCGGGGTCGAAGCACGTCACGGCGTAGCTGAGGGTGCCCTCGGGAGCGCCGGACCAGCGCAGGTGGGGAGAGACGTTCTGGCCGGTGGAGCCCCAGTCGTTGAACACGTGGGTCTCCGCCATGCGCTCGCCGTCGCGGACGTCGTCGCTCTCGACGGTCAGCGCGGGGACCTGGGGCAGGAAGTCATATGGAATCGGTGGCCGCGTGGACACGATTCACCTCCGATGGAAGCGTCTTGTCGGTCGCTTCTCATCCTGCCCTGCCCGCGGACCGCGTAGCGATCAACGCCCCTGTGATCGAAGACCGCCTGATCGGAGAGCTGTGGTCAAGGCGTGCGTGATCGCCGATCGGACCGGTGGCATCGAAGGCCGCCGATCGAGCTCGTGGCTCGGATTCGCCCGATCAGCCGCGTGATCGGTCTCCTGTCGCGGGTGTGATCAGACCTTGTTGTAGGCGGCGAGGACCGTCTTCGGGTCGCCGTCCATCTTGATCTTGCCCTTGTGCAGCCAGAGGACCCGGTTGCAGGTCTCCTCGATCACGTCGAGGTTGTGGGCGACGAGGAAGACGGTGCCGGCCTCGTCGCGCATCTTCTTGATGCGGTCCTGGCTCTTGCGCCGGAACTCGCGGTCACCGGTGGCGAGGGCCTCGTCGATGAGCAGCACGTCGTGGGACTTCGCCGAGGCGATGGCGAAGCGGAGCCTGGCGCCCATGCCCGAGGAGTAGGTCGACATGGGGAACTGCACGAACTCCCCGATGCCGGAGAAGTCGACGATGTCGTCATACTTCTCCTTGACCTGCTTGGGGTTCATGCCCATCGCGTAGCAGCCGAGCACGATGTTGCGCTCGCCGGTGAGCTCGCGCATCAGCGCGGCGTTGACGCCGAGCAGGGAGGGCTGGCCGTCGGTGTAGACGGCGCCGGAGTGCGGGGGCAGGAGCCCGGCGATGGCGCGCAGCAACGTGGACTTGCCGGAGCCGTTACGGCCGACGATGCCGATGGCGTCGCCGTGGCGGGCCACGAAGGAGACGCCGCGCACGGCGTGCACCTCCTTCATCTGCGGCCGTCCCTGGCGCTTGACGAGGCGCATGAGGGCGTTGACGGCGTTGCCCTTCTCCGCGTCGCTCGCCGCGCCGTACACCCGGTAGATGATGTGCAGGTCGTCCACGATGACCGTGGGGGCGCCCTCGGGTGCAGGGGTGGGGGCGGGTTCCGGGTTGGGGTGCACCCTGACGTCCGTGCTCGGCACGGCGGGCTCCTCGGCCTTCACTCGGGACAGCTCCTCGGTCAACTCAGCCACGGCCGTACTTCTCCTCGGCTCGCCAGAAGTACCAGAAGCCGCCGAGCAGAGCGAACACCGCCCAGAATACGCAGACCGCCCAGATGTAGGGGCGGGCCGGGTGGGTTTGCATGAGCAGGTCCCGCATGAGCTCGATGTACGCGGCGGCGGGGTTGAAGTACATGATGTCGGCGACCCACTGGGGGAGGCCGGCGCCGTTGGGGCCCACGACCCTGTCCTCGATGGAGAAGAAGACCCCGGAGGCGTAGAGCCAGGTCCGCATGATGAAGGGGAGCAGCTGGTTCAGGTCGCGGGAGGTGGAGCCGACCCTGGCGAGCACCAGGCTCGCGCCGACGTTGAACATGGTCTGCAGCGCCAGGGCGACCGGGATGAGCAGCCACAGCAGGGTGATCTCCTCACCGGTGATCAGCACCAGCCCGAACAGCACGCCCATGGAGATGAGCAGCTGCTGGAACTCCTGGATCGTGTAGGCGAGCGGGAGCGAGGCGCGCGGGAAGTGCAGCGCGCGGATCAGCGACAGGTTGCCGGAGATCGCCTTGGCGCCGCTGCTCACCGAGCGCTGGGTGTAGGTGAAGACGAACATCCCGGTGATGAGGAAGGCCGGGTAGTTCACGATGCCCTTGTTCGCGCCCAGGATCACGCCGAACATCAGGAAGTAGATGGCGGCGTTCATCAGCGGGGTGAGGACCTGCCACAGCTGGCCCAGGGCCGAGTTGCTGTACTTCGAGACGTTGCGCGACGTGGCGTACGTCGTGATGAAGTGGCGTCGTTCCCACAGTTGACGCAGGTATACGGGCAGACTCGGGCGTGCGATGGCACGCCGAAGACCGTGGCGCGCGGCGAGCTTGGCCAGCGGCTCCTGCCCCTGGGCGGAGGTGCCGTTACTCGGGCCGCCCGCCTGGGCGTCCGCGATCGCGGATTCCGGCTGGCTCATGGCAAGGACTCTATTGGATGCGAGTGGATGAAGTGCCTGCGGCGGGGGTTCGCCGCACACATTGGACGGGATCTCCGGGCAACAGGTTCCAGGGCAATTGTGCGGTTCTTCCGCGGGACACCAGGCCCTTCGCGGTCGGGTCAGCGCAGGCCCAGGTCAGGGTCATGGGAGGGCAACGGATGCGATCAGTGTCGGCGCGGGGGTATTTTGGCGTGACCGTTCACGTCCTACGTGTGCCTGGATGTCGTTTTCATGGACATCCGAGGTCTCGGTCTCGTTGAGTTGACAGACATATGACAGTGAGTCAGTCAATGCGTAACCGAACTGCAACATCACAGATATAAGTCGGTGTGGAGCGGTAGAGGATAGTCGCGAGCGATCGGTGTGGCGTCAGCACCCGGACAGCGGCAGCGGGAAGCAGGGACCACAAGATCCTCCTTCGCGGTGCTCGGGGTCACGGAGTTCAGTGTCGACGCAAGCCTGCAAAGGGAGGATTTACCGCAATGCGTGTTACCAAGAGTGCCCGGGTCACCGCCGGCGCCGCGTTGCTCGCCCTCGCGCTGACCGCGTGTGGTGGTTCGACGTCCCCGGACGGTGGGGCGGCAGGGGCCGACCAGCCCGTGCGGATGGAGCTCGGTGAGCCGCAGAAGCTCTTCTATCCCGGTGACACCACCGAGTCCGAAGGCTCCGAGGTCCTCGCCGCCATCTTCGCCCCGCTGGTCGGCTACGACGAGAACAAGCAGGTCGTGGACGAGGTCGCCGAGTCGATCGAGTCGCCGGACAACACGGTGTGGACGATCAAGCTCAAGCCGGGCTACACCTGGCACAACGGCGAGAAGCTGATCGCGCAGAACTACGTCGACGCGTGGAACTACGCCGCCAACCAGGACAACGTCCAGGGCGCCAACGGCTTCTTCAGCCGGCTCGACGGCTGGGCCGACCTGAACCCCGGTGAGGGCCAGACCGTCTCCACCAAGGAGATGAAGGGCCTCAAGGTCGTCGACGAGAGCACCTTCACCGTCACTCTCAGCAAGCCGTTCTCGCAGTTCAAGACGATGCTGGGCTACACGGCGTTCTACCCGCTGCCCAAGGCGGCCTTCGGCCCCGACGGTAAGATCACCGAGGAGTACGCCAGGAAGCCGATCGGCCAGGGCTACTTCCAGATCGACAAGCCCTACAACAAGGGCACCGACCAGACGATCGACCTCACCCGGTACGACGCCTTCGCCGGGACGAAGCCGAAGTTCGCCAAGCTCCAGTTCAAGCTCTACACGAGCCCGGAGACCGCGTTCAACGACCTGGCCGCGGGCAACCTCGACATCCACGACTCGCTGCCCCCGTCGGCGATCGCGAGGGCGAAGTCCGAGCTCGGCGAGCGCTACATGGACGAGGCGGACGCCGGCGTCGGCTACATCGGCTTCCCGATGCAGTACAACAAGACGTACGCGAACGTGAAGGTCCGCGAGGCCATCTCCATGGCCATCGACCGCAAGACCATCGCGGAGAAGGTCTTCTCCGGCACGCGCGCCCCGGCCGACGACTTCATCAACCCCCTCCTCGACGGCTACCGCGCCGGCGCCTGCGCGGCCTGCGGCTACGACCCCGACAAGGCCAAGGCGCAGTACGCGGAGAACAACGGTCCCAAGACGCTGGAGCTGGGCTACAACACCGACGGCCCGCACAAGGAGTGGATCGAGGCCGTCGCGAACAGCCTCCGCGCCAACCTGGGCATCGAGGTGACGGTGAAGCCCTTCGAGAAGTTCGCCTCGATCCTCGACGAGCTCGACAAGAAGACCTACGGCGGCATGTTCCGGATGGGCTGGGCGATCGACTACCCGTCGGCGGAGAACTACCTGACCCCGATCTTCTCCACCGTCGCGATCAAGACCGGCTCCAACTACGCCGGCTGGTCGAACAAGGAGTTCGACGAGCTCCTGTCCAAGGGTGACACCGCCCCGACGCAGGAGGAGGGCCTGAAGTTCTACCAGCAGGCCGACGACATCCTGATCAAGGAACTTCCCTACATTCCGGTGTACTTCTACCGGACCAACGCCGCGTTCTCCCAGCATGTCAAGGGCGTCAAGATCAACCTTCTCAACCAGATCGAGTGGGCCGAGGTCGAGAAGACCGGCTGACGAACGGCTGAGGGGCCGGGCGGGAGCCCGGCCCCACCGGCCGCCCGGGACGATCTCGCGGCACCGCGCGACCCGCCGGTCAGCGAGATCGTCCCGGGCACCTACGGGAGACACGAATGGGCCGTTACATCCTCAGGCGCCTGATCCAGTCGATACCGGTGCTGCTGGGCGCCACCCTGCTCATCTACGCCATCGTCTTCGCGCTGCCCGGCGACCCCATCGCGGCGCTGGCCGGCGAGAAGCGCATAGACCCCAACATCGTCGCCATCCTGCGCGAGCAGTATCACCTGAACGATCCGTTCCTGGTGCAGTACTGGTACTACATCACCGGCCTGTTCGGCGGTGACTTCGGCACCACCTTCGCCGGTGTCGGAGTCGGCGAGATCATGGCCGGCAAGTTCCAGGTGACCATCAACCTGGCGGCGACCGCCCTGGTGATGGAGGCCGTCATCGGCGTGGGGCTCGGCCTGTACGCGGCGCTGCGCCAGGGCAGGGCCGGCGACTCGATGATCCTCGCCTCCACCCTGGTGCTGATCTCCATCCCCACCCTCGTCACCGGCTTCGTGCTCCAGCTGCTGCTGGGGGTGAAGCTCAAGCAGGCGGGGATCGACCTCTTCCCCGTCGCGGGCGTGACGGAGGGCTGGCGCAGCTACCTGCTGCCCGGCTTCGTGCTCGCGGGGACGTCGATCGCCTACCTCACCCGGCTCGCGAGGAACAGCCTGGTGGAGATCCTGCGCGCCGACTACATCCGCACCGCGGTCGCGAAGGGCCTGCCCCGGAAGCGGATCGTCGGGCGGCACGCGCTGCGCAACGCGCTGATCCCGCTCGTCACCTACCTGGGCGCCGATCTCGGCGTGCTGATGGGCGGCGCGGTGATCACCGAGACGATCTTCAACCTGCCGGGGATCGGCCAGCAGCTGTTCAGCTCCGTATATCTGCGCGAGCAGCCCGTGGTCGTCGGCATCGTGACCGTCCTGGTGCTGATCTACATCCTGGCCAACCTGGTCGTCGACCTGCTCTACGCCGTGCTCGACCCGAGGATCCGCTATGAGTGACACCCTTGTCCCGGCCGGAGGGAAGACCGGGGGCCCCAAGCACGGCAAACCGCGCAGGGGCGCCAGAGGCGCGAAGGCGCCCAAGGCCGCGAGCTTGTGGGGCGACGCCTGGTACGACCTGCGCCGCCGCCCGCTCTTCATCGGAGCGTCCATCCTCATCGCCGTCCTGGTCGTGATGGCGGCGTTCCCCTCGCTGTTCACCTCGGTGAACCCGTTCGACGCCAGGAGCTGCCAGCTCGGCGACGCCCGGCTGGGCATGAGCGAGGCCCACTGGTTCGGCACGGACAACCTGGGCTGCGACATCTACGCCCGCACCGTCTACGGCGCCCGCAACTCGATCGTGGTCGGCCTGGCCACCACGATCGTCACCGCGCTGGTGGGCGGCCTGCTCGGCCTGTTCGCCGGGTTCACCGGCGGCGCGCTGGACACCCTGCTCTCGCGGATCACCGAGATCTTCTTCGCGATCCCGTCGATCCTGGGCGCCCTGCTCATCCTGGCGGTGTTCCGCACGGGCAACGTGTGGACCGTCATGCTCGCGCTCGCCGTGCTGACCTGGCCGATGACGTACCGGATCATGAGGGCGGCGGTGATCACCGCCAAGAGCCAGGACTACGTGCTCGCGGCGAGGGCGCTCGGCGCCTCCGCGTCGCGGATCATGTTCCGGCACATCCTGCCGAACGCGATCGCCTCGGTGATCGTGGTCGCCACGATCAACCTGGGCTACTTCATCGCCGCCGAAGCAGGTCTGTCCTTCCTCGGCGTGGGCCTGCGCTCGCCGGACATCTCGTGGGGACTCATGATCTCCGACGCGAGGGAGCGCTTCCTGGAGGCTCCGTGGGCGCTGCTCTTCCCGGCGCTGTTCCTGAGCCTGACGGTGCTCGCCTTCATCATGCTGGGCGACGCGGTCCGCGACGCCCTCGACCCGAAGCTGCGGTGAGGGGGAGCCGTGAAGAAGACCTCGACACAGGTGGTGCCCTCCAGAGAGACGCCGGGCGGCGAGCCGCTGCTCGTCGTCGACGACCTGCACGTGGAGTTCACGACCAGGCAGGGCGTGGTCAAGGCGGTCAACGGGGTCGGCTACTCGCTGAACCCCGGGGAGACGCTCGCCGTGCTCGGCGAGTCCGGCTCGGGCAAGTCGGTGACCGCGCAGGCCATCATGGGCATCCTCGACTCCCCACCGGCCCGCGTCACCCGGGGTGAGATCCGCTTCCGGGGCACGAACCTGCTCGGCCTGTCGGAGGAGGCCCGTGCCCAGGTGCGCGGCCGGCGGATCGCGATGATCTTCCAGGACGCGCTCTCCGCGCTGAACCCGGTGTTCACCGTCGGCGACCAGATCGGGGAGATGTTCCGGGTGCACCGGGGCGCCTCCAGACGCGACGCCACCAAGAAGGCGATCGAGCTGATGGACCGGGTCCGCATCCCCGCCGCCAGGCAGCGGGTGCACGACTACCCGCACCAGTTCTCCGGGGGGATGCGCCAGCGCATCATGATCGCGATGTCGATCGCGCTCGACCCCGAGGTGCTGATCGCCGACGAGCCGACCACCGCCCTCGACGTGACGGTGCAGGCCCAGATCATGGAACTCCTCGGCGAGCTGCGGCGCGAGAGCGACATGGGCCTGATTCTGATCACCCACGACCTCGGCGTGGTGGCCGACGTCGCCGACAAGATCGCGGTCATGTACGGCGGGCGGATCGTGGAGAACGCCCTCGTGCACGACATCTACCGCAGGCCCGCCCACCCGTACGCCAAGGGCCTGCTCGACTCGATCCCCCGGGTCGACCAGAAGGGCCAGGAGCTGTACGCCATCAAGGGCATGCCGCCGAACCTGCTCGACATGCCCACGGGCTGCGCCTTCCACCCCCGGTGCCCGTACCGTCAGGACGACTGCGTCGTCGACGCGCCCCCGCTGTACGAGATCGGCCCGACGCGCGCCAGCGCGTGTCACTACTGGAGGGAGGTCCTCGATGGCAGCCACGGGTGAGCCGATCCTTGAGGTTCGCGACCTGGTCAAGCACTTCCCGCTCACCCAGGGCATCGTCCTGCGCAGGCAGGTCGGCGCGATCAGGGCCGTCGACGGGGTCTCCTTCGACCTGCACCGGGGGGAGACGCTCGGCATCGTGGGCGAGTCGGGGTGCGGCAAGTCCACGCTGGCCAAGCTCCTGATGGCGCTGGAGCGGCCGACCTCGGGCTCGGTGAGGATCAACGGCCGGGAGATCGCCGACGCGAGGGGCGGCGAGCTCAAGCGGGCCCGCCGCAACATCCAGATGGTGATGCAGGACCCGTACACCTCGCTGAACCCCCGGATGACCGTGGGCGACATCATCGGCGAGCCGTTCGAGATCCACGGTGAGGTCGCACCCAAGGGCGACCGGCGCCGCAGGGTCCAGGAGCTCCTTGAGGTGGTCGGCCTCAACCCCGACCACATCAACCGCTACCCGCACCAGTTCTCCGGCGGTCAGCGTCAGCGCATCGGGATCGCCCGCGGGCTCGCGCTCCAGCCGGAGATCATCGTCTGCGACGAGCCGGTCTCCGCGCTCGACGTGTCGATCCAGGCGCAGGTCGTGAACCTGCTGGAGCGGCTGCAGGACGAGTTCGGCCTCGCGTACGTCTTCATCGCCCACGACCTGTCGGTGGTCCGGCACATCTCCGACCGGGTGGGGGTGATGTACCTGGGCAAGATGGTGGAGATCGGGAAGGACACCGAGATCTACGACCGGCCCGCGCACCCCTACACCCAGGCGCTGCTGTCGGCCGTTCCCGTGCCCGACCCCGAGGGACGCGAGCGCCGTGAGCGGATCATCCTCCAGGGCGACCCGCCGTCTCCCGCCAGTCCGCCGTCGGGGTGCCGGTTCCGTACGCGCTGCTGGAAGGCCCAGGAGATCTGTGCCGTCGAGGAGCCGCCGCTGCGGGTCAGGCCGGGCACCGCGCACGCGAGCGCGTGCCACTTCGCCGAGACCCACGACGTGATCCACGCCTAGGAGGGCGTCGCGGAGACCGGAGGCCCCGGGAGGACGGCGAAGGACCGGCGGAGCGGTCTCGCGGGCGGGGTGGGGAACGGTGCGATCCCCGCGTGGAGTCGCGGAGGGCTGTAGGGCCGTAGGGCCTGGCTTCGCGAGCGGGCCGGGAACGGTGCGATCTCCGCGTGGAGTCGCGAGAGCGGGGTTTCGCGAGCGGGCCGGGAACGGCGAGGGGCCGAAGCGGGGATTTCGCGAGCGGACCCCGGGAACGACGACAGGGCGCGACCCCCACATGGAATTGTGGAGGCCACGCCCTGCCCGCTTTACCGTAGAACGTCTTTACCGCGAGACGCCTTTACCGCAGGACATCCGCTGCAGGGACGTCCGTCCTGCTAGAGGATGTCGACGCCGACGCCGCCGATGCCGACAAGGCCGCCGATGCCGACGCCGTGGCCGACACCGCTGCCGCTGCTGATGATGTTGCCGCCGCCGCCGATGGTGTTGCCGCCACGGCCGATGAGGCCACCGCCGAGGATGCCGCCCCCGCCGAAGCCGCCGCCGTACACGCCGCCCCCGTAGACGCCCCCGCCGTAGAAGCCGCCGCCGTACACGCCGCCGCCGTAGACGCCCCCGCCGTAGCAGCCGGCGCCGTACACGCCGCCGCCGTAGAGGCCGCCCCCGTAGATGCCGCCCCCGTACACGCCGCCGCCGCAGCCGGTGGTCACGGCCGTGGGGATGACGGTGGTGCCGTAGGTGACGGTGCTCGTCGGGATGAAGGCGGGAGCCGCGCTGACGACGCCGACGCCGACGCCGCAGCAGTCGGCGGCCTTCTTGGCGGCCTTGGCCTGGGCGGCGGCCTTGACGACCGAGGCGGCGGTGACCTTGGTCGCGGAGCTGGTGGAGGACGTGGACGCGGAGGCGGCCACGGCCGGCGCGAGGACGGCGACGCCGACGCACGCGGAGGTGATGAGAAGACGACGAATCATTGTGGTTCCCCCTGGAAGGAAATCGTCGCGGCAGTGTATGAGGCCTTTTGAAAGGACCGTCTGCGCGCGGCTACTCAAAGTAACGGGAGTGAGACTATCCAGCGACATGCTTTCTGGAGGGTCAAGAATGGTCAGCTTGTGGTAATGATCGCGGATCCGTGATTGAACGAATAATGGCCGATCACTGTTTCGATCCGGGCGCGTCCGACCTGCCACACACCTGCGGATTCCTTAACTGCCAGGTCAGCTCGTATATCCGGTGGAGGGCAGGCCGCTCGCGGGCGGCGAGGACGGTGAGCCTCGACGACGCCGAGGTCGGAGGCCGGGCCGGGGGGAGCGAGAGAACGAAAAGGGGTCATTGTCCGGGGGAATGTGGACACGTCATCGGAATTCCGGCATGCGTATTTACAGGTGAAACGATCCTTCGGCTAAAACGATAATTCGGTAAACGGCATAACGTGTTGGGAGACTTCTCCCTAAGTCGCTTTTTCTGTGCCTTTCATGGGCAGGGAGAGAGGCGTACGTGGGCTCCGGGCGGCAGGCCGAGCCGCTGGGAGGCATCGCCCGAGTTGACCGCGAGCGCGACCAGCCCGGCCGAGTCGATGAAGGCCACGATCTCCCCGGGCGGCACGGAGGCGAAGCTCTCCTTGAACGGCACCGAGAGCCGCCGCCTGCCCAGCCAGACCACCAGCGTCTCTCCCAGCGCGACGCCCAGCGTCGCCAGGTCGCCGGAGCCGATCGAGAGCTGGGCGTTGCCGTGCCGGTCGATCGAGAGCACCTCGCCCTCGACACAGCCCTCCTGCAGCACGGAGGTGGGCGCGGGCAGCGAGACCAGCCGCTCCAGCGGGATCTCCTGCCCCAGCTCGGACGGGTGGCGCCCGATGGCCAGGTGCGCCGCGACGGGGGCGAAGAGGTCGCGCCCATGGAAGGTCGGCGAGACCGGTTTCAGGAAGAGGTCCGTGTTGGACAGCTCGTAGGCGGCACGCGCGCCCCCGCTGGCGTGGATCGCCCACGACAGGAGCCCGTTGTCCGGGCCCAGGAACACATGCTTGCCGGCCTCGACCGCCACGGCCCTGCGCGAGCCGCCGCCGCCGGGATCCACCACGGCGACGTGCACGCCGGAGGGAAGATAGGCGATCGTCTGGGCCAGGATCGCCGCACCGCGGCGTACGTCCCCCGAGGGGACCAGATGGCACACGTCGATGATCCGCGAATCGGGAGAGATTCCGGCGATCACGCCGTGACATGCGGCGATGTAGCCGTCTTCCAGTCCGTAGTCGCTGAGAAGGCTGATGACAGAGGTCACATCAGGTGACTGTACGTCGCCACATCCGTCATGAACAGCGCGAAATTCCGGACTATCCTGACTTCGGGCCGCGCGTGCGCGGTGTGACCGCCGCGTGCCCCCCGACGGAGGAGGAAGCAATGGACACCGCGCCGAGTTCCGGTGACGGCGCCGCTCCGGAGCCCGCGCAGAGGGCTCTCACCGACAGGGAGCGCGAGTTGCTCGCCTTCGAGCGCCAGTGGTGGCGTTACGCGGGCGCCAAGGAGCAGGCGGTCCGCGAGGTCTTCGACATCTCCGTGACGCGCTACTACCAGTTGCTCAGCGAGCTCATCGACCTCCCGGCGGCGCTCGCCCACGATCCGATGCTGGTCAAGCGCCTGCGTCGGCTCCGCGAGACCCGCCGTCGCGACCGTTCCGCCCGAAAAATGGGCTTGCGACCCTGATCTCCGGGTACGACCGGTCGCGGCGGGCGATCGCGAGAGCCGGGCCGACAGGACGGGCGAGACCTCGAAGGCGGTGAGGGCCGGGCGAGCATGACGCCCGAACACGCTTGAGGGGATTCGAAGAGGACCGGGCGAGGTTCGGCCGGGCCATGTCGGACGAGGGTCGGACGGGGGTTCGGCGAGAGTTCGGCGAGAGTTCGACGGGGGCTTGATGGGACTCGTCGGGCTGGGACGAGGATGACGGTGACCACACTCGACAGGGCGAGGCGGATATGACGACGAACACGTCCGAAGGGCTGAAGGCGATCGTCGCCGACCCGGCGGGGGCGGTGATCGGGCTCGACTTCGACGGCACGCTGTCCCCGATCGTCCCCGATCCCGCGGCGGCGAGGATCCACCCCGGCGGGGCCGAGGTGCTGGGCAGGCTCGGCCGCCTGGTCGGCGCCGTGGTGATCGTGACCGGCCGCCCCGCCGCCACGGCCGTCGAGTACGGCTCCCTGACCGAGGTCCCCGGGCTGGTCGTGCTCGGGCACTACGGTCTCGAACGCTGGGAGGCGGGCGCGCTCGCCGCCCCGCCCGTGCACCCGGGTCTCGACCTGGCCAAAGGCGGGCTCGTCTCGCTCGTCGCGGGGATCGAGGGGGTGCGGATCGAGGACAAGGAGCGGTCGGTGGCCGTGCACACCCGGCAGGCGGCCGATCCGTGGGCGACGCTCGACGCGCTGCGCGAGCCGGTCGCCGCGCTGGCGGCGGGGGCGGGGCTCACGGTGGAGCCGGGCAAGTTCGTGTTGGAGCTGCGCCCGCCGGGGACGGACAAGGGGGTGGCGCTGAGCGCCTTCCTGGGCGAGCGGGCCGCTCGGTCGGTGCTGTTCGCGGGGGACGACCTGGGAGATCTCGCGGCGTTCGCGGCCGTGCGGGCCTCGGGTCTGCCGGGCGTGACGGTGTTCAGCGGATCGCCGGAGATCGAGGTCGAGGCCGACATCGTGGTGGAGGGACCCCCGGGGGTCCTGGAGCTTCTCACCTCGATCGCCGACGCCGTCGAGCGCGAGGCGTAGGAGGAACGCCCGTTCAGGCCGGTTCGCCCACGCTCCTCAGGGAACGTTCGCCCGCGGTGACGAGCAGTCCCGCGACGGCGAGCCCGATCAGGGCGGGGACCATGAGGAACGCCCGCTGGGTGCCGAACCCGTCGGCCAGCGCGCCCAGCAGGAACGGCCCGGTTCCCACCGCGAGCCCGGAGAAGATCGCGGCCATCGCCGACGCGCGGTCCCGCCGCCCGCCGGAGGTGGCGAGCAGCCGCGACAGTGCCATCGGGAAGTGCAGCGCCACCCCCAGCCCGGAGACGGCGAGACCCGCGTAGGAGAAGATCGGGTCCGTGCTCAACCAGAAGATCGCCCACCCGACGGCCGCGACCAGGAGGGCGCCGAGGAACAGCGCGGTCGGCGGGATGCGCAGGGCGAGCCACGCCCCGGCGATCCGCCCGGCCGCCATCCCGGCGGTGAACGCCGCGACCGCGGTCGCGGCCACCGCCGCAGGCAGTCCCGTCTGGTCGGAGAACAGCTTGGCCGCCCACAGGTTGAAGCAGAACTCCATCGCGACGCAGCAGAACAGCACGGCGGCGGCGAGGTAGAACCGCCAGCCGAAGCGGACCTCGCCGTCCGTGGCGGCACCGCCGACGGTCTTCTCCGGCTCGGGGATCCGTACGCGACCCATGGCCAGCGCGAGCAGCGCGGCCAGCACGGAGGTCACCAGCAGCGCGGCCCGCCAGCCGAGGGCGCTCTGCGCGGCGGCGCTGACCACGAACGGGACCCCGATGCCGACGATCACGCAGACGGCGTTGGCCTCGCTGATCGCCGCCGGGCCCGCGGGACCGTGCCGATCGTCGAGCGCGGCCATGCCCGGGAACAGGACGAGCGCGGACAGCGCGCCGGCGACGCCGTACCCGAGGAGGGTGACCGGCAGCAGGGTGGGGGCTGCCGCGACCATGAGCGTGCCGACGCTTATCCCGGCCATCCCGGTCCAGATGGCGGCCTGCCGCCCGATCCTTCCCACCACCCAGGGCAGGACGAGACCGGTGACGATGCCGCCGGCGGCCATCGCGGTCCCGTGCAGCCCGGCGACCGCCTGGGAGACGCCCTGGTCGAGGCGGAGCAGCGGGAGCGCGGAGCTGAGGCCGTACAGGTAGGTGGCGAAGACGCCGAACTGGAGGTAGATCAGCCAGGTCGCGCGGTCGCGGATCAGCCGGACGTGCGCGGTCGCGGTCAACTCGGCCCCCGTACGCCGAAGAAGTGAAATAGCCGCCAAAATTATCTCATGTGGGACTAAAACCGCCCAACAATTTTGATCGTCATCCGAGAGCGTCGAGCTGCTCGGCGAACCACCGGTGCGGGGGGAGCGCGGTCGCCGCGGCGGCGAGCAGGACCCCCCTCCTGGAGCGCTCGGCCGAGGGCATCGTCAGGCCCTCGTGCAGCGCGGCGGCCGTGGCCGAGACGTCGTAGGGATTGACCGTGAGCGCGTGCTCGCCCAGCTCGGCGGCGGCACCCGCCTCCCGCGACAGCA
Organism: Streptosporangium sp. NPDC049046; assembly: GCF_040649155.1. Classification (NCBI taxonomy): domain Bacteria; kingdom Bacillati; phylum Actinomycetota; class Actinomycetes; order Streptosporangiales; family Streptosporangiaceae; genus Streptosporangium; species Streptosporangium sp. NPDC049046. The sequence goes on along the minus strand of NZ_JBEZEZ010000033.1, from coordinate 69,873 downwards.
CCAGCGCGCTGTGCGGAGACAGGACCGGCCCCTCCTTCGCCACCAGGTTCATGCCGTCGCGGATCGGGTTCACCAGCAGCACGTCCGCCAGCCGGTAGGCGGCGAGCGAGCGCGGGTAGTCGTCGTTGACGTTGAGGATGAGCGGATCCCAGTCCTCGGTGCCGTACTCGTCCTCGATCTCCTTGGCGCAGCGCTGCACCGCCGCGGTGTACTCGCGGTATTCGGGCAGGTCGTGCCGGGAGGGGTAGGCGAAGGCGAGGTGGGTGACCCGGCCGTGCCACTCCGGGTAGGTGGCGAGGAACTGCTTGTAGGCGAGCAGGCCCCGCACGATGTTCTTCGACAGCTCCGTCCTGTCGATCCGCACGATCAGCCTGCGGTCGCCCACCTGGTCGCGGAGCGCGGCCATGTGCGACTCCACGTCGGGCTCGGAGGCCCGGGTCCACAGCGCCTTGCCGTCCACGCCCAGGCTGTGCGTGCCGATCCTGGTGATCCTGCCCGCGTGGGTGACCGTACGCTCCCCGCGGTCGACCCGCGCCCCGAGCACCGTCTCGCAGCAGTCCATGAACGCCCCGCCCCAGCGGTCGGTCAGGAAGCCCGCGTGGTCGGCGCCGAGGATGCCTTCGAGGAGCTCGGTCGCCACGTCGTCGGGGAGCAGGCTGAAGTATTCCGGCGGGGCCCACGGCGTGTGCGAGAAGTGCGCCACCCGCAGGTCGGGGCGCTCCCCCCTGAGCATCGCCGGGGCGAGACTCAGGTGGTAGTCCTGCACCATCACCCGCGCCCCGTGCGGGGCCTCCTCGGCCAGCGCCATCGCGAACGCCTCGTTGTAGGCCTGGTACGACTCCCACTCCCTGCGGAACCTGGCGTCGAAGTGCGGCCGGTTGGGGGTGTCGTAGAGGAGGTGGTGGACGAACCACAGGGTGGAGTTGGCGACCGCGTTGTAGGCGCGGTGGAAGGTCGCCGGGGGGATGTCGAGCATCCGCACCGTCCCGGTGTCGTAGCCCGCCTGGTCGAGCCGGCCGCCGGGCGCGAGCCGCACGGCGCTTCGGTCGCCGTCGGACAGCGCCGCGCAGACCCACAGGGCGTTGACGTCCCTCGCGACCTCCGACAGGCCGGAGACCAGGCCGCCGCCCCCTCTGCGCATGGACAGTGAGCCGTCCTCGGAGAGGGTGAAGGAGACGGGGCCGCGGTTGGAGGCCACCAGGATCGCGCTCATGAGATCCCTTCTTCACTGGCTGGGGACACGCCTGTTTTCGAAGGTTAACCGGCACCGCAGCGGGGTGTCCTCGCCCTTCGGGTCAACGAAAGAACGGTGTTCAACGAATTGTGTCAGCTCTTGTCGGCAGGTGAAGTGATGAGGCTCGACGTATCACCCTTTTGGCGGCAAGAAGGGGAGGGCTTTGGCAGGGAGAAGGGGAGGGGCGCCGTCCGAGGGCCGGACCATAGGATGTCCAGCGACCGTGACCGCTGATGGGGGCCCGTGATGGCGCTGGACGAGACGACCGAGGACCTGGCCCGATCGGCCGCCCAGGGCGACCACCGCGCGCTCGGTGAGCTGCTGAGGCGGATCGAGCCCGCCGTGCTCAGGCACTGCGGCCGGATCCTTCCCTTCAGGCAGGACGCCGAGGAGGCCTGCCAGGACACCCTGCTCGCGGTGGCGCGCAACATCGGCCGTTTCGAGGGACGTGCCCGGTTCAGCACCTGGCTGCACATCGTGACGGCCAACTGCGCGAGGACCACCTACCGCTCGCTGAAGCGCCGCGCCGCCGAGCAGAGCTCGGACGAGCTGCCGCTGCAGAAGCCGGACGTCGCCCGGGTGAGCGTGATCGCCGGGTCCCGGCTGGACCTGCTCGACGCGATGGAGGCGCTGGAGGCCGAGAAGCCGGAGCTCGCCCAGGCGCTGGTGCTGCGTGACATCTGCCAGCTCGACTACAACGAGGTGGCCGAGCAGCTCAGGATTCCGCTGGGCACCGCGAAGTCGCGCATCCACCAGGCGCGCAAATACGTCCAGGGCGCCCTGGGCGACGCCTACGGCTTCTGATCCCGATCCCGGCCGCCCGGTTCGGGAAGGGTGCCCTGGTTTCTGAGAGGGCGGGTGGTTCGGAGGGGCGGGGTGGCCGATGGGAATTGTTCGCGAACACCTTCCGCGTGGCGCGCGGCTCCGGTCGCCTTGCCTGACCTAGAGTGGCGTTGCCCGCGTCACGTGATCAATTGGTGACATGTGGTGGTCTCCCCTCGTGCTTCACAGGCAAAGGTCGAGGAGAATCCACATGTCCCGCAGACACGCCCTCATCGCATCATGCGCCCTGACCGCCGTCACGCTCACCTTGGCCGCCGTGCCGGCCGGTGCCGAACGCCGGGTGGCGGACGCCCCGGTCGCTCACGCCGTCCCGTCCGCCGACGCGGCCGTGCCGGTCGCCTCGGCCACGCTGAAACCGCCGCCTGGCATGGTGAGGGCGCTCGCGCGCGACCTCCGCCTCACCCTCGCCGAGGCCAGTGAGCGCCTGGCGAACGAGGCACGCTTCGCCCCGATCGCGGAGCAGCTGGTCAGGAGGCTCGGTCCCCGTCTCGGCGGCGTCTGGCTCCGGGGAGCCACCGCGAACAATCTGGTGACGGCCACCACCAGTGCCACCGACATTCCCTCGATCCTCGCGGCGGGTTCCGAGGCCGAGGTCGTCTCCAGGCCGCTGGCGGAGCTCGCCGCGATCCAGACCAGGCTCGACGCCGCCAATACCTCGGCGCTCGTGTCGAGTACTCGCTTCATCGACGTGAAGAGGAACAAGGTGATCGTCCTCTCGCCGAAGCCCGACGCGGCCGAGAGCTTCGTCGAGAGCACCGACGTGGACAGGGACGCGGTGATCGTGCTGACCTCCAGCGAGACCCCCTTGCCCCTGTACGACCTGGTGGGCGGCAACGCCTACTACATCGGCACCTCGGAGCGCTGTTCGATCGGCTTCCCCGTGTTCAAGGGCACCCAGCCGGGCTTCGTGAGCGCGGGCCACTGCGGAAAGCCCGGCGACACCACCACCGGCTTCAACCGAGCCCCTCAAGGCGTCTTCCAGGGATCCACCTTCCCCGGCAACGACTACTCCTGGGTCGCGGTCAACGCCGACTGGACGCCCACCCCGGCGGTGGACAACGGCGAGGGCGGCACCGTACCCGTAGCCGGCGCCCGGGTCGCCATCGAGGGGGCCTCGGTCTGCCGGTCCGGCTCCACCACCGAGTGGCACTGCGGCCTCATCCAGCAGCGCGGCGCCAGTGTCACCTACCCTCAGGGCACCGTCTCGGGAGTGACCCGCACCAGTGTCTGCGCCGAACCCGGAGACTCCGGCGGCTCCTTCATCTCCGTCGACCAGGCCCAGGGCGTCACCTCCGGTGGCTCCGGCAACTGCGATGAAGGCGGCACCACCTACTTCCAGCCGATCGGCCCGATACTCAGCACCTACGGCCTGACCCTGAAGACCACCACCGGGGGCGGTTCGACGCCGCCGCCGGTCGCGGGAGGCTGCACCGGTTTCCCGAACATCTACACCGGTACCCTCGCCGACGGCGCGTCCGCCTACCAGCCGAAGGGGCGTTACTACAGGTCGACCGCGGGGGGCGTCCACGCCGGTTGCCTGGCCGGCGCCGACGGCGTCGATTTCGACCTGTATCTGCAGAAGTGGAACGGCAGAAGCTGGGCGGTCGTCGCCACCTCGGACGGTCCGGGGCCCGACGAGAGCATCTCCTACACCGGCACGCCCGGCTACTACCGCTACCGGGTGGTCTCCTCGTCCGGCGCCGGCGCGTACACCCTGAGGTTCAAGGTGCCGTGACCGCCCGCCGGACGCCGCTCGCGGGGCGCGTCCGGCGACGACCGGAAGGGGTGAGGCCCCCGCAGGGCGGACGATCACCGAGGATCGTCCGTCCGGCGGGGGCCTCACCTGTCCTTTCACCTGTTTTTCCAGCCACGCCGCCTGTCTCGGGGGCGGAGGAACGGATCCGGCTGTCCGCTGGATAACACGCCTTATCTCGCACAGTGAGACATGAAGTCAGGAGGGCGGCAGGGCGGGGTAGAGTGCTCAAGACCTGCGCGTCAGGTTTCCAACTGAATATCTGCTCATCCAGAGGGGTGGAGGGACCGGCCCTGCGAAGCCCCGGCAACCATCCCGGTTCACGACCCGTGATCTGAACGAGGTCGACCGGGACAGGTGCCAATTCCGGTCTGTGACCAGGGTGGTCCAGACGAAGATGAGGGAAAGGCCTCGCTTCATGGCGCTCGCAACCACTGAGAACACCACCTCCTCCGCTCGTGCCGACGGCGCGCGCGACCGGCGCTTCGGCCCCGCCGTGGCGCTGTCCTGCCGGGAGTGCGGTGCCCGCTACGACCTCGGCCCCAGCTTCGCGTGTACCGAGTGTTTCGGGCCCCTTGAGATCGCGTACGACTTCGGGCGGGTGACCCGGGAGCGGATCGCCGAGGGGCCGACCAACATCTGGCGCTACCGCTCGCTGCTGCCCGTCCCCGAGGACGTGGCCGCCAAGCCCAACATGGCACCCGGCTGGACCAAGCTCGTCAACGCCGGCAACCTCGCCCGCGAGCTGGGCATCCGCTCGCTGCACGTGAAGGACGACTCCGGCAACCCCACCCACTCCTTCAAGGACCGCGTGGTGGCCATCGCCGTCGAGGCGGCACGCAACTTCGGCTTCCACACCCTCTCCTGCTCCTCCACCGGCAACCTGGCCGGCGCCGTGACCGCCGCCGCCGCGCGGGCCGGGCTGGACGCCTGCGTGTTCATCCCCTCCGACCTGGAGCAGGCCAAGATCGTGATGGCCTCCGTGTACGGCGGCAGGCTCATCGGCATCGAGGGCACCTACGACGACGTGAACCGCTTCTGCTCCGAGCTCATCGGCGACGAGCTGGGCGACCAGTGGGGCTTCGTCAACGTCAACCTCCGCCCGTACTACGCGGAGGGTTCCAAGACGCTCGCCTACGAGATCGCCGAGCAGCTCGGCTGGCGCCTTCCCGACCAGATCGTCATTCCGGTCGCCTCCGGCTCGCAGCTCACGAAGATCGACAAGGGCTTCAAGGAGCTGATCGCGCTCGGCCTGGTCGAGGACAGGCCGTACAAGATCTTCGCCGCCCAGGCCGAGGGGTGCTCCCCGGTCTCCTCCGCCTACAAGGCGGGCCACGACGTGATCCGGCCGGTCAAGCCGGACACGATCGCCAAGTCGCTCGCGATCGGTAACCCGGCCGACGGACCGTACGTCCTGGACATCGCCCGCCGCACCGGCGGCGCGGTCGAGGACGTCACCGACGCCGAGATCGTCGACTCGATCCGGCTGCTGGCGAGGGCCGAGGGCATCTTCGCCGAGACGGCGGGAGGCGTCGTCGTCGGGGTGCTGCGCAAGCTGGTCGCCTCGGGCACGCTCGACCCCGACGCCGAGACCGTGGTCCTCAACACCGGCGACGGTCTCAAGACCCTGGACGCGGTGGCCGCGGAGGCGCGCCCGACCGCAGTGATTCGACCCTCTCTTGACGCATTCCGTGCGGCTATCGCCTAGAAATCGTGAAAGGTACTGAATTATGAGCGTTTCTGTGCGGATTCCGACGATTCTCCGGACTTACACCGATGGTGCCGCCGAGGTGAACGGAGAAGGCGAGACCCTGCGCGATGTTCTTCAGAAGCTCGACGCGGACTTCCCGGGGATCGGTGCCCGGATTCTCGATGAATCGGGAAAGATCCGACGTTTTGTCAATGTCTACGTGGGGGATGAGGACGTCCGTTTCGCCGACAACCTCGACACGGCGACGCCCTCCGGTGTTCAGATCTCCATCATCCCGGCGGTGGCCGGAGGCTGACTCCTCCGCCCTGACGCGGCCCTGACCGCCTCGCGTCGCACCGCGTCATCCCCAGGGGCACCCGCGAATCCACGGCACCCGCCCGGCTCCGGCCGGGCGGGTGCCGTGTTTTATGACAGAAGCTCATATTTGCCGCGTACACGAATAATGTAACCCCTGACTAACCAGCAGTGATGATGAAACTTTCTCCTCGTGATAAAAGCTCTCGTAAAGAGGTAGTTTGGTGCTTGACTCTGTTGCCCGACCGCTTCCCACAGGTATGGTCGGAACGATCGACGTGGCGAAGTCCGCCCCGGAGATTGGGGACTTCGCGAGAGGAATGGGCGTCGTCCTTTAAGACCAGTAAGAGGAGTCGCAAGTGGCGCAGGGCACCGTCAAATGGTTCAACGCGGACAAGGGCTACGGCTTCATCGCGGTAGACGGTGGTAAGGATGTGTTCGTCCATTACTCCGCGATCATGATGGATGGCTACCGCGCCCTGGAGCAGGGGCAGCGGGTCGAGTTCGAGATCACCCAGGGACAGAAGGGTCCCCAGGCGGAATCCGTCCGGGCGGTCTGACGCAGCCGTTTCATGAATTCGCAGGGAGGAATCGGCGGGTCCCGAGGTGTCGCGGTCCGCTGAACCCTCACCGCCCAGGCCCGGCTCGCCCTCATCCGGCGAGCCGGGCGTTCGTGTCGTTCGGGCATGCGCCAACGACGGCAATGACGGCAGTGACCCCAAAGGTGCCAATGCCTCCCAAAGGCCCCGATGATGACCCATCGCGTACGCCGACGTGACGCGGGATCTTCGCGGACGTGACGAGAAGCTGAAGATCGTCCCACGCGCGGCCCAGGTCAACGGGGCGCGGCTTGCACTCGTCGGGGTAGAGTGCTAAACAGATTCTTGGCACTCACGCATAGAGAGTGCCAATCCTGGATCGAGGCGATGGGGCCCGCCGAACGGAGTCGTGGGCCCACATGCCGTCGCGGGCGTCGGCTCGGTCCGGTGTAAGCCACCCTTTCTCTGGGAGGTTAGCCGTATGGCAGCCAAGATGATCGCGTTTAACGAGGACGCCCGGCGCGGTCTCGAGCGCGGCATGAACCAGCTCGCGGACGCCGTCAAGGTGACCCTCGGCCCCAAGGGCCGTAACGTCGTGCTGGAGAAGAAGTGGGGCGCCCCCACCATCACCAACGATGGTGTCTCCATCGCCAAGGAGATCGAGCTCGAAGACCCGTGGGAGAAGATCGGGGCCGAGCTCGTCAAGGAGGTCGCGAAGAAGACCGACGACGTCGCGGGTGACGGCACCACCACCGCCACCGTGCTCGCCCAGGCTCTCGTACGCGAGGGTCTTCGCAACGTCGCCGCCGGCGCGAACCCGATGTCCCTGAAGAAGGGCATCGAGGCCGCCGTCGAGCGCGTGTCGGAGGAGCTGTCCAAGCTCGCCAAGGACGTGGAGACGAAGGCGCAGATCGCCTCCACGGCGTCCATCTCCGCGGGCGACCCGCAGATCGGCGAGATGATCGCCGAGGCGATGGACAAGGTCGGCAAGGAAGGCGTCATCACCGTCGAGGAGAGCAACACCTTCGGTCTCGAGCTTGAGCTCACCGAGGGCATGCGCTTCGACAAGGGCCTCACCTCGATGTACTTCGTCACCGACCCGGAGCGTATGGAGGCCGTCCTCGACGACCCGTACATCCTCGTCGTCAACTCCAAGGTGTCCGCCAACAAGGACCTGCTCCCGGTTCTCGACAAGGTCGTGCAGGCCGGCAAGCCGCTGCTGATCATCGCCGAGGACGTCGAGGGCGAGGCCCTGGCCACCCTGGTCGTGAACAAGATCCGTGGTCTGTTCCGCTCGGTCGCCGTCAAGGCGCCCGGCTTCGGTGACCGTCGCAAGGCGATGCTGGGCGACATCGGCATCCTGACCGGTGCCCAGGTCATCAGCGAGGACCTCGGCCTCAAGCTGGAGTCCACCACCCTGGACCAGCTCGGCCGCGCCCGCCAGGTCATCGTCACCAAGGACGAGACCACCATCGTCGACGGTGCCGGTGACGCCGAGCAGATCGCCGGCCGGGTCAACCAGATCCGCGCCGAGATCGACAACACCGACTCCGACTACGACCGCGAGAAGCTCCAGGAGCGTCTGGCCAAGCTGGCCGGCGGCGTGGCCGTCATCAAGGCCGGTGCCGCGACCGAGGTCGAGCTCAAGGAGCGCAAGCACCGCATCGAGGACGCCGTTCGCAACGCGAAGGCGGCCGTCGAGGAGGGCATCGTCCCCGGCGGTGGCGTGGCGCTGCTGCAGGCCGGCGCGAAGGCGTTCGACAAGCTGGAGCTCTCCGGCGACGAGGCCACCGGTGCCGCGATCGTGAAGAAGGCTCTGGAGGAGCCGCTGAAGCAGATCGCGGTGAACGCCGGTCTTGAGGGCGGCGTCGTCGTGGAGAAGGTGCGCAACCTTCCCGCGGGTGAGGGCCTCAACGCCGCCACCGGCGAGTACGTCAACCTGTTCGAGACGGGCATCATCGACCCGGCCAAGGTGACGCGTTCCGCGCTGCAGAACGCGGCGTCCATCGCGGCGCTGTTCCTCACCACCGAGGCCGTCATCGCCGAGAAGCCCGAGAAGGCCGCGGCCGCCCCCGCCATGCCCGGCGGCGGCGACATGGACTTCTGAGTCCAACCGCTTTCACATAAAAGAGGCGACCCCGAGATCTCGGGGTCGCCTCTTTTGGCATCTCCGTCCACCACCTGCCGCCACACCTTCTGGAAAGGTCTCCGGCGTGCGCACAGGAGAGGCCGTGAGCCGCGGAGTCCGACCCGGCGGGGACCCATGCGGAGCCGCGTGAGGGGAGGCGGCCTCGAAAAGGTCGGGGCCAAGGAGGCGCGGCCGCTTTCATGCCGTCCGATCGGCCTCGGCGCTGTCGGGCAATGAAAGGACAGGACGGGTGGAATGGGGGCCCAAATAGGTGTGTCGTGTCCCGAACACGACGTCGTGCGGTCATAGAACGAGATGCTCGTTGCGGCAGCAGGGTTCTTGACGGCACGACGGTAGGCGGGGGAACGATGAAGCGTAACCGGTGGAAACCACTCGGTTGGTCACCCGAGGACGGGTGGCGATCGCGTGTCCTTCCCGTCGTGATGGCGCCGGTCGTCGTGGCCGCTCTGGTGGCGCCGACGACCGCGGACGCGGTGGCCTCACCACCGAACAACGTCGCCTACGTGACCAACTCGCAGTCGGACAACGTGATGGTGATCGACACGACGACGAACAAGGTCGTCGCCACCATCCCCGTCGGCGACAACCCCATCGGGGTGGCGGTCGCTCCCGACAACGCGCACGTCTACGTGGCCAACTCGCAGTCGGACAACGTGTCGGTGATCGACGCGACGACCCGGAAGGTCACCGCGACCATCCCTGTCAGAGGCAGCCCCATCGGGATCGACGTCTCCTATGGCGGCACCCGTGTCTACGTGACCGATGTGCAGGCTGACACCGTGTCGGTGATCAGCACCAAGACCAACAGGGTCATCGCCACCATCCCGGTCGGCCGTGCCCCCTTCAGGATCGCCGCCATCCCCTATTACCGCGTCTATGTGGCCAACCAGGGCTCCGACACCGTGTCGGTGATCAGTACGGTGACCAACAGGGTCATCGCCACCATCCCGGTCGGCCAGGACCCGTTCGGAATCAGGTTCGCCCCCGATGGCCGCTATGTCTATGTGGCCAACCAGGGCTCCGACACCGTGTCGGTGATCAGCACCAGGACCAACAAGGTCGTCGCCACCGTCCCCGTCGGTCACGCTCCCTCCAGGGTCGTGGTCTCCGCCGACAGTTCCCTCGTCTACGTGACCCTCCTGCTCCCGGCCGGCGTGGCGGTGATCGACGCCAAGACCAACAGGGTCGTCGACATGATCCCGGTCGAGGGTGCTCATTTCGGGATCACGATCTCCCCGGACGGCGCCTGGCTCTATGTGACCGACCTGGCCTCGGCCAGCGTGTCGGTGATCAGCACCAGGACCAACGAGGTCGTCGGCATCATCCCGGTCGGTGAGGGTCCTTTCGGGATCAGAGCGGCGAACCTGGTGCCCCGGCCGGGGAACCGTTCGTACCGCCTGGCGCCGGCCGAGACAGGGTCACCCGGCGAGCTGGGAGGGAAGCTCCCGGCAGTGCAGGACGGTGAGTGAGGTGACGGCCCGGGTCAGGACGACGTACAGCCGGGCCAGCCCTCGCGGTTCCGCCTCCACGATGTCGGCGGGCTCGGCCACGATCACGTGGTCGTACTCCAGGCCCTTGGCCAGGGACGCCGGCACGACCAGGAGACGGTGGTCCTCGACCGTGTCGGGACTCAGCACCCGGTGATCCAGGTGGGACAGGGCCTCGGACGTGGCGCCCACCAGGGCGTCGGGGACGATGACGCCGATCGAGCCCTCGCGGGCGAGCGCCTCCTCGGCGGCACGGGCCAGCGCCGCGGCGAGGTCGGAGGCCGGCCGCACCGACAGGGAGCCCGCGCCGGGACGCAGTGACCGGGGGGCGGCCAGGTCAGGGGCGACCGAGGGCAGCAGCCTGGCCGCGTAGTCGAGGACCTCGCGCGGCACGCGGAAGCCGAGGGTGAGCTCGGTGACCGCGCCGTCCTCGAAGCCGAGATGGGTGAGGACCTCGGTCCAGGAGCGGGCGGACCAGGGCGTGGTGCCCTGCGCGAGGTCGCCCAGCACGGTGGCCGAGCCGGTGCGGCAGCGCCTGCCGAGGGCGCGCAACTGCATCGCCGACAGGTCCTGGGCCTCGTCCACGACCAGGTGGCCCAGCGGGACGGTCCGCTCGATCATGTCGGCCAGCTCGTCCATCAGCGCGCCGTCGGCCGCCGACCACTTCGCCGAGCGGAAGGACTTGGAGGGCTTCGCCCACAGCAGCAGCGACTGCTCGGAGGCCGTGAGGTCGTCCTTGGCGGCGGCGGCGAGGAAGGCGGGGTCGCTGAACAGCCGGTGGAGCACCTGCTGCGGGGTCAGCTTGGGCCAGACCGCGTCCACGAGCGCCCTGACCGGCTTGGACCTGGCCACCGCGTCCTGCACCCGGTCGTCGGGAGACTCACCGCGCTGCTCCATCCGGACGAGCACCAGGTGGGCGAGGCGCTGGGCGAGCGTGGCGCGCCCCGGGCCGTAGCGGACGGTGCCGCGCAGTGAGGCGACGATCTCGCGGACCTCGTGGTCGGCCACCCGGTAGCGGTTGATCCCCTTGGTGAACAGCACGCCCTCGGTGGGCTTGACGACGTGCGCCCACAGGGCACGCCGGAGCACGGGGACGATCCTCGCGTCGCCCTTGACGGTGGCGACGGCGGGGTCCTCGGGGGCGGAGTGGTCGCCGAGGATCCCGGCGGCCGTGGTCTGGTCGACCTTGACCTCGCCCAGGGCGGGCAGGACGGAGGAGATGTAGGAGAGGAACGCCCGGTTCGGACCGACGATCATCACACCCGACCTCGCGAGCCGCTCGCGGTGGGTGAAGAGCAGGTAGGCGGCCCGGTGCAGACCCACCGCGGTCTTCCCCGTGCCAGGGGCGCCCTGCACGCACACCGTCCGCCCCAGGTCCGAGCGGACGATCTCGTCCTGGTCGGGCTGGATCGTCGCGACGATGTCGCGCATCGGCCCCGAGCGGGGGCGCTCGATCTCCTCGGTGAGGATCCTGCTCTGGGCGAGGGCGGCGCCGCCCTGGTCGAGGTGCTCGTCCTCGTACGCGGTCAGGTCGCCGCCCCGGTAGCCGAACCTGCGGCGCAGGGCGACGCGCATCGGGTCGGACGGGCTCGCCTGGTAGAAGGCCCGCGAGACCGGTGCCCGCCAGTCGATGACCAGGGGACGGCTGCTGTCGTCGTGGACGTGCCTGCGCCCGACGTAGACCGTGCTGGGAAGGTCGTCTCCGGCCTCGCGGTCGAGGCGGCCGAAGAACAGGGGCGTGCCGGAGTGGTCGGCGAGCGCCTCGACGCGCTGGTCGAGCAGCGCCTGCAGGATCTGCTGGGAGACCCAGTCTCCGGCGGCGTCGGAGGAGAGGGACCGGGCGTGCTCGCGCATCGCGCGCAGCGCCGCTCTGGAGACGGCCAGATGCTCGCGTTCGGCGGCGAGGATCCGGGCGGAGTCGTCGGTTATGTCGGGGGCCAATTGATGTGCGGGCACGCTGAAGCGCCTCCCATTCGATAAACGGAGGTGGTGGTCATCGGGCAGCGAATCGACCAGCTTAGCGACGGCCCCGTGGAGTCTCAAAAGGATTAACGGTGAACGAGGATACGGCGGATGCCGCGCGGGCGCCGGGGACACGCGGTGACAAAACACGGCGGGCGCTGCTCCGGTGCCGGTGGCGCGCGGAGACAAAAAATCGTTTTACCGTTCCAACGGTCGCTGAGGTGGGCGTCTGATGATCGAAGAGAGCGTTCTCTTCGTCGGCGATCCGATCGTTCCGTAATCGCCCTGACACTCTCTGTAATTCTCCGTGGAAATGGCGAAAAAGCGAGGCGAACCCGGTGAGTCCCGCAGATCATGGGGGTATGTCGCCAGTGGCCCTGAGGCCTAGCGAGGGGGTGGTTTGTTTGTCGAAAGCCCGCGGGATTTCGTGGACCTGACACAAATTGACGACGTGTTCGCTGTGTGAGATCAATCTCCGGCGAGCACGTCGTCCGCGTCGATGATCTGATACGCGTACCCCTGCTCGGCGAGGAACCGCTGCCGATGGGCGGCGAAATCCTGGTCCACGGTGTCACGGCTCACCACCGAGTAGAAGCGCGCCCCGCCCCCGCCCGCCTTCGGCCGCAGCACCCGGCCCAGCCGCTGAGCCTCCTCCTGCCGGGACCCGAAGGTGCCCGACACCTGGATGGCCACCGCCGCCTCCGGCAGGTCGATGGAGAAGTTGGCGACCTTGGAGACGACGAGGACCTGGATCTCCCTGTCGCGGAACGCCTGGAAGAGGCGCTCCCGCTCCTTGACCTTCGTCTCCCCCTTGATCACCGGTGCGTTCAGGTGCTCGCCGAGCTCGTCGAGCTGGTCGATGTACTGACCGATGACCAGGACCTGGTCGTCCGGGTGCCGTCGGACCAGCGCCTCGGTCACCCGCGTCTTGGACGGCGTGGTCGCGCAGAACCGGTAGCGCTCCTCGGACTCGGCCATCGCGTAGGCCAGCCGCTCCTCGTCGGTGAGCGTCACCCGCACCTCGACACAGTCGGCCGGGGCGATCCAGCCCTGGTTCTCCATCTCCTTCCACGGCGCGTCGTACCGCTTGGGGCCGATCAGGGAGAACACGTCACCCTCCCTGCCGTCCTCGCGCACGAGCGTCGCGGTCAGGCCCACCCGCCGCCTCGCCTGCAGGTCGGCGGTCATCCGGAAGATCGGCGCGGGCAGCAGGTGCACCTCGTCGTAGACGACCAGACCCCAGTCACGGGCGTCGAAGAGCTCCAGGTGCCGGTAGACGCCCTGCCTGCGGGTCGTCATCACCTGGTACGTGGCGATGGTGACGGGCCTGATCTCCTTCTTCGTGCCGGTGTACTCGCCGATCTCGTCCTCGGTCAGCGAGGTCCGCCTGAGCAGCTCCTGCTTCCACTGGTGCGCGGAGACCGTGTTGGTCACCAGGATCAGCGTCGTCGCCTTCGCCTGGGCCATCGCCGCCGCGCCCACGATCGTCTTGCCCGCCCCGCAGGGAAGCACGACCACGCCGGAGCCGCCGTGCCAGAACGCCTCGGCGGCCTCCCGCTGGTAGGTGCGCAGCTCCCAGCCCTCCTCGGTGAGCACGATCGGGTGGTGCTCGCCGTCGACGTATCCGGCCAGGTCCTCGGCGGGCCAGCCCAGCTTGAGCAGGTGCTGCTTGATGTTGCCGCGCTCGCTCGGGTGCACCACCACGCCGTCGTCGCCCAGGCGCTCGCCCAGCAGCGGCTGGATCTTCTTGGCGCGCAGGACCTCCTCCAGCACGGCCTTGTCGGTGCTGGTCAGGGCGAGGCCGTGGACGGGGTGTTTTTCCAGGCGGAGCCTGCCGTAGCGCGACATCGTCTCGGCGACGTCGACCAGCAGCGCGTGCGGCACGGGGTAACGGCTGTGCGCGATCAGCGCGTCGATCACCTGCTCGGCGTCGTGCCCGGCGGCCCGCGCGTTCCACAGCGCCAGGGGGGTGATCCGGTAGGTGTGCACGTGCTCGGGGGCGCGCTCCAGCTCCGCGAACGGCGCGATCGCCTTGCGGCACTCCCCGGCCCGCTCGTGATCGACTTCAAGGAGCAGGGTCTTGTCCGATTGGACGATCAATGGTCCGTCAGTCACAGCGGCCTTCTCCCTCGGTTACCACAGGCTACGGCGGTTCGGCTCATGGTCGCACCCGTGAACGCCCACCGGCTCGTCGCGTAAGGCCCCGGCCCGCTCAGGAGTCGAAGGCGCCGTTGACGCCGGCGACGATGAAGAAGGTCATGCCCAGGGCGAGCAGCGCGATGTTGACGCCGACGCTGATCCAGGTCCACTTGAGCAGGTTTCTCGCGCCCTGCGGATCGGCGTCGACCTTGCCCAGCGCGATGCCCGACAGGATGGTGCCGACGATGCCGCCGGGGCTCACGAAGCAGCTCAGCGCGAGGGTGATGCTGATGACCAGGGCGACGATCCCGTGCGTCCTGACACCTTCGACGTTGCGAGGCGGCGGGGATCCGTAACCCCCGTAGCCCTGTCCGTAACCCTGTCCGTAGGGCTGCTCGCCGTAACCCTGTCCGTAGCCCTGGCCGTATCCGGGGTCGGTGTAACCGGAGGGCTCGCCGTAGGCCGGGACCTGGTTGTAGCCGGGCTGACCGTAGTCAGGCTGACCGTAATCCGGCTGGGCGTAGCCGGGCTGGTGATCCTGCCGGGTCTGCTCGTAGCCGTACGGCTGCCGCTCGTGGCCCGGAGTCTGGCCGGGGCCTGTGGTGTAGGGGCTCTTCCAGTCGTCCGGGTTGGTGCTGGGGCCTTCTGAGTGACCGCTGCTCAATGGGGATCTCTCGCTTCTGTGGAGCTCAGAACGTCAACTGACACGATATGGGGCGTAGGTCGTGGGCCATGGGCGGATGGACTCGGTCGCGTCCCGGGGGCGGAGCCCGGAGGGGACCCGGAAAGGGACCCTCGCACCCCGGTGAGCGGCGGGGCGAACGACGCGCCGTCGCCGGATCATCGGACCGCCGGCCGAGTTCGTGGTGGGCCCGTCCCGCAACCGAGACTACCCCTTGGCCCCTTACGGCACGCCGGGCCGGCGCGGCCTTTCCGCCCCTCGTGCTGTCGGCGGGAGGCATCTCAGACGATGTCGGCTATGCCGGTGATGCGGTGCAGGGCGAAGCGGTGCACCGCCGCTCGCGTCTCGTCGTAGGCGGTGAGATAACCGCCCTCCATCCGGGCGGGTTCGAGGATCCGGCTGGTGGCGTTGCCCTGGGAGTCGAGGTAGCCGATCCAGACCTGCGACCCCTGCCGGATGGCCTCGCGCAGGGCGGTGATCGTGGCGGTGGCGGGGGAGCGCGGCACCTCGCCGCCGGGGACGGCGACCGGGGCACGACGGGCCTGGAGCGCGGCGTCACCCGCGCGCACCGCGCGCACCGCGGCGGCCACCACGTCGGCCTCGTGGCCGTTGAACGTGACCGGGGAACGACCCGCCGACGTGCCCTCGGTCCTGCGGACGTCGATCTGGGCGATGATCACGTCACCGTCGAGCGACTCCGCCGCCGGTGCGTACCCCATCGCGCGCAGCGCGTCGACCAGCGTCGGACGGGAGGACTTGGAGGCGATCACCGTGGGGGCGAGCCGCCGCAACCGCAGCGGGATCGCCCGCTTGTCGGCCATCACCTCGTCGAGCAGGGAGGAGTCGTCGCACCGCACGTACGCGCTCGCCGATCCGACGCGCATCCGGCCGTGGCGCCTGGCCACGTCGGTGACCAGGTAGCTGAGCGGCTGCGGCACGGGCGTGGTCGAGTGGCGCTCCAGCATGGCCAGCAGCTCGTCGGCGCCCTGACCCGCGTCCAGGGCCCGCCGGATCGAGCGCTCGTCGAAGCGGTAGACCGTCGCGCCGCCGGTCGACTCCACCTCCGCCGTCAGCGCGAGCCATCGCCTCAGGTCGCCGGTGAGCGGCCCCGGGGCGACGGCGGTCAGGTCGGCCTGGAGGAGGACGTGGTCGAGCGGCTCGGGCAGCAGCGGGAGCAGCAGGTGGGCGGCGGGCATCGCGCGGCCGCCGGCGGAACCGGTCGGCGTGCCGGAGCCGCCGGAGGAATCGGGGAGCAGGGCGCGACCGTGGCTGGCGAGCGCCCCGAGCCCGGTGACGCCGATCTGCTCGGCCTCGCGCAGCGTGAACTCCACCAGCTGGTCGCGGTAGCCACCGCGACGGCGGGGCTGCTCCCAGGCCAGGCGCTCGCGTACCGCGTCGAGGGTGGGCGCCACCCCCGGCGTCGAGGCGAGCACGCCCAGGGTCGTGGCGCGGACCTCCGCGGCGGCTGGACGGCGCAGGTCGGGATGGAGGGCGTTGAGCAGCCGATCGCGCTCGTCGCGCTCGCCGATGATCCCCGGCACCCGGTCCATGGTGAGCCAGGCCGTGGCCAGCACCACCCAGCGGTCCTCGGTGGCCTTCACCCTCCAGCCGTCGTAGCCGGGGGTGGGCATCCAGTCGCCGTCGACCGTGCCGCTCGCCGCGATCAGCCCCGCCGCGTACGACACCTCGACGATCAGTCCCGTCACCCACTCGGGCAGGTCGAGCAGGCCCGCCGTCCGCTTGAGGTCGCGCACGGCCAGGCCACCGCTGCGGAGCACGCCGGGCGGGTCGACACTCCAGCGCTCGCACAACTCCTCCACCGCGCGGGTGAAGGTGAACGCCTGCCCGGCCGCCGTGCGGTCGGCGAGCCCGCGGTCGCGCTCGGTGCCCTCCGCGGCGGGAGGGAGAGGGGACAGGTCCCGGTGGACGCGGCCGCCGCGCAGGAACAGGGCGACCTCGCGGGGCAGCACCACGGTCTCCTCGCCGGTGGCGGCGAGCAGTGCCCGGGACAGGAGCTGGTCGATCGGCGACCGGGCGGTGGCGGCCCGCACCTCACGGCGGGCGTTGGGCACCCGGCCGCTGGCCGGACCCCAGACCAGCTCGTTGAGCGCGGACCGCGCCTGCGGCGAGACCTCCTCGATCAGCCGTCCGACGATTTCCGCGTCGCCGAGCAGCGCGGCGAGCGTCTCCTTGGTCGCGCTCCCCGTCTCGCCGCCCTCGCCCGCGACGTCCTGGACCAGCTCGGCCAGCCGCTCGGCGGGATGGTGCCTGAACGCCTCCACGGCGGGCGGACCGAGCCCCGCGGGAGCGTCGAGCACCTCCCGCACCCCGGGCGCCGGAGCCAGGGCGCGGTCAGGGCCGTAGACGAGGGCCATGGTGCGCAGCCGCTCGACCGTCTCCTTGAGGGCGCTCTGGAACTGTGGATCGGCCGTCCCCGCAAGGGAACGGGCCATCTGGGCGCGCAGCGACCTGTAGGCGATCGGGCCGGGAAGCACGGCCAGCGTCTCCACGACCGCGAGCGTGAACCGGTCGAGCCTGTCGAGCGCCCTGCCCACCGCCGACGGGCTGCTCGCCCGCCCGGCGAGCCCTTCCAGATGGGCGGGCACGGGGGTGATGAGCTCGGGACGTACGGAGACGAGAGCCCGCAGCCGGTCATCGCTCCGGCCGCGCAACCACTCGGTGAACTCCGTGCTCATTCCGCCAATGGTAGGAGGCTTGACCGACATCGCGCGGCCTGGGGGAATTCCGTGATCGACCGAAGAGGGAAAACGATCATGTGAAGGGCGGCGAACAGATCACGTGAAGGGCAGCGAATAAGGGAAGAAGCTCACGAGCGAGGCGATGCCGAGAGAGGATGGTCAGTGTGATCGAGCGTGCGGACCAGCTCGTCCTGGACTACGTCAGCAAGGCGGCCGACGCGGCGCACGGTGTGATGAGGCCCAGGCAGCGGATCGACTTCGTGGCGGTGTTGCGCAGGCGGATCGACGCCGAGCGCGCGGGGACGGACGACCCGGCCGCCGTGGAGAGGATTTTGGCCCGGTTCGGCGACCCCGCCGCACTGGTCCAGCACGAGCTACGCCGTCTGAGTGGGGAGGTACCGTCCCCGTCCCCATCCCCGGAGACTTCACCGGGGCGTCCCGAGCCACGGGTCTCCGAGGAGGGCTTTCCGAGTTTGCGGGGCTTGCGGGATCTGTGGAGATCCCGGCGTGATGACTCCGGTACGGTCCCCAGGCCGCGGGGGGAGGGGGCCGCCGGGCTCCCCGGTGCCGCCCGTGCTGATCATGTGGATCGTCCTGACAGCACACGTACCGGCCACGCTGACCGTGCTGATCATGTCGATCGCTTCGACACCGCACATCCTGACCGTGCCGATCGCTTCGACCGTCCAGACCGTGCCGACCGTGCCGATGGTGCTGACCGTCCAGACCGTGCTGATGGCGTCGATCGCTCCGGCCATGCTGACCGTCCAGGCCGTGCTGACCGCATTGATCGCCCCGACCGCGCTGATCCCGCCACGGGCGTCGGCGGTGTCACCCCCATCCCTTCCGTGGCACTCGTGCCTCTCGCCGCCCCCACCCCCGATGACCCGGCCCCCACCCCGGAGGGTGCGGCGCCCAAGGGTCCCTCGAAAAGGGCCGTTCCCGAGGAGCCTTCGGAGGGGGACGTTCCCCAGAGCTCCGCTTCAACCTCCCCCGAGGGATCCGCTCCCACATCGAAGGAGCCCGTTTCCGGAGATCCCCCCGTCTCCCCGTCTCCCCGCCGACCCGTGCGAGGGCATCCGTACGCCGTGATGGGGGCTCATCCCGATGCCGGTGAACCTCAGTCGGATCGCCCCGTTTCGGAGCGCCGTGAGCTGGATCGCCTCGTGTCGGACCATCCCTCGTCGGATCACCCCGAGCCGGACCGTCTCGCCTCGGACCGTCTCGCTTCGGATTACTCCCAGGCGGACCGTCCCGAATCGGCCGCTCCTGTGTCGGATTACCCGGAGCCGGATCGCCCTGAGTCGGACCGGCCCGCGTCGGATCGCCCCGAGTTGGACCGGCCCACGCGGGGTCGGCCCGAGCCGGATCGGGTCGACGAGTGGGAGGACGCGGTGGAGAACGACCCGCCGACCGAGGAGATCCCAGCCGTGCGGGATCCTTTCCCGCCGTCGGCGGCACGGCGGTCGACACCGGACACGCCACAGGAGTCGGGGGAAGAGCAGGAAGACGGGGAGGTCCAGGGAGAGCAGCGGGAGGGAGAGCGCTCGGAGGCGTCGCGAGGGGAACCGGTACCTCAAGGAGCCCAGGGGCCCCAGGAAGACACGAGGGCTCAGGAAGACACGGGACCTCAGGAAGACACCCGAAAAGAGACGCATGTCCGGGGAGACGCGGAGGGCCGTCCGGAGCTTCCGCCCGGGGTGGCCAGGGGCATGCGGGAGGCCGAGGAGCGGCTGGCCAGGAGGCGGGCGCGCAACCGTCCCGACTGGCTGCGTCGACGGCGTCCGGTCCGTTCCAGGGAGGACGTCGTCCCCGGCACCCAGGACACCCGGACGATCCTGCTGAGCCATCGGCGCGAAACGGCCGGCATGGTCCTGCTCGCCCTGGCCGGCCTGCTGATCCCCTTCCCGTTCGCCCCGATCGCGATCTTCACGATCCCGGTGCTGGTCTGGGCCGTCGCGGCTCTCGTCGTGGTCGCCTGCGAGAACTGGCACACCTCCGACAAGGCGCTGGGACTGGCCGCTCCGCTCGTGAGCTACACCTTCGGCGGTGCCCTGGTCGCCCTCGTACGGGCCAGGAACGACCTCGGCACGGTGGTGGACGAGTTCTTCACCATCAGCGGGCTCATGTTCATGCTGGGTACGGCCTGGGCCGTCTTCTGGCTCGCCTACCGCCTGCTCAATCCTCCGATGCCGGTGGGAAGGGGAGCCCGCCGACCCGGGTGACGCCATCGGAGTCCTCACGGCTTCCGGCCTCGCACGGGGTGGTCACGGCCTCCGCTCTCGCGGGGTGACCGTCCGGTGGCGCGTCGGCCGCCGGGTCTGTCGGCGGATGGTCCGGACCATCCGCCGGGGCGGCGGGCCGAGGGTGAGGCACATCAGGGAGGTGGAGAAGCGGTCGCGCTCCACGCGGTCCCGAGGGCTCGCCCACGGTCTCCGCGAACACCGGAGAACCGATGGGGAGGCGTCGGCGCGTCTTCCGGATAGGCGAATCTTTTCGTGAAGGCTTCCGCGGTGGGATGCGTCACGGACAACGCTCTGGATTAGCAATGTTTGGGGGGATTTGGCATTCTTTGAGGGATTCTCCGTGAATCTCTTCGCGGAGCGGACAAGGAGCGGTGAGTGACCTGGTGAACTCTGTGGGATTCGACCTCGATCTGACGCTCGCCGACACGCGTGCGGGCATCGCCGCCGTTTACGAGGAGGTGGCGCTGCGTACCGGCATCTTTATCGACACCGTCACCGTGCTGGGCAGACTGGGGCCGCCGCTGGAGTGGGAACTGGCCAACTGGATGCCCGTCGAGGAGGTTCCCGCCGCCGCCGACGTCTACCGGGAGCTGTATCCGTCGATCGCCGTCCCGGTCACCACCCTCATGCCCGGCGCGCGCGAGGCCGTCGAGGCCGTACGGCGGGTGGGAGGCAGGGTCGCCGTGGTCACGGGCAAGAACGCCCGCGACGCGGCGAGGACGGTCGAGTTCCTCGGGCTGGAGGTGGACGAGGTCGCCGGATCGGTTTTCGGGGCGGCCAAGGGTCCGGCCCTCGCGGCTTTCGGCGCCGCCGCATATGTTGGGGATCATGTCGCGGACATCGACGCGGCACGAGCGGGGGGAGTCGTCAGCGTGGCGGTGGCGACAGGTGTCTATCCGGCGGGAGAACTGCGTGATCACGGAGCCGATGTGATCTTGGGTGACCTGACCGAGTTCGTCGAATGGTTCGACGACTGGCGAACCCCCGTTCTCGTGTAATTCGGGTCTCAATACGCGGTCGCTCCCGGCGCCTGCGGGGCATAACCTACATCCATTCCTTTTCACGACAGTCTGAACGAGGTCACCCCTGTGCCGAGTGGCAAGGTCAAGTGGTACGACGCCGACAAGGGATTCGGCTTCCTCACCCGCGACGACGGCGGTGAGGTCTTCGTGCATTCTTCCGCGCTGCCGTCCGGCGTGGATTCCCTCAAGCCCGGACAGAAGGTCGAATTCGGTGTGGCCGAGGGGCGCCGCGGCCAGCAGGCGCTCTCGGTCCGAGTGATCGATCAGCCGCCCACACTCGCCAAGACCGCCAAGCCCAAGGGCAAGCGCAAGAAGCCCGACGAGATGGTCGTCATCGTGGAGGATCTGATCAAGCTCCTGGACACGGTCTCCATGTCGTACCAGAGGGGCAAGCAGCCGGAGGCCGCGCACGCGAAGAAGATCGCCGCCGTGCTCCGAGCCGTCGCCGACGACCTCGACGACTGATCCGAACCCGCCGGAAGACCCTCGCGGCTCAGCCGTGCGGGTTGGTGAGCGGTCTGGTCCGCTTCTCCGTCGGTGGATCCCCGTGGTGTACGACCGCGGTGGTCGTCCCGGCGGGCCGCGACCCGACCCGCTCCTCCGGCGTGCCGTCAGATGAGGGCCGCTCTCCGTTCGCCGTGGGGTGCGGCCCTGACGGGGAGTGGCGCGGACCTCTCGCGGCCTCGACCCTGGCGTCCACCTCCTTGACCCGTCCTCGGCGGCGTACCAGCAGCCAGCCGAGCGAACCCGCCAGCACCACGGACATCACGGCCAGTCCCGCCGTCCCGCTCGCGAACAGCGAGAGCCAGAGCCCGACCAGGCCGCCCAGCACCCACGCGATCTGGAGGAAGGCCTCCACCACCCCGAACGTGGACGAGCGCACCTCCTCGCCGATCTCCCGTTGCACGATCGCGTCCAGCGCGAGCTTGCCCAGGCCCTGGGCGAACGCGGCCGCGAGCGCGACCGCCACCGCGCTCCACAACTGGAAGACGACGGCCGCCAGTATCGTGATCGCGGTCGTCAGGGCGAGCGTTCCGAGCACGATGACCTGCGGGGAGTGGTTGCGCACCCACGAGGCCACGGCCGTGCCCGCCAGCCCGCCGATCCCGGCGGCCGCTCCCAGCACGCCGATGGCGACCACCGGCGGCAGGCCGGGCAGGTTCTTGTCCTGGACGAGGAACAGCAGGTAGAAGAGCAGAAACCCGGAGTAGAGGCGGATGGCGACGTTGGCGTGCATCGCCTCGGTCACCACGGGACCCACGTTCAGCATCGTGCGCCAGCGGGGTGGCCGCTCCTCGCCCTCGTCGTCCAGTTCGTCCAGATCGGGGGAGTCGATGTGGCGCGGGAGCCGTACGGCGAGCACGCCCTGGAACAGGAAGAGCACCGTCGCCCCGCGCAGCACCCACTCGGCGCCCAGCCAGGCGCTGGCGCCCGCGCCGATCGGCACCGCGACGCCCGCCGCGACCAGTGCGAACAGGGCGACCCTCGCGTTCGCCGTGACGAGTGCGATGTCGGCGGGCAGCACGCTCGGCATGATCGCCGCGCGGGAGACGTTGTACGCCTTCGACAGGACCAGCACGGCGAGCGCCGCGGGGAAGATCGTGAACACGTCGCCGGGGACGATCGCCGCCGCCATCGCGAAGCAGAGCAGCCCGCGGCCGAAGAGGGTCCCGGCCATCACGAAACGCCGCCCGGAGCGGAACCGGTCGAGGACCGGGCCGACGAACGGCGCGACCACCACGAACGGGATCATCGTGATCAGCAGGTAGAGGGCGACCTGGCCGCGTGCCTCGTTCACCGGGAGCTTGAAGAGCGTCCCGGCCAGGGCCGCGGTGACCAGGGCGTCGCCCACGCTGTGCGCGGCGGTCAACTCGATCAGCTGGCCCAGCCCGGTACGGCCCGCGCCCTGCGCGTGGGTCAGCCGCCGCGCGGCCCTGCCCGCCCGCTGGGTGCCGCTGACCGCCCCCCTGCCCGCCTTCGCCGTCACCCGGCCGGTGCCGCGGCCCGCGCGCGCGGCGGTCCTGCCCGCGGCGGAGGCGGCCTCGCCGACCCACCGGGAGGCATCGCCCACCGTCTTCCGCGCCCGTTCCCACCCAGCTGCCACGTATCCAGTCATACCCGAAGGGCGGGTGAGTTGTCCGGTGCGCCTGGTCACTCCCCTGGCGATCGAAGCCACCGCCTCGGCCGGGGCGCTCTCAGGGGGTGGCTGGTCACTCCGGGGGATCGGGCTCCACCGGCCTGGCCGGGTTCTCTTCCGGGGTGCGTCAGGTCACTCCAGGGATGATCGGAGAGGATCCGCGGGCCTGTCTGCTCGTGGGGATCCGGGGTGCGTCAGATCGCTCCTGGGGCGATCGGAGTCCGCCACCTCGCCCGGGTTCGCCATGACGGCCGGTCTCCGGGGCGCCGGATCACTTCCCGGGTGATTAGATGTCCACGGTGCCGTTCGCTCCGGGCATGGGCGAGAATGAACTGTGAGCGCAGTGAGCGAGCCAGCCGGTAGGGACGGCAGCCGTCGTGCTGCGAGGCTGACGGGAGGCGACTCATGAGTCGGACTCGATCCCGCGCCGTGGTCCTTGACCAGGCGTGCGTCGCGGCCGTCGACCTGGCCAGAGCCGCGGTCGAGGAGAATGTCAGGCCCGGAGAGGTGGGCGAGCACCTCGGGGTCGAGGGTGAGGGCGACCGCGTCGTCACCCATTACTTCGCCTGTCTCGACCGCGCCTACCGGGGCTGGCGCTGGGCCGTCACGGTCGCCCGCGCCTCGCGGGCGCGCAACGTGACGGTGAGCGAGGTCGTGCTCCTGCCCGGCTCGGGGGCCCTGATGCCGCCGCAGTGGGTGCCGTGGAGCGAGAGGCTGCGTCCCGGCGATCTCGGCGTGGGCGACCTGCTGCCCACCTCCGACGACGACGACAGGCTCGCGCCCGGTTTCACCGAGACCGACGACGACTCCGACCATCAGATGATCTTCGAGTACGGTCTCGGCCGGGCCAGGGTGCTCTCCCCGATCGGCCGCGACCGCGCCGTGCGGCGCTGGCACTCCGGCGAGTCGGGACCGCACACCCCGCTCGCGCACGCCGCGCCCGCCCAGTGCTCCACCTGCGGCTTCTACTGGCCGCTCGCGGGCGCGCTGCGCACCGGCTTCGGGGTCTGCGCGAACGAGTACGCTCCCGACGACGGGCGGGTCGTCGCCGCCGACCACGGTTGCGGCGCCCACTCCGAGGCCGCCGTGCTGCCGCACCAGGTCGAGCCGACCTCGCCGATCCTCGACGACCTCTCCTACGACACCGCCGAGCACGTCTCGGAACCAGACCTGGCCGGATCGGTGGACGACACCGCCTCCGAGCCGCTCGGTCACTCCTGACCCGGCGTCGCCGGGCCGCTCCCAACCCGGGGCACCACCGGGTCCATCCCGCCCCGCCGCCCGCCCCCGCGGCACACCCGGCCGTCGCGGCCGGGAGCCGCTTCCGTGGCGTCCTGGCCGTACTGGTCGTCCTGGCCGTCGCGGCCGGGGCACCTGGTCGCGCGGGGCTTCGACCTTTGGAAGCATCGCCTTGACTGACATCTTCGGCACCGAACGACTGCGTTCCGCCGTCCTGGCCGCCTGGACGGCCTCGCCCGCCCGTTTCCGTGAGGACGCCAACGCGGAGGAGGACTTCGCACTCGGCGGCTACCGCGACCGGCTGATCGTCGAGCTCGCCCAGAACGCCGCGGACGCCGCGCTCCGCGCAGGGGTGCCCGGACGGCTCCGCCTCTCGCTGCGCGAGGGCGTGCTGTCGGCCGCCAACGTCGGCGCCCCCGTCGACAGATCCGGGATCGAGGGGCTGTCCACGCTGCGTGTCTCCGCCAAGCGCGACGACGCCCACGCCGCCGGCCGGTTCGGCGTCGGGTTCGCGGCCGTGGTGTCGGTCTGTGACGAGCCGGTGATCGGCTCGCTCGGCTCCGGGGTCGTCCGCTGGTCCCGTGACCAGACCGCCGCCCTGGTGGCCGCGGAGCCCGAGCTGGCCAAGGAGCTCGCCGAGCGCGGCGGGCACGTACCGCTGCTGCGTCTCCCCTTCCCCGCGGGCCCGGTGGAGATCCCCGCGGGGTTCGACACGCTCGTGCGGCTGCCGCTTCGTGACGAGGCGGCCGAGGAGGCCGTACGGGCGATGCTGCGGGAGACCAGCCCCGCCCTGCTGCTCGGCCTGCCCGCCCTGGAGTCGATCGAGATCGACGTGGACGGCGAGACGCGGACCGTCACCTCCGAGGGCTGGAAGGTCGTCTCGGACTCCGGGCGGTTCACTCCCGAGCAGGTGGCCGAGCTCTTCGCCGACCGCCCGACGGAGGAGCGCTCCCGGCCGCACTGGCTGGTCCGCTGGGCGGTGCCCGTCACCGCTCCCGTGCCCGCCACCGGGTCCGAGGCCGCCGGGACCGGTTCTGTCGAGGGCGGCTCTGTCAGGTCCGGGTCTTCCGGGTCCTCCGGGTTCGTCGGAGCGGGCGGGGAGCCTCGGCCGCTGCCCGCGCTGGTACCGCCCGTGGTGCACGCGCCCACGCCGAGCGACGAGCCGCTGGATCTGCCCGCGTTGCTGATCGCCTCGTTCCCGATGGCCACCGACCGGCGGCATGTCGCGCCGGGCCCGCTCACCGACTTCCTGGTCGAGCGTGCCGCCGACACCTACCTGGAACTGCTCGCCGGGCTGCCTCGCACTCCCCGGCTCCTCGACCTCGTCCCGGGCATGATGGGCAAGGGTGAGCTGGACGCCCGCATCCGCCGGGCGATCCTGCGCAGGCTCCCCGACGCCCCGCTGCTTCCCGCGCTCTCGCCGCCCGCCGACCCGGCCTCGTCGGGCAGGCCGGGCGGTTCCGGTGCCTCGCTCCTGCTCCCCGACCCCGCCGACGCCGGTCCCCTCGACGCCGGAGCCGGTCTCCACGCGGCAGGGGTCGGCTCCGGCGCGGCGGGCGACGCCTCCCCGGACGCGCTCTCCGCCGGTGCGGAGCCGGTCGTCTCCGGGCGGCAGGCGTCCGTCGTCGCGGCCCCGGCCGAGCTGCTGGAGAGGGTCGCCCCCATGATCCCCGGACTGCTGCCCGCGGGATGGCCGTCCCGGCATCCGGCGATCACCGCACTCGGCGTGAACCGGGTGCAGCTCTCCGACATCGTGGACATGCTCTCCGGCGACGCCGTCAAGGACAGGGACCCGGCCTGGTGGCGGTCGCTGTACGAGGTGCTGCCCGCCGACGACCCCGAGGCCCTCGGCGCGCTGCCGGTGCCGCTGGCCGACGGCCGCCTGGTCAGGGGGCCGCGCGGCACGCTGCTGCTCACCGACGGTTCCAGGCTGGACCCGGCGGTCCTCGCACCGCTCGGATTGCGTGTCGTGCACCCGGACGCGGCCCATCCCCTCCTGCTCAGGCTCGGCGCGGGCGAGGCCACGCCCCGTACCGTCCTGGAGGATCCGCTGACCCGCTCCGCCGTCTCGGAGTCGCTGGACAGCCCCGACTCCGAACCGGTGGCCAAGGCGGTGCTCGCGCTGGTCGACGCCGCCGGGCTGACCGCGGGCGACGCCCCCTGGCTGTCCGAGCTGGCGCTGCGCGGCGCCGACGGCGAGCTGTACCCGGCGGGCGAGCTGCTCCTCGCCGACGGGGCGCTCGCCGGGCTGCTCGACCGCGAGACGCACTTTGGCACGGCCGCGCCGGAGCTGGTGGAGCGGTACGGCCCCCGGGTGCTCGCGGCGGCGGGGGTGCTCGACGGCTTCGCCGTGGTCAACGACTCCGACGTCATGATCGATCCCGACGAGTGCGACCACGACCTGGACCGCGAGGACGAGTGGCTGGAGGTCGTCCTCGACCTGCTGCCCGAGACGGCCGTGCCGCCGGTCGCGAGGGAGTTCTCCGCCGTACGCGACCTGGAGTACGTCGCCGACTGGCCCGCCGCCCTCGCCCTGCTGTCGCGCCCGCCGCTCCGTTCGGTCCTGCACCCGCTGCGGGTCCTGGTGGCGGGGGAGGTCGTGGAGGTGCCCTCCTACACCGCCTGGTGGCTCTCCACGCACCCGGTACTCGCCGGCAGGCGCCCCACGGAGTTGCGGCTCCCCGCGGGCGACCCGCTGCTGTTCGGCCTGTACGGGGACGCCCCCGCCGTCGTCGACGAGGCCGCGCTGGCGATGATCGGGGTCCGGAGTACGCTGGCCGACCTGCTCGCCTCCCACGGTGGTCCCGACGAGCTGCTCGACCTGCTGGGCGACCCCTCCGTGGAGGTCGATCGCGCCCAGCTCCGCTCCCTGTGGGTGGCGCTCGCCGGCGTCGACCCCGCCCGTGTCGGGCCCCCGCGCGCCGTACGCGCCGTCCTCGGTGACGCGATCGTCGCCGTCGACGCCGAGGACGGCCGCGTGCTGTCCGTCGGCGCCGACTCCGAGGGCGACGCGGAGGCGGCGGGTGAGCCGGTCGTGGTCGAGGCGCCGGACCTGCTGCCGCTCGTCGCGGGCCGGCCGCTGATCCTGGCCCCGTTCGACCTGGCCGAGGCGCTGTCGGAGCTGCTCGACCTGCCGCTCGCCGGTGAGGAGGCCGCGGGTGAGGTGACGTCCTCCGGCGAGAAGCGCGACGTCCCGCCCGCCGTACGGTCGCTGCTGCCGACCGCGCCCAGCGGCTACGTGGAGCACGAGAGGCTGCTGGTGGACGGTGTCCCGGCGGCCTGGAGGTTCTTCGAGGGCACGGTGCACGCCTCGGGTGTGGAGGGGCTGGCGCGCGGGCTCGCCTGGGCGTCCGGCCAGTGGGGCGACCGGCTCGCGGTGGCGGCGCTGCTGCGCGACCCGGCGGCGGTGCCGCTGCTGCTCGCCGAGGCCGACCTGGACAGCTGGACCGCCTCGACCTAGACGATCACCTGGGCGCTCGGGGGACGCCGACGGCGCCGCGAGGCGGAACCGTGGGCGAGATGATCCCTGGGCGCGCTCGGGGGCGTCCCACGGTGAAGTACGGCGACGACGGGGTGGGGAAACCACGGGCGGGCGGACCCCCGGGCGCGGCCCGGGGGTTTACGTGATCGTGGTGGTCGGCTCGATCGGCCCTTCGGCCTCGGGCGGCGGGCGGCGGTTGCGGCGGCGCACGTACCAGAGGCCGAAAAGGCCGCCGCAGATGCCCGAGACACAGGTCCAGATCCACCAGCGGTGCTCGAGGCCCGGCTGCGCGACGAAAAGGACGACCAGGGCGACGGCCCACAGGCCGGTACCCGTGAGGATCGTGAGCGTGTCGTTGGTCTTCAACGGCTGCAGATCCGGAGGTCGTGGCTGGTTCACGCGCTCCAGACTAGGTGACGACCTCTCACTATTCGCAAAACGGGTCACGTGAAGGCGCGAATCCATCTCGAAACCATCACCATCGACGGCCGGGCCTTCCGAGAAGGAAAGCTCGCTGTCACTCTGCGCGAGTGAGCGATGTTAAAAATCCTGAATTAAGTAAAGTTGACCGCTTCTTCTTCATCTCCGACCGTGGCTCGTCCGTGGGCAGGGAGGTGCGCGGTGGGTTCGCCACGTTCTTCACGATGGCCTACATCGTCGTGCTCAACCCCTTGATCATCGCCACCGTCCCGGACGTCGAAGGCCAGTTCATCGGAGACGGGAGCGCGCCCAACGTCCCGCTCGTCGCGGCGGGCACCGCCCTG
Source organism: Streptosporangium sp. NPDC049046 (assembly GCF_040649155.1). Classification (NCBI taxonomy): domain Bacteria; kingdom Bacillati; phylum Actinomycetota; class Actinomycetes; order Streptosporangiales; family Streptosporangiaceae; genus Streptosporangium; species Streptosporangium sp. NPDC049046. The sequence goes on along the minus strand of NZ_JBEZEZ010000033.1, from coordinate 41,492 downwards.
GTGGCCGGACTGCTCAGCATCCTGATGGGGATCGTCGGCAGGGTCCCCTTCGCGATGGCCGCGGGCCTCGGCCTGAACGCCTTCGTCACCTACGGCATCGCCTCGCAGATGTCCTGGGAGTCGGCGATGGGCCTGGTGTTCCTGGAGGGCGTGATCATCGGGCTCCTGGTGCTGACCGGGTTCCGTACCGCGGTGTTCAACGCCATCCCGCCCCAGCTGAAGACGGCGATCAGCGTCGGCATCGGCCTGTTCATCGCGCTGATCGGTTTCGTGGACGCCGGCTTCGTCCGCCGCGTGGCCGCCGGGCCGCCGCTGGAACTCGGCATCGGGGGCTCGCTGACCAGCTGGCCGATCCTGGTCTTCGTGGTCGGCCTGCTGCTGATCGTGCTGCTGGTGGCGCGTCAGACCAAGGGCGCCATCCTGATCGGCATCATCGCCACCACCGTCCTCGCGGTGATCGTCGAGGCCGTCACCAACGTCGGGGCCTCGGTGACGCCCGGCCAGCAGCCGAACCCCGCGGGCTGGCAGCTTGTCGTCCCCCAGCTGCCCGAGCAGATCTTCGGCTTCAACAACCCGCTGGTGCTCTTCAGGGAGTTCGACCCGCTCGGCGCCTTCGGCTCGGTCTCGGTCGTCCTCGCCCTGCTGCTCATCTTCACCCTCCTCATCACCGACTTCTTCGACACCATGGGCACGATCGTGGGCGTCGGCGGGCAGGCCGGGCTGATCAAGGAGGACGGCACCCTGCCCAGGACCCGCGAGATTCTCCTCGTCGACTCGATCGGCGCGGCGGCCGGAGGCGCGGCCTCCGTCTCCTCCAACACCACCTACATCGAGTCGGCCGCGGGTGTCGGCGAGGGCGCACGCACCGGCCTCGCCAGCGTCGTCACCGGCGTGCTGTTCCTGCTGGCCATCTTCGTCTCGCCGCTCGTCGCCGTGGTCCCCTACGAGGCCGCGGCTCCCGCCCTGGTCGTGGTCGGCTTCCTGATGATGACCGCCATCCGCGAGATCGACTTCACCGACTACGAGATCTCGATCCCGGCGTTCCTCACCATCGTCCTGATGCCGTTCACGTACTCGATCGCGAACGGCATCGGCGCGGGCTTCGTCACCTTCGTGCTGATCAAGGCCATCAAGGGCAAGGCCGGCGAGGTCCACCCGTTGATGTGGACGGTCGCGGGGCTGTTCGTCGTCTACTTCGCACTCGGCCCGATCAAGACCATGCTCGGCCTCGGCTGAGCGACGCGCGGAAGGCCGTCACGATGATCCAAGAAGGTGGTCATCGCGACGGCCTTCCGCGTTCTCGTACGCCGTGGCGAGCCGAGAGCGGCTACCGGCGCACCAGAGTGGCGTCCGCGGCCCAAGACCTGCGGTTTCCCGTCCCAGATCATGTCGACGGGACGGTAGGGCCGCTGCTACCTGATTTGGATGCTCGCGAGCATCCAAATCAGGTAGCAGCGGCGTATGGGTCGTCCGCCTCGCCTTGCCCGTGAGCGCGTCCCGTACGCCGTGCCGAACTCCTGAGAACGAGGTACGGCCGTCACGGTGGGCCTTGGAAGGCGATCACCGTGACGGCCGTACGTGCTCCCGTGCGGTTGTGCTCAGCGTCCCCGGGGGCCGGCGGGGATCAGGCCCGCGCGGTACGCCTTGAGGACGGCGTCGGATTCGGCCTGGGTGAGCGTGCCGGCGGTGACGGCCTCCTTCAGTCGTTCGGCGAAGGCCGTCTCGGCTTCGGCGCGGTGTTGCTGGTCGAGCGTCTCCAGCGCCGCGACGACCTTGTCCGCGCTGATCCCGAGCTTGCCGGCCAGGGCCTCGGCCAGTCGTTCCCGAGGGGCGGCCTTCTTCGGCTCATCCTGCGGGACGTTCGGCTCGTCCTGCGGGGCGGCCTTCTCCGCCTCGTCCTGCTCGGGGGCCTTGGGAGGCCGGCCGGGACCGCCTTCCTTTCTGATCTCCTCCAGGGCCGTGGTGACCTTGTCCTTGTCGGCCCCGAGGATCTCGGCGAGCTTGGCGGCCATCTCCTCGTGGTGGCCGGGACCATGGAGACCACCGTGACCGCCGCGCGGGCCGTGCGGGCCGCGCGGGCCGTCGGTGGCGGTGCCGGGGGTCTCCGAGGAGGAGGACGACGGCGCGGGGGTGGGGCTGGTCGCCCAGGCCGCCACGGGGACGGTCAGTCCGGCGGCGAGAGCGGTGCCGGCGCCGGCGATTATGATCATGCGTTTGGTGCGGTTCATGTAACTCCTTGTCCGATGAAGGGCATGGCACTTACCGGACCGATGGTCGGCTGAGCATCTGAGACCTCCCTCATCCCGAACTGAGAATTCCATGAGATCCGGCGCCGCGTGAGGACGAGAAGCCGGGTGGCACCCCGCCGCCCTTCCGCCGGCGTTTCGGGATGTGCGACGGCGGCTTCGAGGGGCGAGGCGGGCGGTGAGATCCTGGTGTGAGAGGTCGCTCCTTCGAGAGACCTCGGCTTCCGCAGGGGGAGTACGGCCGGACCCGCCGGCGTTTCCACTGGGTGTCGAGCTCTCCCCGGGGTTCCCGGCGAGGAACCCCGGGTGCTCCGGGCGGGTTGGCGATCTCCCGTCCGTCTGGCACGCTGTACGGCCCCGCGCCAAGAAGAAAACCCCTCTGGAGGGAATCACGTGCATCCGTATATAGTTAGCAAAGGTAATGACTTACGCTAATGAACCACCCCAGGAAGGACCACGTCGCGAGCCTGCGCAGCGACGCCGGTCTCGCTTCGGCTCTGCGCGTGTCGCTGGCACGACTGAACAGACGCCTGCGCAGGCAGGCCGCGGTGCACTCGTTGACGCCCACCCAGCTCGCGACGCTCGCCGCCGTAGAACGGCATTCCGCGATAACCCCCGGCGAATTGGCCGAGTTGGAGAAGGTGCAGCCGCCCTCGATGACACGCGTGATCGCCGTGCTGGCCGAGCGGGAGTTGGTGTCACGCACACCGCACCCGACCGATCGGCGCCAGGTGACCGTGAGCGTGACAGAGCAGGGCTCAACGCTGCTGAGGGAGGAGCGGCGCCTCAAGGAGGCGTGGCTGACACAGCGGCTGAAGGAGCTGACACCCGAGGAGAGGGCGACGCTCCGGCAGGCGGCTCCGATACTGGAGAAGCTCAGCCGGATCTAGCCGAACCCGAAGAACCGGAAGAACCGGAAGAACCCGAGCAACTCGGGGTTCCACACGACGCCCGGGTTTCACATGACGCCGGGATCCCACACGGCGCCGAGGTCTCTGCCGCGCCTGGGGGCGAGGCGGGAACGCGGTCGCAGGGGTCACAGGGGGAGCGGGACGACGCGCCGGGCCGGGAGTCCGGCGCGAGTCCGGCCGGAGAGTCGAGCGGGGAAACCGGCGCGAATCCGGCGGGTGAGCCGGGCGGGGGCCCACGCAAGAAGATCGGGCTGAGGGCGAGGATGAGGCGGCGGCGGGCCGCGCGGGCCGCCGCCGCGAGCGAGTTGCAGGCCACGGAGAGCGGGACGGCCCAGCCCGTGCCCGAGACGCGGGGCGGGATGTTCCGCTCCCTGCGCGTCTACAACTACCGGCTGTTCGCGGCCGGAGGCGTGGTCTCCAACGTCGGCTCGTGGATGCAGCGCACCGCGCAGGACCTGCTCGTGCTCGACCTGACCAACGGCAGCGCCTTCGCGCTGGGCGTGACCGTCATGCTGCAGTTCCTGCCGTTGCTGCTCTTCGGCCTGTGGGGCGGCATGCTCGCCGACCGCTACTCCAAGCGGCTGCTGCTGATCGTCGCCCAGTCGTTCATGGGCCTGCTGGCGCTCACCATGGGCGTGCTCGTCGTGACCGGCTCGGCCCAGGTCTGGCAGGTGTTCGCGATGGCGTTCCTGCTCGGCCTCATCGCCTGCGTCGAGGTGCCGACCCGGCAGTCGTTCGTCGTGGAGATGGTCGGCCGCAAGGACCTGTCCAACGCGATCGCGCTGAACGCGTCGAGCTTCAACCTGGCCCGCGTGGTCGGCCCGGCCGTCGCGGGTGTCCTGATCTACGCGTTCGGCGGCACCGGCCCGATCTTCCTGATCAACGCCCTGTCCTTCGCGGGCGTGCTCGCCGGTCTGCTGCTCATGCGCACCTCCGAGCTGACCACCCCAGAGCCGGTGCCGAGGGCGAAGGGGCAGCTCCGCGAGGGCCTGCGGTACGTGATGGCGCGGCCCGAGCTGCTCATGCCGATACTGCTGGTCGCCTTCGTCTCGCTGTTCACGCAGTCGTTCTCGATGTCGATCGCGCTCATGGCGCGTGAGGTCTTCGGGGCGGGCGCGGCCTCGTTCGGGCTCGCCTCCAGCATGTTCGCGGTCGGTGCTCTCGCGGGTGCGCTCATGGCGGCACGGCGGGTACGACCCAGCCGGAGACTGCTGGTCGGCGGCGCGGTCGCGTTCGGCCTGTTCCAGATCGCGAGTGGCCTGGCCCCGTGGTACCCGCTGTACCTGATCTCCCTCGTGCCCGCGGGCATCGCGTTGATCTCGGTGAACACCGCGGCCAACGCCAGCGTGCAGCTCGCCACCTCGCCGGAGATGCGCGGACGGGTGATGGGGATCTACGTGCTCGTGTTCACCGGCGGAGCCCCGATCGGCGCGCCGCTGCTCGGCTGGATCTCCGAGCTGGGCGGCCCGCGCGCGGGGGTCATGGTGGGCGGTGCGCTCACCCTGATCGGTTGCGGTGTGGCCATAATGCTGACGAGGGTGATCGGCAGGAGGTCGCGTGCGGCCGTTCGTGGAATCCCCGCCGCCACCGGTGCGTGACGAGCCCGTTCTCGCCGTCGAACGCGAGGGCCGGACCCGCTGCGGGGCCGGGGACCGCCACGAGACGGTCGAGGAACGGCGCCCGGGGGCGCGCGCACCCCGTGGGCAGAGCTAGGCTCCAGGGCGTGGATCGTCCCCGTCGCTGGCTGCTGCCCACGGTGCTCGCACTGCTCGTGCTCCTCGTGGTGATCGGCGCCCTGGTGTCCTAGCCTCCCGGCGCTACCAGGCGTAGTGCTCGGGCGCCGTCTTGAAGCCGGGGAAGATCTCGTCCAGGCGGGCGAGGGCCTTCTCGTCTAGAACGATCTCCAGCGCCCTGGTGGTGCCGTCGAGCTGGTCGAGTGTGCGCGGCCCGATGATCGGCGCGGTGACGACCTTCTGGTGGAGCAGCCACGCCAGGCCGACGTTCGCCGGGTCCTCGCCCAGCTCGTCGCAGAACTCCTCGTAGCGCTCGATCTTGTCGCGGTGCTTGTCCAGCTGCTTGGTGATCTGCTCCGAGGCCGAACGTCCCTTGTCGATCTTCCGCAGGATGCCGCCGAGCAGGCCGCCCGCGAGCGGGCTCCACGGGATCAGGCCCACCCCGTAGTCCTCGGACGCCGGGATCACCTCAAGCTCGGGCTCACGGACGATCAGGTTGTAGTGGGACTGCTCGGAGACCAGGCCGAGGCTGTTGCGGCGCCGCGCGCTCTCCTGGGCCTTGGTGATGTGCCAGCCCGCGAAGTTGGACGACCCCACGTACAGGATCTTGCCCTGCTGCTTGAGGATGTCCATCGCCTCCCAGAACTCGTCGAACGAGGTGTTCCGGTCGACGTGGTGCGCCTGGTAGAGGTCGATGTAGTCGGTCTGCATCCGCTTCAGCGAGGCGTCGGCGGCGCGGCGGATGTTGAGCGCGGACAGCTGGCCCTCGTTGGGCCAGTCGCCCATCGAGCCGTAGAGCTTCGTGGCGATCACCGTCTTCTCGCGGCGCCCGCCACCCTTCGCGAACCAGCGGCCGATGATCTGCTCGGTGACGCCCTCGCCCTTCTTCCAGCCGTAGACGTTGGCCGTGTCGAAAAAGTTGATCCCCAGCTCGTGGGCGTGGTCCATGATCGCGAAGGAGTCGTCCTCCGTGGTCAGGGGGCCGAAGTTCATCGTGCCCAGGCAGAGGCGGCTGACCTTCAGGCCGGTACGGCCAAGCTGCGTATAGTCCATGTGTCCACCCTAGGTACCTGGAGTGCACTCCAGGCGAGTGGATTGCGTGAGAAATCGGCGCCGGTCGGACCCGCCACGTCTGTGCCGCCCGTACGCACGGCCGGGGCATGATGGCTGAATGCTGAGTAAGCGGGGGGAAGTCGTGGTTCGCGTGTTCGCGGTGGCCTGCCTGACCGTGGCCACGGTCCTCGCGGGCCAGGGCGCGCGGGCCGGCGACGGTGAGGGCGTTCGGGATGACGCGGGACACGGCGTACGGGCGGACACGGGGGACGGCGTACGGGCGGACACGGGGGACGGCGTACGGGCGGACACGGGGGACGGCGTACGGGCGGATGCGCGGGAGGCCGAGGGCGTGGAGGGCGCGCGGGCCGGCGACGAACGGGAGGCGGGGGCGGACGACGGGGCGCGGATCCTCTTCCGTTTCAAGGACAGCCGGATCACCGAGTCGAGCGGGCTGGCGGTCTCGCCGACCGGCAAGGACATCTACTACACCCACAACGACAGCTCCGCGGGCCCGGTGTTCTACGCGGTCGGCCCCGACGGGCGGACCCGCGCGACCTTCACCCTGCGAGGGGCGGAGTCCCGCGACTGGGAGGGCATGGCGGCGTCCACCGACCCGCGGACCGGTCAGGGGGTGCTCTGGTTCGCCGATATCGGCGACAACCTGGAAGGGGCATGGCCTGATATTTCCGTATACAAGGTGGCGGAACCCGCCGTGATGAGGGACGCCGTCGTCCCCGCGGTGCGCTACCGGTTCCGGTACGAGGACGGCGGGCGCAACGCCGAGGGAATCATGGTGCACCCCCACACCGGCCGCCTCTACATCGTGACCAAGCAGTTCGCCGGTGCCGTCTACCAGGCACCGAAGCGGTTGCGCACCGACAGGGTCAACATCCTCCGCAAGGTCGGGCCCGCGCCCATCATGGCCACCGACGCCGCCTACGCACCCGACGGATCGAGCTTCGTGATCCGCACCTACTTCTCGGCCACGGTCTACCGCGCCCCGGGAGAGCAGATCGCCCGGGTGACGATGCCGGAGTTGCAACAGGCCGAGTCGATCACCTACACCCGCGACGGCAGATACCTGCTGACCGGTAGCGAGGGAAGCCGCAGCCCGGTCTACCGGGTGCCGCTGCCCGCGGCGGCCCTCGGCGCCTCCGAACCCGCCTCCGCCCTACGCCAGGCGGCCCCCACACCGACCTCCGACACCCCCGGCGAGCCGGTGCCCACCCCGGTCGCCGGGGCGAGGACCGGTGAGGACACGAAAACAGCGGGTGACGGCGCGGAGGCCGGGGTGCCGGTCCTGGCCGTGCTCCTCTGGCTGGTCATCGCGACGGGCGCGATCGGCACCATCACCCTGATCGCCCGCAAGACCCGCTGAGGGACCTCGGAGGCTCACTCAGCCGGGGGACTGGGTGTCGCGGCGGGCGGCACGGTCGAGGGCGGTCGTCACATCGGGATCGACGGGAAACCAGGTGGAGAGGTCGGTCATCCGCAGGAGGCGGCTGAGGACGTCCGAGATTCCGGCGAGACGCAGCCACCCGCCCGCCTCCGAGGCCACCCGCGCACCGCTCAGGAGCACCCGCAGCCCGGTGGAGTCGCAGAAGGTGATGCCTTCCGCGTCGATGACGATCCGCGGTCGGTGGTCGGCGACCAGTCGTTCGATCGTCTCCCTGAGCAACTCGCTGGAGTTGTGGTCGATGTCACCCACGACCGTGATCACGGCGCAGTCCGCGTGTTCTTGGCGATCGACGTCGATGGAGAGTTCTCTGCTCATCGCCTCGTATCTCCACCCGGTGACGCGGTCGGTTCTGGCCGCCATCCGGCCTGATCAAGGTATACCCCTCCGTGCCACCGGGGTGGGCGACGGTCGGGAGACATGTGCGTAACGGCTGTGGGAACCCGCCGGCCGCCCTTCCCCCCAGGAGCCGGTCCGGGGATCTCGCGCCGGCCTCGGAAATCGGTGGGCTCGTGGTCTCGTGCCGCCCCCGGGAGGCGGCACGAGATGTGATCTCACGGCTCGGAGGTGGTGCGGGTCGTGATCTCGTGGCGAAAATGAATGACCGCATAACGATTTATTGCCCCGACATATTCGCGTATTCCTTGACCGGCCTGGGCTTGTTTCCCGCATTGGCAATGACGGTTAAGAACCAGGCCGGTTATCCCTTCTCCTGCGGTGATGGTTGCCGATAACTTTCAGGCATGCGCGTTTTGGTGACCGGAGCGTCAGGTTTCGTCGGCTCGCATGCGGTCGCCGCGCTCCTCGCCGACGGGCATGAACCGCTTCTTCTCATACGCGATCCCCGGAAAACACGCGAGGTGCTCGCCGCCGTCGGGGTGACGGAGGAGGTCCCCCTGCACACGGCCGATATCCGCGACGCGGCGGCCGTGCGGGACGGGCTCGAACGGTGCGACGCGGTCATTCACGCCGCCGCGGAAATCGGGATCATCGGCCAGGCCGGAGATCTGGGCGGTACGAATGTGACCGGGGCGAAGAACGTCCTTGGACAGGCCGTGGAACTCGGTCTCGACCCGATCGTGCATATTTCCACCATTGGCGTCTTCGTGCCCCCGGCCGGGCCGGTCATCACGACCGAGAGCCCGCTCTCCACGCCGAGGAACGAGTACGGCAGGAGCAAGATCTCCGCCGAACGCTACGCGAGGAGGCTCCAGGACCAGGGGATGCCGATCACGATCGTCTACCCGGCCGGGGTCGTGGGGCCGTACCAGCCCTCGCTGGACGCGATGGTGGAGGGCCTGCGCGCCGGGCTGGAACAGGGCTGGCCGATCACCGCGGGCGGCGCCAACATCGTCGACGTACGGGATCTGGCCGTCGTGCTCGCCCGCTGCCTCGAACCGGGGCGGGGGCCGCGCCGGTTCATGCTGGGCGGGCACTACCTCACCTGGGCGCAGCTCGCCGACGTCTGCGACGAGGTGACGGGGAACCGCTGCAGGAGGTTCCGTATCCACCGCTCGGTGCTGCGCGGCGCGGCGGCCGTGGGTGACGTGATGAAGCTGATCAAGGAGATCGACTACCCGCTGACCAGGGACGCCGTCGAGATGATGGTCACGATGGTCCGCACGTACGACACCCCGACCCTGGAGGCGCTCGGCGTGAGCCTGCGGCCGGTCCAGGAGACCGTCGCCGACTCGCTGCGCTGGCTGGCCCAGGAAGGACATCTCACCGTCGACAAGGTCGGGAGGCTGGCGGGTAGTGTCACGCGATGACGCGTCTTTCGTCCCAACGGACGCGATCACCCAGATCACCCAGATCGCTCGGGCTGCCCAGATCACTCAGACCACCTCGGATCACCGCATGAGCGCTCCACAGGGGGCCCCGAGGGAAATCCGTGGGGACCCGTAAGGAGAAGGGAGGAACCGGCGATGAAGGTCGGGATCGTCGGTGCGGGAATCGTCGGGCTGGCCGTGGCCAGGGAGACGGCGCTGACCCACGGGGCCACCGTGACCGTCCTCGACAAGGAGGACCGCGTCGGGGCCCACCAGACCGGGCACAACAGCGGAGTCGTCCACGCCGGGATCTACTACCGCCCCGGCTCGCTCAAGGCCAGGCTCTGCAGGGAGGGCGTCGCGCTGCTTCGGCAGTACTGCGCCGAGCACCGCATCCCGTACGACGAGGTCGGCAAGCTCGTCGTCGCCTCCACCGGCTCCGAGCGCCCCGAACTGCGGAGCATCGCCGAGCGGGCCCGCGCGAACGGGGTTCCCGGCATCGCCGAGCTCGACGCGCTCGCCCTGCGCGAGATCGAGCCGCACGCCGTCGGCGTGGGCGCCGTGCACTCCCCGCACACCGCGATCGCCGACTTCCCCGCCGTCGCCCGGCGCCTCGCCCTGGACGTGGAGGAGAGCGGCGGCTCGGTGCTGCTCTCCCATCCGGTGCGTGCCGTACGGGAGACCGCGAGCGGGGTGAGCGTCCTGGCGGGGGAGCGGACGCTCGACTTCGACCGGGTGATCGTCTGCGCCGGGCTCGGCACCGACACCGTCGCGCGGATGGCCGGGGTCCCCGGCGACGTGCGGATCGTCCCCTTCCGCGGCGAGTACTACGCGCTGGCCGGGGAGGCGAAAGACCTGGTCCGCGGGCTCATCTATCCGGTTCCCGACCCCCGGTACCCGTTCCTCGGCGTGCACCTGACCCGCAGGATCGACGGCGAGGTGCTGGTCGGCCCCAACGCGGTCATGGCGCTGGCGCTGGAAGGCTACTCCTGGCGAAACGTCGACCTCGCCGACCTGGGCCGGACCCTCGCCTGGCGGGGCACCCGGCGGCTGGCGGCGAGGCACTGGAGGACCGGGGTGCGGGAGGTGGCCGGTTCGATGGGTAAAGGATCGTTCCTGAGGGCCGCGCGCCGTTACGTCCCGGCCCTCACCGCCGCCGACCTGGTGAGGACCTCGGGAGGCGTCCGCGCACAGGCTGTGGACAGACAGGGCGGCATGCTGGACGACTTCGCGATCGACGTACACGGCCGCGTCGCCCTCGTGCGCAACGCCCCCTCACCGGCGGCCACATCGAGTTTGGCGATAGCCAGGCATATTGTGGGGTTAGCCTCTGTCTTGACCAGTTAACTGCTTTCTCATGTGGGCCGGTGAAAATAGACCAGTGACCGACTCACCCGAGGCACGTCTGCTGATCGTCGAGGACGAGCCCAACATTCTCGAACTCCTGGCCGCGAGCCTGCGGTTCGCCGGGTTCGGCGTCAACACGGCGGGTAACGGCACGGAGGCCGTCGCCGCCGTCCAGCGGCACCGGCCCGACCTCATCGTCCTCGACGTGATGCTCCCCGACATGGACGGCTTCGACGTCGTACGGCGCCTGCGCGGCGGCGGCAGCGACACCCCCGTGGTCTTCCTCACCGCGCGTGACGCCACCGAGGACAAGATCCGAGGGTTGACCATGGGCGGGGACGACTACGTGACCAAGCCGTTCAGCCTGGAGGAGGTCGTGGCCCGCATCCGGGCCGTGCTGCGCCGTACCAACTCCGGCGAGCTCAGCCCCAGGCCGCCCCGGCTCACCTTCGCCGACATCGAACTCGACGAGGAGAGCCACGAGGTGTGGCGCAAGGGCCAGGCGGTGGCGCTGTCGCCGACGGAGTTCAAGCTGCTGCGCTACTTCATGGCGAACGCGGGACGGGTGCTGTCCAAGGTCCAGATCCTCGACCACGTATGGGACTACGACTTCAGGGGCGACGTCGGGATCGTGGAGTCCTATGTCTCCGTGCTCCGCCGCAAGATCGACAATGTCGACCCGAGGCTGATCCACACCCTGCGCGGTGTCGGATACGTGCTGCGCCTGCCACCGGCTCCGTGATGCTCAACGCGACCCCGCTGCGGGTGAAGCTGATCGGCGTCATCCTGCTCCTGCTCACGGTCGCGCTCGCCCTCATCGGCGTCGGCAGCGTCTCGATCATGCGCGGCTACCTGATCGACCGCGTCGACAGCCAGATCGACATCACCACCGACTCCGCGCTGCGCCGCATGAACAACCGGGGCATCATCGCGCTGGGGGGCAAGTTGATGCCCTCCGACGCCAGGCTGGAGCTCCGCGACAAGAACAACAGGACCCTCGTCCTGCTCAGCGGCATCGACGTGGAGGGCAAGCCGGGGCCGGACATCTCCCACGGCCGGGTCGGCGAGCTCTTCGAGAACGGTGACTGGCGGGTCCGGGTGACCTCGTTGGACACCGGTGAGAGCCTCATCGTGGCCGTGGACATGAGCGAGGTACGGCAGATCGTCGGCCAGCTCGCGCTGGTGGAACTGCTCGGCGGAGGCGGCCTGGTGCTGATGCTCGCCGGAGCCGGTGTAGTGATCATCCGCAGGAGCCTGCGCCCGCTGGAGGAGATCGAGCGCACCGCCGAGGCGATCGCCGCCGGAGACCTGGGCCGCCGCGTCCCCGACGCCGACCCGCGCACCGAGGTGGGCCGCCTCGGCCGGTCGCTGAACGGCATGCTCGCCCAGATCGAGGCGGCCTTCCGTGCCCGTTCCGAGTCGGAGTCCTCGGCCCGCAGTTCGGAGGAGCGCATGCGCCGGTTCGTCGCGGACGCCTCGCACGAACTCCGCACGCCGCTCACCTCCATCAGGGGCTTCGCCGAGTTCTACCGGCAGGCGCCCGGCATCGACGCCGCGCCGCTGATGCGCAGGGTCGAGTCCGAGGCGGTCAGGATGGGCCTGCTCGTCGACGACCTGCTCATGCTGGCCAGGCTCGACCAGCAGCGGCCGATGGTCATGCGCCCGGTCGACCTGCTCGCCATCGCCGCCGACGCCGTCCACGACGCCCGCATCCTCGCCCCGGAGCGCGATGTCACGCTCTCTGTGGACGGTTCCGCGCTCATCGTCTCCGGCGACGAGGTACGGCTCCGCCAGGTCGTGGGCAACCTCATGACCAACGCGCTCACCCACACCCCCGAGGGCACCCCCGTACGGGTGCTCCTCTCCAGCGACGGCTCCAGCGACGGCGACATGGCCGTCATCGAGGTCGCGGACGAGGGGCCGGGCCTCACCACCGAGCAGCGCGAGCGCGTCTTCGAACGGTTCTACCGCGCCGACTCCGCCCGGGGGCGGCGCGCTCCCGAGGACGGCGGGAGCGGTCTCGGCCTCGCCATCGTGGCCGCGATGGTCGAGGCCCACGGCGGCCGCGTCGCCGTGGAGTCCGACCCGGGCAAGGGGGCGACGTTCCGGGTGGTCCTCCCCCTCGCCTCGGAATCCGACTGATCTCCCTCCGGTACGACGCCGTCGGCTCCCGGCCCGGCCTCATGGGTGGTCGGCGTCCTGCCCGGACCCGGTTCGCGGGTGTCCCCTGTGGAGGGGATCGGTCGAGGGGATCGGTGTCCTGCCGGGTTGCGGCTCGGGGATGTCCGCCTGTTCGGGGTGGGGGTGGCCGGTGTCCTGCCGGGTTCCGGGCGGGATATCCGCGTGTCCTGGGGTCAGGCCTGCAGGTAGCGCAGGACGGCGAGAACCCGGCGGTGGTCGTTCTCCGACGGAGACAGGCCGAGTTTGACGAAGATCTGCGTCACGTTCTTCTCCACCGAGCCGTAGGAGAGGAACAGCGCGTTGGCGATGGCGTTGTTGGAGCGTCCCTCCGCCATCATGGCCAGCACCTCGCGCTCCCTGGGCGTGAGCGTGCCCAGGGTCTCGATGCGTCTGCTCGCGCCCATGATCTGGGTGACGACCTCGGGGTCGAGGACGGTCTCCCCGGCCGCGATCCGGTCGAGCGCGGTCAGGAAGTCCCTGACGTCGGCCACCCGCTCCTTCAGCAGGTATCCCACCCCGTGGGCGCCGTCGGCGAGCAACTGGGCGGCGTAGCGCGTCTCGACGTATTGGGAGAACACCAGCACGCCCACACCTGGATGATCACGGCGGATCTGGATCGCGGCCCGCAGGCCCTCGTCCGTGTGCGAAGGCGGCATGCGCACGTCGACCACGGCGATGTCGGGGTGGTGTTCCGCCACGGCCGCCCTGAGCGCGTCGCCGTCGCCCACCGCCGCCACCACCTGCCGGCCGCGCGAGGTGAGCAGCATGTGGAGGCCGTCCCTGAGCATCACGGCGTCTTCGGCGATCACGATGCGCATGCGCTTCTCCGTTCAGATGTGCAGGGGAAGTTCGACGGTGATCACCGTAGGTCCTCCCGCCGGACTGCGGACGTCGATCGTGCCGTCCACCATCCCGGTCCGCGCGGCCAGGCCGCGCAACCCGGAGCCGGTGTTCGTCGCCGCGCCGCCGACGCCGTCGTCCCGCACGATCAGCGTCAGCAGGCCGTCACCCGCCCGTACGTCGACCGAGGCATGTCCGGCGCCGCTGTGCTTGGCCACGTTGGCGAGGAGTTCCGCCGTGCAGAAGTAGGAGATGGCCTCGATGGCCGGAGCCGGCCGCTCCGGCAGATCGGTTTCGAGCCTGACGGGGACCGGGCTCCGTGCGGCGAGCGTGGCCAGCGCCGTCTCCAGCCCTTTGTCGAGCGCGGGCGGGTGGAGGCCGCGGATCAGGTCACGAAGTTCGGCCACCGCCTCCTTGGCACCGCGGTGCGCGCCGTCGACGAGGGCGCGGGCCCGCTCCAGCCGTTCGGGACGATGGGCGTGCTCAAGATCTTCCTGGACCATGCCCAGGTTCAGGGCGAGCGTCACCAACTGCGCGGCCGTTCCGTCGTGCAGGTCGCGCTCGACCTGACGAAGTCTCGCGGCCGCGTCGTCCACGGCCATCGCGCGCGCCTGCTCCAGCCTGCGGATTCGCGCGGCGCCGGGATCCGGCCCGAGCAGCGTCCTGGCGAGCGTCCGCTCGGGGGCCAGCGCGTGGTGGACACCCCAGGGGGCGAGAAGCAGCAGCGCCAGCCCGGCCGCGCTCATCAGCACCGCTCCCGGCCAACCGCTGGGAGACAGGTGCGCGAAGGCGGGGGATCGCCACCACAGGGGACAGCAGAGCAGAAGCAGGCCGCCTCCCCACAATCCGGCGGCTACGGCGAAGGCGACGACGGCCGCCGGCAGCCGGACCAGCCCGTGGATGACGGCACGCCATCCCGTCACGTCACCGAGCGCCGCTCCGAGCCGGTTCAACAGGCCGGGCCTGGTACGGAACGGGGCAGGGGCGGTCACCCGCACTCCGGCCAGCACCCGCGCCAGCCCTCGATTGGCCGTGCCGAGCCCCCTGGCCGCGAACACGCTCAGGGCCAGCATCGGTATTCCGACGAGGTTGACCGTCATGGCCACGCTGAGCAGTACGAGAACGAGATGGACGAGGCCGATTCCCGCCATCAACGGCATCGTCAGCGCGTAAACGAGTTCGCGCCATGCCCGTCCCCGCGCCGGAGCGGTGATCAGCGCGTGAACGAGCTCGCGCCACGTCCGCGCCGGAGCGGTCATCGGCGCACGCCGCAGGCTGGAACCGCCCCCTACCCGCTTGCCCACGCCCTTGCCCCCTGACGGACAGCCTGCCGGTGGTCCGCCATCCAGCTTGAGGGACGTTCGCCGGCGGGGACAGCCGAAGATTTCGTGGGGGATATCCCGAGCCAACGCGGAGGATGTCCCGGTGGTGGAGTGTCATCCGTTTTCGTCAGGGTGATCAGCATGATGACAACGAGGAAACGGGGCCTGCGCGGCCGGGCCACATGGCTGGTCGCCGGTATGACGGTGGCGGCGCTGGCGGGAATGATCCCGGCGGCGTCCGCCGCCCAAGGCGGGCAGACCCAAGGCGGGCAGCCGGTGTGGCGAGACTGCGCGGGGCAGGAGATGCCGGCGGGCATGCGGTGCGCCGCGATCGAGGTGCCGGTGGACTGGGCCAGGCCGAACGGACCGAAGGTCACGTTGGATCTGGCCCGGCTGCCGGCCACCGAGCCCGCGCGCAGGATCGGCAGCGTGCTGGGTGTCCCCGGCGGTCCCGGGGCCAGGGGGATCGAGGACCTGCAGCTGGTGGCGGGCAGCCTCACCGAGTTGGGGCGCAGGTTCGACCTCGTCGCCTACAACCCCCGCAACGCCGTGTGGCGCGACCGGCTGCCGCAGTCGTGCATGCAGCCGGGGACGTCCCTGTCCGACCCTCGTGACGAGAGGGAGTACAGGGCGCTGACCGCGGCGATGGCCAAGGCGTTCACCGCGTGCCAGAAAGCGGATAAAACCGGACTGTTCTCCCGGATGGACTCCCTGTCGGTGGCCAGAGACATGGAGGCGGTCCGCAAGAGCCTGGGCGAGGAACGACTGAGCTTCATGGCCAACTCCTACGGAGGGGTGCCCGCCGCCGCCTATGCCCGGCTGTTCCCGCAGCGCATCCGAGCGATGTATCTCGACGGGGTGGTCAATCAGGCCGACGGCTGGCCCGACCAGTGGCTGCGACTCATGCCCCTTCGAGAGCGGGCATTCACCGAGTTCACCACCTGGTGCGCGACCACCCCCGCCTGCGCGCTGCACGGAGAGGACGTCGGGGCGGTCTGGCGCAAGCTCACCCGAGACGCCGATCGCCGGCCGATCCCGGTCACGTCCGAGTTCGGCAAGGAGCTGACCGGATGGCACTTGAAGAGCCTCGGATTCCCCGCAGAGCCGGGGGAGGGAAACTCTCACTGGCTGGCCTTCGCCGAAGCGGTCGACAAGGCCCGGGGCGGCGACGGGTCCGGTTTCGCCGATTTCGCCCTCGGTAACACGCGGGTGTGGGCCATGCCCGGGATGCTCGCTATGACCTGTGCTGACGGCCGTGGTTACACCGGCTATGCCCAGCTCCAGGAGTTCCGCAGGCAGACGCGGAAGATCTCGCCGAACTTCGGCGGGGTAGCGTCATTTGAGGCCCTGGGGTGCGCCGGCTGGCCGCTCCACATCGCCAACCCGCCCCGCCCGCTGCCGACTCGCGGACTGCCGCCGTTCCTGGGGGCCGGCAGCACGCGGGGCGACTACTTTTTGACGGAGAGCTTCACCGAGATGATCCCGGGGTCGGTCACCGTCGCCTACGAAGGACCCGGCCATGCCCTGTACCTGATGGGCAAGAAGTGCCCGATCCGACACGCCACCACGTACCTGACCGACCTGGGACTTCCCAGGCCGGGCACGACCTGCCCTGCCGAATGATCCCCTTGCCGATGCGTGACGGCTCGGAGTCGGTCCTGGGGCCGGTGGCCGCGAGAAGTTCCCGGAGCCCTGTCGATGTCCGACGGCTCCGGTCAGCCCGACGGGCGCTCCCTGAGAGGCCGCGAGGTTCCCTGTCGATGTCCGGCGGCTCCGGTCAGCCTCTACCGAGGGCGTCGGCCTCCGGCCAGCTGCTGTCGGGGAATTCCCCTTCCGCTGCGCCGGGCAGTATCACCTGGTCGTTCTCGGACAGTCCAGAGGTGATCTCGACGTAGCGGTCGCCGCGGACCCCCGTCTCCACGACCCGCTCCGCGCCGCCCCGCACGGTGACCCTGGAGACTCCGTCTCCGGTCCGTACGGCCTGTGCGGGGACGTAGAGCGTCTCCGCGGACTCGGCGACGGTCACGGTGACCGAGGCGGTCTGGCCCACGAGGAGGTTCGGCGGAGGGGCGTCGAACGCGATCGTGACGCCGTACCGCACCAGCCGGTCGCTCGTGGTCGGGGTGGGTGCGATGGCTGTCACGCTGCCCGGGTACTTCTCTCCCTGTCGCGTGGCGAGGGTGATCGCCGCCTGCTGTCCCGGCTTCAGGCTGCCGATGTCCGACTCGGTGAACAGCGCCTCCACCTGGAGTTCGTCCAGGTTCCCGAGGGTGAGGAAGGTGCCGGTGCCCACGCGGTCGCCGACCGCTCCGGCGACGGACATGACGGTGCCGTCGAGGGGGGCGACGATTCGCACGCCCGCGAGTTCCTTCGTGGCGTCGGTCAGCTCCGCCCGCGCCTCCTTCACACGAGCATCGGCCTGCTCCACGGTGAGCGCCCCCCGCCCGGTTCCGCCGCTCTGCTGAGGACCCTGCCGGGTGTTCTGTCCGGTGTCCCTGTTCGGAGACGTGCCCCGGTCGGCCCCCGTTCCCGTGCTCGCGCTCGGCTTCGGGGTGGGGCACGCGGTGGCGGTGGGCCTGGCGGTCGGTACGGCCGTCCCGGTGGGGCGGGTGGGGCTCGCCGTCGGTCCGGGGTGCTCGCCGGGACCGGCCGAGGGGCCGGTGGGAATGGTGGGCGGTCCGTTCCCTTCGGGCCTCGCGGTCACGGTGACCGTGGCGGTGGCCGTCACGGTCACCGTCGGGGCGGCCGTCACGGTGACGGTGACCGTCGGGGCGGGCCAGGGAGAGCCGTCATCCGGACGCGCCGTCACCGTCGGTGTCGCGGTCGAGGTGGGCGCGGGCGTCGCGGCCGGGGATCGCGCCGGTACGGACATGGAGTCCTGTACGGGAACGGGGGTGGGGGCCGTCGTGAGGCGGTACCCGGCGGGGACGATCCCGCCCGCGGGAGCGATCTGTACGGTCCGCGTCGATTCGGTCGGCGCGGGTGCCGGGGGTGGCGAGATCGTGCGCACGGGCTCCGGAGCCTCGGCGGGGACGGAAGGGGTGGCGGTGGCGCCCGCTCCAGGGGGTCGCGTCGCCGTGGGTTCGCAGCCGGTCCGCGTGGCGGGCCCCGGCCGGTCGGAACCGGTTCGACCCCCCGAGCGGTCGGACCCTGCCCGATCGTTCGAGCGGTCGGTTCCCGTCTGACCACCCGAGCGGTCGGACCCTGCCTGATCGCTCGTCTGATCCGTCGTCTGATCACCCGGCTGCTCGGCCCCTGCCTGGCCTCCGCTCTGCTGCCCGGTCCCGGTCGTGCCCGTGCTTTCCGCCGCCTCCCGTGCCTCCTCGGCCGCCGCGAGCCGCGCCTTCGCGGCGGCGTGGCGCTCGCGCGCGGGCTCGGGACCGATCCTGGCGAGTACGTCCCCCTTGCCGACCCTGTCCCCGGCCTTGACGTAGACCTTCGTGACCGTCCCCGATCCGCCGAAGGCCAGCTCGCGGGTGCCGTCGTCCACGGTGCTGCCTGCGGCCGACACCGCGGCGGTCACGGTCCCGCGCCTGGCGGACACCGGCTCTGTCCGCGGGGCCTCGTCGGAGCCGCTGTCCAGCGCGACGATCGCTCCCGCGCCCACGAGGACGAGGGCGGCCAGGGCGAGTCCTCCCGCGCGCAGGCGCTTCGGGAGATGGGTCGGTCTCATGGCGGACATCCTGGACCGTCTGATTCACAGCATGCTCACAGGTCCCTGAAGGTTTGCTGTGCATCACCGGCGGTACGACGAAGTCTGCAGGAAACCTTCAGCCTTCGCCGGGCTGGGTCCAAGCCTGGTACGCCAGGGTCAGGCGCTGTGAAGCTGTCGACCAAGCGCGGAGCGCTGATCGTGAACGGGGCCCTGGGGGTCCTGTTGCTGGGCGGGGTGGTGATCGCCTACTCCTCCCTCGGCGGTGAGGCCTCGTCCGCCGATGTCGCGGTGCGGACCGTTCCGGTGACCAGGGCCACGGTCTCCGCCTCCGTATCCGCGTCGGGGACCGTGTCCAGTGCCCGTGCGCGATCGCTGTCCTTCGGGACGAACGGCACCGTCGAGAAGATCTACGTCAAGGCCGGGGACAAGGTCACCGCGGGACAGATCCTCGCCAGGCTGGACGACGAGTCGGCGCAGGAGAGCCTGGACGCGGCCGCCGCCGCTCTCGACACCGCGGACGACGACACCTCGACCGCCGAAACCTACGCCCAGTACGTCACGGCGAGGAACACCTACCGGGCCGCGAAGCGCGCGGTGGACGGCACCGTCATCAAGGCGCCGTTCGCCGGTACGGTCACCGCCGTCAACGGCACGGTCGGCGGATCCTCGGGCGGCGCCTCCAGGACCGGGACCACCGCGACCACCGGGACCACCGCGACCACCGGGACCACCGCGGCCGGTTCCGGGGCCTCCGCGAACGCGGACGGGGCGGCGAACGCCTCGGGCGGGTTCATCGACCTCGCCGACACCCGCAGACTCGAACTCGTCGGCACCTTCACCGAGACCGACGTCACCAGGCTCAAGGTCGGCCAGGCGGCCTCCATCGGGTTCGACGCGCTCAGCGGCGTCACCGCCTCGGGGAAGGTCACCCAGATCCAGCCGACCGCGACCATCGGCAACAACGTGGTCAGATACCCGGTGACGATCTCCTTCACCGAGGTGCCGAAGGAGGTGAGGCTCGGCCAGACGGCCACGGTCGGGATCGTCGTCGAGCGCGCGGAGGACGTGCTCGCGGTCTCCTCCACGGTGATCTCCACGACGGGCGGGCGAAGCACGGTGACCGTACTGCGGGACGGCCGACAGGTGCCCGTGCAGGTGGAGACCGGGATCAAGGGCGACACACTCACCGAGATCAGATCGGGGCTCGCGGAAGGCGACCAGGTGGTCCGCCCGACGGCCACGGAGACCACCCGGCAGGGCGGCGGCTTCCCCGGCCTCGGCGGTGGCGGGGGCCGCAACGGCGGTGGCGGGGGAGGTATCGGCCGATGACCGTTCCCGTCCTGTCCCTCACGGACATCACCAAGGTGTACGGCAGGGGAGACGCCGAGGTCCGGGCGTTGCGCGGGGTGTCGCTCGGCGTCGACCGAGGCGACTACGTGGCGATCATGGGCGCCTCGGGCTCCGGCAAGTCGACGCTCATGAACATCCTGGGCTGCCTGGACGTGCCCACCTCCGGCGACTACCGCATCGACGGCACCGACGTCGGCTCGCTGGACGAGCGCAGGCTCGCGGTACTCCGCAACCGGAAGATCGGATTCGTCTTCCAGTCGTTCAACCTCATCCCCCGGATGAGCGCGCTCGCCAACGTCGAGCTGCCCATGGCGTACGGCGGGGTCGGCGCCGCCGACCGGAGGGCCCGCGCCCTGGCGGCCCTGGAGCAGGTGGGCCTGTCCGACCGGGTCGGCCACGAGCCGAACGAGCTCTCCGGCGGCCAGCAGCAGCGGGTGGCCGTGGCGAGGGCACTGGTCACCGCGCCCGCCCTCCTGCTCGCCGACGAACCGACGGGCAACCTCGACACCGCCTCCACCGGGGACGTACTGGGCATCTTCGACCGCCTGAGCGTGGCGGGCAGGACGATCGTGATCATCACCCACGAGGACGACGTGGCCGCCCACGCCAAGCGGGTCATCCGCCTGGTGGACGGTCGCGTCGTCGAGGACCGCCGTCAGGCCCCCGTCGACGGCCCTCCGCCCCGCGTGCCGGAGGTCACCGCGTGAGCCGGCTCGAAATCCTGAGGTTCGCACTCCGGGGACTGGCCGCCAACAAGCTGCGCAGCTTCCTCACCACCCTCGGCATCCTCATCGGGGTGGCGGCCGTGATCCTGCTGGTCGCCTTCGGCGAGGGGGCCTCGCAGAGCATCCAGCAGTCCATTCAGCGGCTCGGCGCCAACACCCTCACCGTCTCGGCGTCCTTCGCCGGAGGCGGTGGTGGCGGTGGCGGTGCCTTCGGGGGAGGGGGAGGTGGTGGGAGCCGGGTGGCCGGGGGCCAGAACGACGGACCGCGTACCCAGGCCAGGCCGCTCACCCTGGAGGACGCGAGGGCGCTCACCGACCGCGAGCGGGTTCCCTCGGTGCGGAGCGTGTCGCCCGTGGTGACCGCGAACGCGGCCACCGCCGTCCACGAGGGCGCGAGTCACACGATCGCGCAGCTCGTGGGCACCTACCCCAGTTACTTCGAGGCCACGAACAGGCCCGTGGAAAGCGGCACCTACTTCGTCAACGACGACGTGCTCGCCGCGAGGAAGATCATGGTCATCGGGCGGACCGTGGCCGAGGAACTGTTCGGCGCCGCCGATCCGGTCGGCAGGCAGGTCGGCGTCTCCGGGGTGCCGTTCACGGTGGTCGGGGTGCTCAAGGAGTCGGGTTCGTCGGGCATGCAGGACGCCGACGACGTGGCCGTCGTGCCGCTGCCCGCCATGCAGCAGAGCCTGACCGGGTTCGGCGCGCTCGGCTCGATCATCGTGCAGGCGACCGGCGCCGACACGACCGACTCCGCGCAGGCCGAGGTGACCGCCGTGCTCGACCAGCGGCACGGCATCACCCCGGCGGGCGTCGCGGACTACCGGATCCTGAACCAGGCCACCCTGCAGGAGACGATCGGTTCGACCATCGGGATCTTCACCGCCCTGCTCGGCGCGGTCGCCGCCATCTCCCTGCTGGTGGGCGGCATCGGCATCACCAACATCATGCTCGTCACCGTGACGGAACGGACGAGGGAGATCGGCATCAGGAAGGCCATCGGCGCGCCCAGGAGCGCCATTCTCGGCCAGTTCCTGCTGGAGGCGACGGTGTTGAGCCTGGTGGGCGGTCTGTCGGGCGTCGCGGTCGCGTTCGTCGGCACCCGTTTCACGATCGCGGGCATCTCACCGGTGCTCGTACCGTCCTCGATCGCGCTCGCCCTCGGCGTCTCCGTGGGCATCGGACTGTTCTTCGGCGGCTACCCGGCGAACCGGGCCGCCAAGCTCCGGCCCATCGAGGCCCTGCGTCACGAATGACCCGCACGGCTCACGCGACTTAGGAAGGAGAGACACATGGGCGGCAACGCCGACGAGACGGTCCCGGCGGGCAGGGATCTGGAGAGTTCCCCGTTCCGGGGAGACCTGGACGGTGAACTGGCGGCCCGGCCGCGGCGGCGCCTGTCGACGCTCACCCTCGTGCTGGGCGCCGGGGTGATGCTCGTGGCGGGGGTGATCGTGGGCATCCAGGCGCAGAAGGCGATGGGCGGCCCGTCCGGTATCGCCGAGGCGGTGATGCGGCAGGCAGGCCCAGGCGGCGCCGGCGGCCCCGGTGGCTTCGGCGGCGGCCAGGGGCGCCAAGGGGGTCAGGGCGGCCAAGGGGGTCAGGGCGGTGGCCGGGGCGGCATGACCGTCGGTACGGTGCAGCGGGTCGAGGGTGGCAAGGTCTACGTCCAGACGGTCGACGGCTCGGTCGTGACCGTGAACACCACCGACGAGACGTCCGTACGCGTCACGAAGGAAGGGAAGGTCACCGACCTCGAACCCGGAGGCACGGTCGTCGTGCGGGGGACACCGGCCGATGACGGCTCGGTGACCGCGACCGACATCAACGAGGGCGCCGGGCGCCGGTGAACCCGGTCGTGACGGCCGCGTTTCTCCGGGAAAGGTACTGAGAGGTCTCTCAGGAAACGTTCAGCCCCGGCTGAGCTGCGTTCCAGAGAGGTGGGCGAGTCTCGGAGTGTGCTGGACAGAGTGGAAGCCCGATTGCTGGTCGTGGACGACGAACCGAACATCAGGGAGTTGCTCTCGGCCAGCCTGCGCCTGTCGGGGTTCGAGGTGGTGACCGCGGTGGACGGCAGGGAGGCCGTGCACTTCGCCGAGCGCATCCGTCCCGACCTGGTCGTGCTGGACGTGATGCTGCCCGACATGGATGGTTTCGCCGTGGCGGGACGGCTGCGGG
Source organism: Streptosporangium sp. NPDC049046 (assembly GCF_040649155.1). NCBI lineage: Bacteria > Bacillati > Actinomycetota > Actinomycetes > Streptosporangiales > Streptosporangiaceae > Streptosporangium > Streptosporangium sp. NPDC049046. Next base: position 18,720 of record NZ_JBEZEZ010000033.1, on the reverse strand, counting down.
AGATGAGCGGGCAGATGCCGGTGCTCTTCCTGACCGCGCGGGACGGCACCGACGACAAGGTGGCGGGGCTGCGGCTGGCCGACGACTACGTGACCAAGCCTTTCAGCCTGGAGGAGGTCCTGGCCCGTATCCGGGCCGTGCTCCGCCGTACCAGGGGGGATCTCGACCTGCCGGTACGCCTCCAGGTCGGTGATCTGGAGTTGGACGAGGAGGCGCACCAGGTCTGGCGCTCCGGCATCCCGGTGCGGCTGTCGCCGACCGAGTTCAAGCTCCTGCACTACTTCATGGTCAACACCGGCAGGGTGCTGTCCAAGGCGCAGATCCTCGACCACGTCTGGAACTACGACTTCGGTGGTGACGCGGGGGTCGTCGAGTCCTACGTCTCCTACCTGCGCCGGAAGGTCGACACGGCCGAGCCTCGGCTCATCCACACCCTTCGCGGGGTCGGCTATGTGCTGCGACCGCCCCACAGTGATTGAATTTTCAGCTGATATTCAGCTCTACATGACCCGTTTCTGAGGTTTGTGTGTTCAAATAGGCATTGCACGACCCCCGATCACCTCGGAAGCATCCGAGCGGGTTCGAGCTCGCCTCCAGCTGCGGGGGAGACGAGCTCGGCATGACCCCCGGGTGAGATCCGAGGGCTGGGCCCCACCGCTTTACCGAGTTCGCCCCCGTAACCCGGTCCAGCGGTGGGGCCAAACACGTCTAGAGGGGCCTCGGCAGGGCAGGATCGACCGTATGGGTGACAACGACGGTCTTCTGGAGACGCTGCGGGAGCTGCGGCGGCACCTCGACCGCGAGCTGTTTCCCCTCGCGATCGGCGACGTGGAGGCCGACCGCCGGGCGCTGCGCGAGCTGACCGGCCAGCTCGACGACTACCTGATCCCCCGGCTGAGCGCGATCGACGCTCCGCTGCTCGCCGTCGTCGGCGGATCCACCGGGGCGGGGAAGTCCACGCTGGTGAACTCCCTGGTCGCCGAGGACGTCTCCGAGCCGGGGGTGCTGCGGCCCACGACGATGGCACCCACCCTCGTCACCAGCCCCGTCGACCGCGAGTGGTTCACCGCCCAGAACGTCCTGCCCGGCCTGCCGCGCGTCACCGGGAGCGGCAGGGGCGAGCCCGGCACGCTCCGGATCGTCACCGCCGCCACCGTCCCGCCCGGCCTCGCCCTGCTCGACGCCCCCGACATCGACTCGATCGTCGCCGCGAACCGCGAACTGGCCGCCCAACTGCTCGCCGCCGCCGACCTGTGGCTGTTCACCACGACCGCCGCCCGGTACGCGGACGAGGTTCCCTGGGGCTTCCTGCGCTCGGCCAGGGAACGTAGCACGGCCCTCGCCGTCGTCCTGTCCAGGGTTCCCCCCGAGGCGATGGGCGTGGTGCGCAAGGACCTGAACCGGCTGCTCGAGGCGAACGGCCTGGGCGGAACGCGCCTTTTCGAGGTGCCCGAGCTGACACTGCCCGACGAGAACGCCCGCCTGCCGCGCCAGGCGGTTCAGCCGATCGCCGATTGGCTCACCACCATCGCCGCCGACTCCCGTTCCCGCGCCGAGGTCGTACGCCAGACCCTGTCCGGCGCGCTGGAGAGCCTCTCCACCCGGGTGCCCGCGCTCGCGGCCGCGGTCGACCGTCAGCACACCGAGGCCGAGGAGCTCCGCTCGATGGCGGACGCCGCCTACGCGGTGGGCCTCGCCTCCTTCGACGAGGGCATGCGGGACGGGTCGCTGCTGCGCGGCGAGGTTCTGGCCCGCTGGCAGGACTTCGTCGGTACCGGCGACCTGATGCGCTCCCTGGAGAGCCGGGTCGGCAGGTTCAGAGACCGGGTGGTCGCCTTCGTCACCGGGCGGCCCGCGCCGGAGAGCGAGCTGCGGACCGCGCTGGAGAGCGGCGTGGAGGCACTGATCAGGGCCTCGGCCGACGGCGCCGCCGAGCGCCTTCTGGAGTCCTGGTCGTCGCACCCCTCGGGGCGGGCACTCCTCGAACGCGAGGGGGTCGCCGTGGCCGGACGTCTCGGCCGGGCCTCCGCCGACCTGCCCGCGAAGGCGGAGGAGGCCGTGCGGGGCTGGCAGTCGTACGTGCTCGACCTGGTCCGCGAGGAGGGGGCGGACAAGCGCACGACCGCCCGCATCACCTCCTTCGGGCTGAATGGGGCCGGGCTGCTGCTGATGATCGCGGTGTTCGCCTCGACCGGCGGCCTGACCGGCATCGAGGTCGGCATCGCCGGAGGCACCGGCGTGCTCAGCCAGAAGGTCCTGGAGGCCGTCTTCGGCGACCAGGCCGTCCGTGACCTCACCGTCAAGGCCCGCACCGACCTGCGTGCCCGCGTCGCGATCCTCCTCAGCGAGGACGCCGACCGCTTCACCGACCTGCTGGACGCCGCCCAGCCTCCCGAGGGCACCGCCCCCGCCCTGCGTGCCGCCTCCGACGCCGTACGCGAGCACCTGCGCGAGCTCCCCGTCGCGGACCGCCGCGCCGCCCTGTCGGCCGGCTCCGTCCCGAGGACCGTGGAGGAATCACGCAGGCCGTCCGACGCACTCTCGCACGCGCCCGGCGGTCTCCCCCGCGCGCCCGGCGAGGTCCCTCGCGTCCACGGCGACGTCCCGCACGCGCCTGACGACGCCCCGAACGCGTCCGGCAGGCCCGGCGACCCCCGTGCGCCCGGCGGTGTTCCGCGAACCACCGGTAAGGGAGAGGCGGGCCAGGCGTGAAGCTGCTGCGAAGGGAGAAGGCCGTCTCGTTGGACGACCGGTTGACGGCGCTGGCGCGCGCCGCCGATCTGGCCGACGGGAGGCTGGACGCGGAGGCGGTGAGCGCGGCCCGTTCGGTGATCTCCCGTGCCGGGGTACGGGCGAGCCTGTCGGTCGACCACACCGCGGTCGCGCTGGCCGGTGCCACCGGCAGCGGCAAGTCCTCCCTGTTCAACCTGCTGTCCGGCACCTCGCTCGCCGCGGTCGGCGTCACCCGCCCGACCACCTCGACCGCCCAGGCCGCCCTCTGGGAGGGCGCCGGGGCGGGGCCGCTGCTCGACTGGCTGGAGATCCCCCGCCGCCACGAGCTCCTCGACGCATCCGGTGCTTCGCCCTGCCCCGAGCCGTCGGACGGCTCGGGGCAGGTGGCGAGGATGGACGAGGCGGCCGCCGGGCTGATCCTGCTCGACCTGCCCGACCACGACTCGATCGAGCCGTCGCACCGGCTGGAGGTCGACAGGCTCGTCGAGCTGGTCGACCTGCTGGTGTGGGTGCTCGACCCGCAGAAGTACGCCGACGCGGCCGTCCACGACCGCTACCTCCGGCCGCTGGCCAGGCACCGGGGGGTGATGGTCGTCGTCCTGAACCAGATCGACCGGCTCTCACCGGCCGCCGCCGAGCGCTGCCTGAAGGACCTCCGGCGGCTCCTTGACGAGGACGGCCTGACCGGTGTCCCGGTGGTCGGGGTGTCCGCCCGTACCGGGGCGGGCATCCCCGAGCTGCGCTCGCTGCTCACCTCCCGGGTCGCCGACCGGCGGTCCTGGTCCGCCCGCCTCGCCGCCGACGCGGGCATGGCGGCCGACGCGCTCCTCCGGGCGTCCGGCGTCGCCCCCGGCGAGACCCCTCCGGGCGTCGCGGGCGGGCCTGACGGCCTGGCGAGGCCGTTGAGGGACGCGCTGTCGCAGGCCGCAGGGGTGCCGGCCGTCGTCGAGGCCGTGGCCAAGTCCCACCGGCACCGTTCGGTCGCCGCCACCGGATGGCCGCCCACCCGATGGGTCCGCCGCCTGCGGCCCGATCCGCTTCGCCGCCTCCGCCTGGACACCGCGAGCAGGACCGCCGGGGGTGCGGGGGAGCCGGGAGAGCCGCAGGGCGTCGTCGGGAGGACGTCCATCCCCGTCGCGACCGTCGTCCAGCGTTCCCGGATGGACACCGCGATCCGCGAGGCTGCGGGGGCCGCCTCCGCCGGGCTTCCCGCGCCGTGGGCCGCCGCCGTGCGGCAGGCGGCGAGGTCACGCGGGGACGAGCTGGAGGACAGCCTGGACCGGGCGGTGGCCACCACCTCGCTCGGAGTCTCCAAGCGCCCCCTGTGGTGGCGGCTGGCCGGGCTGGCGCAGTGGCTGGCGCTCGCGACGGTGGTCGCCGGAGGGATCTGGCTGCTCGCCCTGGTCGCCATCGACTATCTCCGGCTCCCGCAGCTCTACCTGCCGACCGCAGGGGAACTGCCCTGGCCCACCACGTTGCTGGTCGGGGGCGTGCTGCTCGGCCTGCTGATCGCGCTGCTCTCCCGGGTGGCCGCCTGGTTCGGCGGACGGCGCAGAGCACGCAAGGCGGCGAAGGCACTGCGGTCGAGCGTCGACCGGGTCGGCCGCGAGCTGGTGCTGGAGCCCGTGGAAGAGGAGCTGACCAGGTATCGGCACTTCACCGAGGCGGTCACAGTGGCCGGGGACGGAGCCCGCGGGTAGGCGGGCGCTCTTCACGGAGTGCGCGAGCAGGCGGGTGGTCCCTACGGAGCCCGCGGGTGGCGGACAGTCCTGACGGAGCGCGCGAGCAGGCGGGTGGTCACGGGCGGCGGACGGTCCTCGGCTGTCGACGTACGGCGGCTCTGATGGCGCTTGTCGTGATCCGGCGCGCTCTTGCGCGGAGGCTTCCTCGTGGACGGCGCTTCCTCGCGAAAGGGCTCCCTTGAAGGGGCTCTAAGGGGGCGAACAAGGGCTGACGGGGCACTGAGGGCGCGCCACAGTTGCGGTGACGGGGGCTGGGGAGCCGCGGCTGTGATGACGGCGTCGTGATCCTTCGCGGGGGCGATGGGACGCGGGAACGCGCGTCCGCGCTCGATGTGCGGCCTGGGCGAGCCCCACATCGCCGGCATGCCTCGTGCTGCCGGCCGACGAGAGGAGCGACATGCGGCGATGGAGGAGGACGGCCTCGTTGCTGGCCGTCTGCGGTGCCCTCGGCGCCGGCCTGTTACCGCAGGCGGCGGGCGCGGAGGGGCCGACGGGGGCGGAGAGTCCGGCGGGCGCGAAAGGGGTGACGGGCGCGGACTCGGTCTTCTCGATCGCCGGGCTGGAGCGGCCGGTGCGGATGCTGGTGGACCGGTGGGGTGTGCCGCACATCTACGCGGAGAACACCGCCGACCTGTATCTCGCGCAGGGGTTCAACGCGGCCCGTGATCGCCTGTTCCAGATCGACCTGTGGCGCCGTCGCGGCCTCGGGCTTCTGTCCGAGGTGCTCGGCCCCGCCTACCTCAAGCAGGACCAGGCGGCCAGGCTGTTCCTCTACCGAGGGGACATGGAGAAGGAGTGGCAGAGCTACGGTCCCGACGCGAAGAAGGCGGCCACCCGGTTCGCCGAGGGGATCAACGCCTACGTCGACTGGCTGAAGCGCACCCCGGAGGCGATGCCGCAGGAGTTTCGCGAGCTGGGGTACGCGCCCGCGCGATGGTCTCCCGAGGACGTCGTGCGGATCCGCAGCCACAGCCTGGCGATCAATCTGACCTCCGAGGTCGACCGCGCCCGCGCGGTCTGCGCGGGCGGCATCGGTGTCGACCCGCTCATGCGCAAGCTTGAGCCCGAGTGGAAGACCGTGGTGCCCGACGGGCTCGACCCGTGCGCGATTCCTCCGGACGTGCTCGGCACCTACCAGCTCGCCACCCAGAGCGTCGTCTTCCAGAACGGCCAGGTCCGCGCGGTCCCCGAGCCGCCGGGGCCCGCCCTCTCCGAGGGCAGCAACGCCTGGGCCGTCGCGCCGGCGCGTAGCACGACGGGTCGTCCGATCCTGGCCAGCGACCCGCACCGGGTGATGAAGGCACCCGCGCTGCGCTACATCACCCACCTGTCGGCACCCGGCCTCGACGTGATCGGGGCGGGGGAGCCCGCCCTGCCCGGCATCTCCATCGGGCACAACGGGACCGTGGCGTTCGGGCTCACCATCTTCGGCGTCGACCAGGAGGATCTCTACGTCTATCAGCTCGACCCCGGAGACCAGGGACGCTACCGGTACGGCAAGGGGTGGGAACGCTTCAGGACCGTCACGGAGAACGTGCCGGTCGCAGGTGAGCGGGCACAGCCCACCGAGCTCTCGTTCACCCGCCACGGTCCGGTGATCAAGGTGGATCGGGAGCGGAATCTCGCCTACGCCCTGCGTACGACCTGGCTGCAACCGGGCACGACGCCCTACTTCGGCAGCATGAAGTACATGCGGGCGCGCAACTGGAACGAGTTCGCGACGGCGATGCGCACCTGGGGCGGGCCGCCGGAGAACCAGATCTACGCCGACGTCGCGGGCAACATCGGGTGGGTTCCGGGCGGTCTGGCACCGAACAGGATCGGGTACGACGGCCTGCTGCCCGTGCCGGGGGACGGCCGCTACGACTGGGCCGGTTTCCACGACGGCGCCCGCCTGCCGCGTTCCTACAACCCGGCCAAGGGGATCGTCGCCTCCGCCAACGAGTTCAACATGCCCAAGGACCACCCGTTGAAGGTCGGGTTCGACTCGTGGGCCTCCCCGTACCGGCACGAGCGCATCGTCGAGGTGCTCTCCTCCCGGTCGCGCACCTCGCCCGCCGACTCGGCGGCGCTGCAGAGCGACAAGGTCTCCATCCCGGCCCGCAGACTGGTGCGGCTGCTCGCGGGCATCACGAGCGACCAGCCGTCGACGGCGCGGGCGCTCGAACTGCTGCGTACCTACGACGCGGTCACGAGCGCGGACTCGGGACGGGCCGCCCTGTTCGAGACGTGGTTCAGTGGCCATCTGGAGCCGGCGTTCGCCCGCGAGGTCCTGCCGGAGAACGTGGCGAGGCAGATCTTCATCCACGACCCGCTGCTGCTCTTCGACGCGATGGACAACCCTGACCGGTGGTTCGGCGCCGGGGGAACGGCGGTGCGGGACCGCATTCTCAAGACCTCGCTCGCGGCGGCCTACGACGAACTGGTCGGTCGGCTCGGCCCCGATCCCGCCACCTGGAAGTGGGGCGACATCCAGCGGCTCACGTTCGGGCATCCGACGGGCAAGGACGTGGGCCCCTTCCCGCGCGGTGGCTCGTGGAACACCGTGGAGGCGTCGAACTATCTGCCGGGCAGTTACGCTCCCCTGTCGGGCCCCACGTTCAAGATGGTGCTCGACGTCGGCGACTGGGACAGGTCGCAGGCGATCAACGCTCCCGGCCAGTCGGGTGACCCCCGGAGCCCGCACTATCGCGACCTGGCGGAACCCTGGCAGAAGGGGGAGTATTTCCCGCTGCTCTACAGCCGCGCCGCCGTGGAACTCAACGCGAAGGATCGTTTCCTGCTCACCCCGCGTCGCTGAATCCTCGGAGCCGGGATGCTCGACACCTGAGCCCGGAGCTTGACGCGGGTCGCCCGGCTGGGATCGAGCGCCTCCTGCGCGTAGGGGGGACGGACCTTGAGAAGGGAATTTTGGTATCCGTCTCTCAGGAGGCGCTCACCCGCGTCCGCTCTCACTGTGGCGCGGGGCCGGTCGGGGCCGGGCGGCGCGTCAGGTGAGGGGAGCGCGTCAGGCGGTGAGATTCACGTAGTAGCGCGCATAACCGTTCATGTCGACGAGTCGGGTGCCGACGCGCCTCGCGGCGGTGCTGCCGATGTTGATGCAGGAGTCGAAGGCGTTCTGGTAGACGTACATCGGGCCGTAGGGACCGGTCCAGACGGCTCCGTTGGCGGCTTCGGCGTAGAAGGCGGCGTAGCGGTTGTCGGTGTTGAGGACGAACGCCTCACCGCCCGGGTCGATGGCCCACCAGCCCCGGGTGCCCCACTGGCCGTAGTCGCGGCAGCCGACGGGGCTGTAGAACATGATCGCGACCCACACCTTGGAGGTGTAGCGGTTGCGGAAGTGCAGCTGCATCTCTACTCCTCCTCTTCCGGTTCGGTGAATCGCGCGGCGAGAGGTTTGTCGTCGATCGGCTGATCGGCGAGGGGAGGGAGATGGTCATCGGTCTTCGCGGCGACGGCGGCACGGTCGGCCGTCCCGGGCCGCTCGCTCGTCTCGCCCGTCTGGGCCGACTCCGCGTCCACGAACGCCACCCGGGGGTCGGGGGGGCGCTCTGTGCCGTTTTCCGGCATGGTGCTCACCTACATTCGTTGAGTTCGTAGAGTGATTGGTTGACAACATACAGTCACTTTCAAGGTCATGTAAAGAATCGTTTTCATTTTCGGTGGCAGCCCTGCGGCATGACGGCCACAGGACTGTCACCGTTCCACGGACGACCGCTGGAGGACGCCTGGAGCGTTCAGCGCCCGCTGCGCGTGTAGGCGCGGAGCGACAGGGGGACGAAGATCGCCAGCAGCACGGCCGACCAGAGCAGGACGGTGGTCACCGGATGCGCGAGTGGCCAGGCCACGTTCCCTGCCGGGGCCCCCGGGTTGCCGAACAGCTCCCGTAAGGCGGCGGTGAGCGCGCTCACCGGGTTCCAGTCGGCGACGAATCGCAGCCAGGCGGGCATGCCGTCGGTCGGGACGAACGCGTTGGACAGCATCGTGATCGGCAGGAACAGTGGCACCATCGCGTCGGCGACCTGCTCGTCCTTCACCACCAGGCCCAGGTAGACGCCCACCCAGCTCAGCGCGTAGCGCAGCAGTATGATCAGCGCGAACGCCTCGACGGTGGGGATCAGGCCGTGGTGCGGTCGCCAGCCCACCAGCAGGCCCGTGGTCACCATGGCGGCCAGCAGCGGTACGCCGACCAGGGAGTCGGCGCCGGTCTGCCCGAACGGCACCGCCAGGCGCGCCATCGGCATGGAGCGGAAGCGGTCCATCACGCCGCGGGAGGCGTCGGCGGCCATCCGCGCCATGGTCCCCTGCGCGGCGGTGAAGGTCACCATGGCGAACAGGCCCGGCATGAGGTACTCGCGGTAGTCGCCGCCGCCCGGCACCTGGATCGCGCTGCCGAAGACGTACCCGAACAGCACCACCATGACGACCGGGAAGACCAGCGCGGCGACGATCTGCCCGGGCTCCTGCCGCAGCCGGCCCAGCTCGCGGCCGACCAGGGTCAGCCCGTCGGTGAGTGTCCAGCGCAGGCGGCCCAGCGGTGAGGTGAGGACGGTCATCGCACGGTCTCCTTGCGGTCGGTGAGGCGCAGGAACACCTCGTCGAGGGTGGGGCGGCGCAGGCTCACGTCGGCGGCGGCGACCTCGGCGCGGTCGAGTTCGCGCACGACGTCGGCGAGCCGGAGGCGGCCGTCGGGCGGTGCGCCGGGTGACGCGACAGGCGGTGCGCCGGGCAGTACGACGCTGAGCCGGTCGGCGCCCGTCGTCGTGGGATCGGTCCCGGTGAGGGTGTTCAGGACGGTCATCGCCGCGGGCAGGGCGGCGGGGTCTTCGAGGGTGACGTCGAGGCGGTCGCCGATCGTGGCCTTCAGCTCGTCGGGCGTGCCGGTGGCGATCACCTGCCCGTGGTCGACGACGGCGATGTCGTCGGCCAGCCGGTCGGCCTCGTCCAGGTACTGCGTGGTGAGCAGCACCGTGGTGCCGTCGGCCACCAGCTCGCGGATGCCGTCCCAGATCTCGCCGCGGCTGCGCGGGTCCAGGCCGGTGGTCGGCTCGTCCAGGAAGAGCACCTCGGGGCGCAGGATGAGGCAGGTGATCAGGTCGAGCCGGCGGCGCATGCCGCCGGAGTAGCCGAGAACCGGCCGGTCGGCGGCGTCCGTCAGACCGAAGCGCTCCAGCAGCTCATCGGCCCGTCGGTGCGCCTCGCGCCGGGGCAGGTGGTAGAGGCGCCCGAACATGCGCAGATTGCCGCGGCCGGTGAGCTTCTCGTCCACGGCGGCGTACTGGCCCGCGAGCCCGATCCTGGCGCGCACCTCGCCGGCCTCGCGGACGACGTCGTATCCGGCGATGCGGGCGTGCCCGGCATCGGGGTCGGACAGGGTCGTCAGAATGCGCACCACGGTCGTCTTGCCGGCGCCGTTCGGCCCCAGCAGGCCGCAGACCGTTCCTCTCGGAACGCTCAGGTCCAGACCTCGCAGGGCACGGGTGTCGCCGAAGGACTTGTGCAGCCCTTCGGCGACCACGATCAGGTCGTTCACGATCCCTCCACTGGGTACGTTGTACGCGGTTGTGGTGGTCACGCTAAGCCATTGGGTACCATGTACGCAATAAGGAGGTGGGGCGGTGCCCGACGCCGAGTACGTGAGCATCTGGATGCGGCCCGAGCGCCCGGCCCGCGGGCCGAAACCGGTCTACAGCCGCGCGCAGATCACCGAGGCGGCGATCCGGATCGCCGACGCCGAAGGGCTGGAGGCCGCCACCATGCGGCGGATCGCCGCCGAGATCGGCGCCGGCGCGATGTCCCTGTACCGGTACGTCCCGAGCCGCGACGACCTCGTCGAGCTCATGGCCGACCGGCTGATGGGCGAGATCGACGTCGAGGGCATGCCCTCCGGCGACTGGCGCGCCGACCTGACCCGCTACGCCGACGAGTGGCGGGCCATGTGGCTGAGGCACCCGTGGATCGCCACCGTGCAGCGGTCACTCCCCGGCTTCGGCCCCAGCCAGCTGCTTCTGATCGAGCGGCTGATGGGAGTGCTCGACGCCTTCGTCTCCATCGACGAGAACCTCGCCCTCATGGCCATGCTGAACAGCTACGTCGAGGGTGCCGTCCGCGAGGAGATCAGCTCGGTCAGGGAGTTCCGCAGCAGCGGGCTCAGTGAGTCGGAGTGGATGGCACGGAGCCACTCGTACGTCGACCGGCTGGTGAAGAGCGGGGAGTACCCGATGTTCACCAAGATCGTGATGGAGGCGCGCCAGCCGCACCTGAGCCGCGACGAACAGTTCCGGTACGGGCTCCGGCGCGTCCTCGACTGCATCGCCGCGGCCCTCCCGTCAACGGCCGAGTCTCCGGTGTCGGCGCACCGAGAAGGGCGGGAAGAACAAGACGGGCCAGGGCAAGCCGGTCGTCGACCATTTAAGAGGGCGTGAGAAGTGAAACGGGCGAACAGGACATGTGGTGGCCCGGCCTCACGTCGGGTGTCGGGCGAAGGGCCGGGCCGCGTCGAGTCGTGAACAGGTCGAGGCTAGCGGTGGACCGGTGACGCCCCGGTTGTTCCGGTGTCGTGGAGCCCGTCCAGTACCGACAACTTTTTTTGTATTGACGGTGTGAGTCGTCGGTCGATATTGTAGAGAACATGTTCGAAGGCGGGGCGGCCGAAGAGGTCGGCGTCGCCGAGGCGGCGCTCGATCCGATCCGGGTGCGGCCGCCGGAGGCGCCGGTCGAGCGGCACCCGGCGACCGGTCGCGCGGCGGTCACCGGGTCGTCCCGGCGGAGCTGAAGACCCTCCAGTGCCACGGCCTCGTGAAGTTCGTCGAGGAGCGAGGCGGGGCAACGACACCAACGACATCAAGGAGTCCTGATATGTCGCACGAATTCCGCCTCACCCACGATGTCGACCTCCAGGCGACCCCCGAGCAGGTCTGGGAGGCGATCGCGACAGGCCCCGGCGTCGACGCGTGGTTCATGGGCAAGAACGAGATCGAGCCCCGCGAAGGTGGCAGGGCGTCGATGACGATGCCCGGGGTGAGCGGTGACTCCACGGTCACCGCCTGGGAGCCGCCGCACCGGTTCGCCTACGCTTCGGAGCCCGACGAGGACGGCGCCTTCATGGCGTTCGAATATCTCGTCGAGGGCCGTGACGGCGGTGGCGCCGTGCTGCGGTTCGTGCACAGCGGGGTCCTGACCGGCGACTGGGAGGCGGAGTACGACGCGCTCCGCAAGGGCAACCCGCTCTACCTGCGGACCCTCGCCCAGTATCTGGAGCACTTCGGCGGACGCACCGCCGTGCCGGTCACCGCGTTCGCCCCGCAGCAGCCCGACCAGGACCTGGCCTGGGCCGGCCTCACCCACGCCCTGGGCCTGTCCGAGCAGGTCGAAGAGGGCGACAAGGTGCATCTCGCGGTCGCGGGCCAGGGCGTCGACGGGGTGGTCGACACGGTGCTCGCCCCCAGCTTCCTGGGCGTACGCACCGACGACGCGCTGCTGCGGTTCGTCGGGGGCGACGGCGTCATCATGACCGGCCACCACCTCTTCACCGGGGTCGACCAGGCCGACGCCGAGCGGACCTGGGGTGAGTGGCTCGCGTCCGTCTACGCCTGAGCCGTCCGACCGCTCATCCGGCCGTGACGATCGTGGAAACACTCACCTCGGCCGCCGGCCGCGAACCGTGGCCCACCGGACCTTCCGCCGAAGGCCCGGTGGGCCACGGGCGTTCACACGGTCGCGTCGTCTCCGTCAGTGGTGGACGATGAGCCAGGTCGCGACGGCGGTGACGGTCTCCGAGCGGTTGCCGATGATGTGGGGGCGGCTGCACGGGAAGGTGATGGAGTCGCCCTCGGCGAGGGTGACGACCTCGGACTCGAAGTCGATGGTGAGCTCGCCCCTGGTCACGGTCCCGACCTCGTAGCCCTCGTGCTTGAGGAAGTGGCCGTGCGCGTTGGAGATCGAGTTCGGCGGATAGGTCGACTCGAAGAACTCGACGTCGGGTGAGGGGGCGGGCGAGAGCCTGCGGAAGGTGATGCCGCCGCTGAGCCGGATGGGGGCGACCTCCCACGAGCGCCGGATGGCGAACCCGGGGGGCGCGCTCGGCCCCGCCGGGTCGGCGTCGGCCGCCTCCGCGGTGTCGAACACGGCCGCGAGGGGCACGCCGATCGCGGAGACGAAGGCGATGAGCCTGCTGACGGACGGCCGCATCGTGCCGAGCTCGATCTGGGAGACGGCGCTGGGCGAGATGCCGAGCTCGCGCGCCAGGGCACGCAGCGACATCCCCGACCGGAGCCGCAGCTCGCGGAGCCTGCGGCCGAGGTGCTCGTTCGTGATCGCCTCGATCTCCGCGCCGGGTTCCGGGGTCATGGCTGTCACGGCCTCCACGCCAATTGTCACAAGGCCTTTACGCGGCCGAAATTAGGGGTCGGGTGTCAAGGCATACATTGACGGCAGCTGTTAAGTGACCACTTAACAGCCCACGCCACAGCCCCTGCGGGGGCAGCTGCGTCAATCCCGAGCACCTTCCGCCCTGGCACACCCGCGCGCGGGACACACCGGTCTCCCGCACCGTACCCCCCACGGAAGCCGACATGACCGAACACAGCGCACCGTCCCAGCCGAAACTACACGACGTCGTCGAGGCCGCGGGCATGCCCGTCGGCGACGGCCTCGTCAAACCCGACTACGACCCCCGGCTCGCGAACGAGGACCTCGCCCCGCTCCGCGAGCAGAGATGGTCCTCGTACAACATCTTCGCCTTCTGGATGTCCGACGTGCACAGCGTCGGCGGCTACGTCACCGCGGGCAGCCTGTTCGCCCTCGGGCTGGCGAGCTGGCAGGTCCTCCTCGCCCTGATCGTGGGCATCGTCATCGTGAACGTGTTCTGCAACCTGGTCGCCAAGCCGAGCCAGGTCACCGGTGTGCCGTACCCGGTCATCAACCGGGCGATCTTCGGGGTGCGTGGCGCGAACGTCCCCGCCATCATCCGCGGGCTCATCGCGATCGCCTGGTACGGGGTGCAGACCTACCTCGCCTCCCAGTCGCTCATCATCATCTTCCTCAAGTTCTGGCCCGCGTCGGCGTCGCTGAACGAGGGCGGCTTCCTCGGCCTGTCCGCGCTCGGCTACATCTGCTACGCCATCCTCTGGGTGGCACAGGCGGCCGTGTTCTGGAAGGGCATGGAGGCGATCAGGCGGTTCATCGACTGGGCGGGACCCGCCGTCTACGTCGTCATGGTCGTGCTCGCCGTCTACCTGGTCAGCCAGGCGGGCTGGGAGAACATCAGCCTCGACCTCTCCGAGGGCGAGAACCTCGACTTCGGCGCGTCCATCCCGGTCATGCTCAGCGCGATCGCCCTCGTCGTCTCGTACTTCTCGGGGCCGATGCTGAACTTCGGTGACTTCTCCCGGTACGGGAAGTCGTTCGCGGCGGTGAAGAAGGGCAACTTCCTCGGGCTGCCGATCAACTTCCTGTTCTTCTCGCTGCTCACGGTGATCACCGCGTCGGCGACCGTGCCCGTGTTCGGCGAGCTCATCACCGACCCCATCCACACGGTCGAGCGCATCGACACACCGTTCGCGATCCTGCTGGGCGGGCTCACCTTCGTCATCGCGACGATCGGCATCAACATCGTCGCGAACTTCATCTCCCCGGCGTTCGACTTCTCCAACGTGAACCCGCAGAAGATCAGCTGGCGGACCGGCGGCATGATCGCGGCGGTCGGCTCCGTGCTGCTCACACCGTGGAACTGGTACAGCAACCCCGACGCCATCCACTACACGCTCGGCATCCTCGGCGCCCTGATCGGGCCGCTGTTCGGGATCCTGATCTCCGGCTACTACATCGTGAGCCGCCAGCGGATCTGGGTGGACGACATGTTCACCCTCGAACCGACCGGCCGCTACTTCTTCCAGGGCGGCTACAACCCGAACGCGGTCTGGGCGACGGTGCTCAGCGGGGTCCCCGCGATCGTGTCGGTGCTCGTGCCGAAGATGCTGCTCGACCTGGAGCTCACCACAATCGACGTGACCTGGATCGCCGACTACAGCTGGTTCGTCGGCTGCGGGCTCGGGTTCGTGGCGTTCACCGTGCTGGAGCGGATGTCGCCGAGGATCGGCGGTCTCGACCGTGACACCGACCGGGTGTCGGACGGCACGACCCTGGTCGGTTGATGACCCGCGTCGACCTTCGGGTGATCAACCCCAACACCGCCCGGGCCATGACCGAGAACATCGGCCGATGCGCCCGGGCGGTCGCGGCGCCGTCCACCGTCGTCACGGCCGTGAACCCGGCGATGGGCCCGGAGTCGATCGAGAGTCACTACGACGAGGCCCTCGCCGTGCCCGGCCTGCTGGCGGAGATCGCGGCGGGCGAGGCGGCGGGAGCGGACGGATACGTCATCGCCTGCTTCGGAGACCCCGGCCTCGACGCCGCCCGCGAGCTCGCCTCGGGGCCGGTGGTCGGGATCGCCGAGGCGGCCATGCACGCCGCCACCCTGGTCGGCCGGAGCTTCAGCGTCGTGACGACCCTCGCCAGGACCACGGGCCGGGCGTGGGACCTCGCCACCCGGTACGGCTTCGCGGGCGCGTGCCGGGGGGTGCACGCCTGCGACATCCCCGTACTCGAGCTGGACGACCCCTCCTCGGACGCGCGCAAGGTGGTGACCGCCCTGTGCGCGGAGGCCGTGGAACGGGACGGATGCGACTCGATCGTGCTCGGCTGCGCGGGCATGGCCTCTTTCTGCGCGGACGTCTCCCGCGCGGTCGGCGTCCCGGTGATCGACGGCGTCACCGTGGCGACCAAGCTCGTCGAGTCGCTCGTCTCCCTCGGCCTGCGGACGAGCACCCGAGGCGAGTTCGCCCCTCCCCGCTCCAAGAAGTACACCGGCCTGCTCCGCGACTTCACCGTCTGACGCACGAGATCCGGTGCCCTGCCCCTCAGCATCGCGGGACAGGGCACCGGCTGCTCAGGAACCCTCGTAGAGGCGGGTCAGGTCGACGAGTTGTACGTCCGCGCGTTCCTGCGCGGTTTCCCGCAGCTGGGGCATGAAGCCGGCGGCACCGAACAACAGAAGCCGGGTGCCGGGGGTGGCGCGGTCGTCGCGACGGATGAGCAGCTCACGGAGACGCTCAAGGTGACCACGACCGACGACGTCGCCTCAAAGACCAGGGAAGAAACATGACACAAGGTGTCGGGTTTTGGGTCGAGCATGGGTTCCCCGGTCGGCGTCGATGGTGGGCGTGGACCGGGCCCTACGGATAGACAAGGATTTCGATGCGCGAAACGCCAGAAGAGCTCAAAGAGCTCCAGGCCCTCCTGGACGCCTCTCTCTTCCGCTCCAACTCGTACCTCCGCTCGGTCATCAGCGGCGAGCGCACCCTGGGCGCAGAGCAGCTCACCCAGGTCCTCGCCGGTATGTGCCCCCTCGCGCTGTCCACCGTGACGGCGAAGGGTGAGCCGCGGATCAGCGGGGTGGACGGGCACTTCCTGCACGGAAAGTGGCACTTCGGCACGGCGCTCAACGCCGCCAAGGCCCGCCACCTCGCCGCCAGGCCCGCCGTCAGCGCCGCGTACATGCGCGGTGAGGAACTGGGCGTGTTCACCCACGGCACCGTGGAGATCCTCAACCCCCAGGACGGCGAGCCGGCCGCGGACTGGCCGGACCTGCTCGCGTACTTCAAGGACTTCTACGGCGACGACGCCTTCGACTGGACCAACGAGGTGGTCTACTACCGGCTGCATCCGCACTGGATGACCGTCTACGCCGCCGACGTCGCGAAACTCACCACCCCGCCCCGGCCCTGATCCGCAGCACAGTCCTCAGCGAGATCACGCCCATCGATGGGGTCCGTGGGTGTTGTCGATGTTCTGTACTGCGAAGCCCTCGGTCGATTCCCCGCCTGTGCGAGGCGCCTGCACTACGTTCGGGCCATGAGCAACGAACTTCCCGCCGAGTTGCTTGCCGAGGTCAGGCAGTGGATTGCCGAGACCGGCCAGGACATCACGCCTGCCGAGTACATCGCTCAGGCTGTTCATCGGCAGATGCAGCAGGATTACCGGGTTGCCAAGGAGCGAGAGGCGCGTCGCATCGAGGCGATCCGCACCTCCAACCCCGAGGGGTTCGTGGCCGGTGAGCGTCGAGCCGAAGAACTGATCGCCAAGTACGCAGGCCGGCCACGTTGTGAGCGCCAAGACACAGAGAAACCCCCGAGGACATGACCGGGAGATCCTTGGTTATGAGAATTCCTACTTGTGAGTCAGCTCACCATTGATTCCTGCTGGTGACCAGACTCGTCAAGCCGGTGCTCTCGTGGAGGTCTCGGGCGAGCTGAAAGATCAACAGAGCCCGTGATGGCGAATAAAAGGGCCAAATGTCGCGCCCGAGCATGGCAGACGCATGCCCGTTGCTTTGAGCGTGTCAACGATGTTGCCCGCTCCAACCTCGCTGAGCTTGCCGTCGCGGCAGGCGTTCGCGAGTAGCCACACGGTGCCATGAACCCTCAGGCCAAAGCTTCTGCCCACCGCCACAGCCTCTCGATCATCGGTGATCGCGATTCCGTCGCAGAGTTCGGCAGCCGAGA
The DNA here is from genome assembly GCF_040649155.1 of Streptosporangium sp. NPDC049046. Classification (NCBI taxonomy): domain Bacteria; kingdom Bacillati; phylum Actinomycetota; class Actinomycetes; order Streptosporangiales; family Streptosporangiaceae; genus Streptosporangium; species Streptosporangium sp. NPDC049046. Next base: position 1,682 of record NZ_JBEZEZ010000033.1, on the reverse strand, counting down.
ACACACTGGCCTCACCAAGGTTCCGCTCAGAGGAGCCGATCCGCTGCGACCATTTCGCGAAACTTCTGATCTCCCCGAGGGAGTCGAGGCGTGCGACACCAAGCCAGTCCGCGTCCAGCACCTTCAGAAGAGCGGAATGTTCGGTGACGCCCGCGCGTAGCTCCTCCCGTACGACATGGGTCGTCAGGCAGTTTCTGCCGACGAGAAGGTCTCGTAGGACGTCCAGGCGCTCGGCACGTGCGAAGTGGTTGAGGCACATCGCGTCGAACACCAGGGGGAGGTCCGGTTCGGGAGCGATCAAGGTTCGAGATCCGGTTCCTCGCGGGTGGGGAGGTCCGACTCCACGATCTGGCCGCGCATGAGTTCCACGGCGCGAGATGTGGTCATCCGGTTCTTCCCCCACGCCTGCAGCACGGCATGAGCGTAGCTCGGTGGCACGCGCACCGTCTGGAGATCAGGCTGCGGCACCCAGCCCAGGGCCTCCATGAGTTCGGCACGTGTTGGGTTCCTCCGACGCAGGTCCTTCGCGTCCTCCTTGGCCAGGATTCCGGCCGCGACCGCTTGGCGGATGGCCAGTGACCAGGATGTTCGATATTTGGCGGCGAGGGTGACGAGGGGGTCTCGCAGGGAATCCCTGTTTTCCGCACAGCCCTTCAGCACCGACTCGATGGGCAGCAGGAGCTCCGCGGCGAAAGCGTCGATCACCAGTTCTCTGTCGGCGCGAGAGGTGTGGAGGCCCAGGTCCGCCGAGTACTCATCACCGATGATCATGTGACCCAGCTCGTGAGCGGCGGTCGCTCGACGTCTTCCGGGATCCCCCTGGCTGCTGACGACCGCCACGGCGATTCCGTCCTCGATCAGGGAGGCCCCGTCTCCCGGCGCGTCGACCACCGCGACCAGTTGACCGAGCTCCTCGCAGACGCTTATCAGCGAACTGATCGGGTCGGTTCCAAGGCCGAGTCTCCGCCTGGCCCACCTGGCCGCGTCGCGAGCGGTCTCGACGTTCTCCACGGCGCCGTGGAATTTCTCTGGCACGGGAGGAGTCAACTCTCGCAGCTCGACGAGTTGTCGGACATCGTCCAGCCACGTCGCCAGAGCCGCTTCAAGCCGATATGACTGGCGGGCGGCATCCGTTGCCGGGTCGTCGATGAGCTCGGTCCGACGCGATACGACCGCTGGAGGCCGACGCAGGAAATGTGTGAGCGGAACACCGAGGACCGACGACAACCTTGCCAGTTCGAGAGCGTCCACCCGACGGGTGCCTGCTTCGATCTTGGCGATCATCGTACGGTCCAGGTGCATGGTCGATGCGAGCTGCTCCTGGGACATGTCAGCCGCAACGCGGCATTCGCGGACGCGATCGCCCACGTCAGCCCACTCTCCGACCTCTCTCATGGTGCGATAATCGCACGTTGGCTGGTCAAGGACGATGCTCTCCAACGTTGCCGCAGTCAATCGTTACCTACGGCGGTCCTTTTTGGGTGATTCCGCAGGTCTTCGTGGGCCAAGGACGGGCGGAGCCAGCGGAAAGTGGTACTGGAGTTCATGCCCTGGAAGGTGCCCCCGGGCGGGAGATCGGGTCGTCCGGAGTATGCGGCGGGTGCTGTCGGAGAGCGACGACGTCTCTCCCCCGGGATCTGGTGTCGCAGGCGGCGGGGACGCTTGGGCCGGACCTGTGAGAA
>NZ_JBEZEZ010000032.1:56598-95981 GCF_040649155.1 Streptosporangium sp. NPDC049046 | reverse complement strand
GCGGGGCGCCCGCTCCCGGGGCGCCTCCCCCTGCTGCCCGGGGCGGGGTCCGGGGGCACCCCCCCCCCCCCGCGGGGGGCGCGGCTCGGGGCGGGGTCTTTGCCGCCCCCCGGGGGCCGGGCGGCCCCGCCCCCCCTCGACCAGGTCAGGCTGTCGGCGTTGCAGCGCGTCTGGCGGCCCCATGTCGCGACGGACGCGGAGGCGAGACGAGCCGCGCTGCTTCCGTATCTCCTGGCCGTGGGGGCCACCGTGCTGGTCCCGCCCGTCGGTGCCGAGGAGTTGAGGGACGTCGTCGAGATGCTTCTGCCCCTGGTGCCTGAGGAGTCGATCACCGCCGCCGACTGAGACGCGACATCGATTCGCGCTCTGCGACATGGGCCGGCCGGTTTGCCGGGCGCCCCACGGCATCGCCGGTCGGGTTTCTGTGCGGTTCATGGCATCGGCCGGCTGCTTTCCCGCGCGGTCCGCGCCGTTGTTCGACCGGGTTTCCGGGCGGCCCACGTTCTTCTTCACCTGAGCGTTCAGCTGAGCGGGAGGAGGGACGGTGACCCGCCCGCACGGCCCGGCGCCGGAGGATCCTTGCCACTTTTCCGTACCATGCCGTATGGTACGGTTCGAGTCGAGAGCGTACGAAGGGAGGACGACCTTGACGCACCTTCCTGATCCGGTGTGGCCCGTCGTGGTGCTGGCTTTCATACAGGTGGTCGACGCGATCCTGTGCGTCAGGCCAGTGGCTTTCGTCGCTCAGTGCCTGGAGGACGTGAAGTGGCCGCGAAGACACTGGTGGGTGATGTCGCCGATCAAGTTCGCGGCGGCGGCCGGCCTGCTGGCGGGCATATGGATCCCCTATCTGGGGGCGGTCACCTGCGCCGCGCTCGTCCTGTACTTCCTCGTCGCGATATCGATGCACGTGGCGGCGAGAGACTTCGGCAGGAACCTCTTCCTCAACGCCACGGGCATGCTCGTCGTCTGCCTCGCCACCGGCGTGTTCTGTTTCGTGATCCGGTGACGGCCGATCACGCGGGACGACACGTCGGCCGAGTCGGGGCAGCGGGTCAACGAGGAGGTGGGGGATGCCCGCCGTTCCCGCGTCTCCGGAAGGCGAACGTCATACCGGTTCTTCGCGACGGAGCGCTTCGATCACGGATCATCAGAAGAGACCGCGAAGGCGAGCTTCCGGCTCGCCCGCCGTGCCGGTCGCGCCTCCTCCGTCTGGACGCGAGACCGGCGCGGCGGGGCGAGCCGGAAACCATGGACGCGGGGTGACGTCCGCGTTCCCCTTCATGATCGAGCAGCCGGAATGGGGAAACAGCCCGTTTGAGCATTGCTTAAGGTGCGCTTACGCGTGATCTAACCAATGTCCGCTCACGCGTGGTCCGGGCAACGCTTCGCGCTTCGGGTGATCCGGTCGAGAGCCGGCCGTTCGCCTACGCGTACTCTGGCCGACGTCCGGAGAAGCACGTCGTGAGCCGGCCCGGTATCGGCCGTGGCGCACTCCGGCGCACTCCGGCGCGGTCCTCGACGTTCCGCCGCGCCGCTCAGCGCCTCGCGTCCCTGCGGGACCAGCGGCCGCCGACCAGACGCCGGGCGGTACGGGGGGGACGGTCGTGCGGTTCGGTGCGGAACCAGAGCTGGACTCTGGCGCCGCCGAGTGAGGACGCGTCGATTCGCAGGGTGCCGCCGGAGGACTCGGCGAGCCTGCGGGCGATGTCCAGGCCGAGCCCGGTGGATCCCGCCCCGCTGGTCCCACGTCGCAGCGCCGCCTCGGGGTCGCCGATGCCGGGACCGGCGTCGGCGATCAGCACGCCGACGGTGCCCGAGCCCTGGTGCAGGGTCACCGTGAACGCCGTGCCCTCGGGGGTGTGCCGGAAGACGTTGCCGAGCAGGGCGTCCACCACGGCGCTGAGCTCTCCTGCCGCGACCGGCACCCGTGCGGGCGCCGAGGCGCCGATCAGCTCCCATGGGCGCCTCTGGTCCTCGGCGAGCGCCGACCAGAAGGCGAGCCGTTCGCGCAGCACCTCGGCGGCGTCACAGTGGACGAGCTCCGGCGCGCGGGAGGGCTGCCTCGCCGCCGCGATGATCTGATCCACCTCGGCCTCCAGGCGGCTCAGCGCGCTCCTGCTCTGCTCGGCCTCGGGTCCCAGGTGGTCCAGGCTGAGCCGGAGCGCGGTGAGGGGGGTGCGCAGGCGGTGCGACAGGTCCGCGGCCATCTCCCTTTCCGCGGCCAGCAGCTGGGTCACGCGGTCGGCCATGCTGTTGAACGCCTCGCCGGCCGCGACGAGCTCGGGCGGCCCCTCGGGCTCGATGCGGACGCTGAGGTCCCCGGCGCCCAGGGCGCTCGCCGCCCGTCCCAGCCGCCGGGCCGAGCGCACCACGCGTACGCCCAGCCGGTCGCCGACCAGGAGCGATCCGGCGACGAGCACCGCGGCCACCCCGCTCAGCACCGCCCACGACGAGGCGACGCCTCGGGTGAGGTCGGCCGGCGGGATGAAGATCTCGATGACCACGGTCCTGTCACCGTCCAGGGCGACAGGGCGCAGCAGGAGGTAGCCGGTGTCCATCTCGGCGGTGATGGCCCGGGTCAGGCGGGAGGCCGCGGCCACGGTCTCCGCGGGGGCCCTCACGGTACCGGCCGAGCCGCCGCCGGCCAGGTGGACCCCGATGCGGTCCCGTGCGCCGGTGCTGAGCAGCGCGTGGGTGAGCCGGTCGGGATCGACGGTGATGGCGAGCACGGGGACCAGCGCCGAGGCCTGCCGCTCCGCCTCGGCCATGGCCCGGCCGTGGGCGATCTCCCTGACGATGAGTCCGAGCGGGATCAGGAAGGCGAGGGCGACCATCGAGGTTCCCGCGACGGTGAGCAGGGCGAGGGTCCGCCTCACGGCGGTGTGATCAGCATGACCCCCACGCCGCGTACGGTGTGCAGGTAGCGGGGGGAGGACGCGCTCTCGCCGAGCTTGCGCCGCAGCCATGACAGGTGGACGTCGATCGTCTGGTCGTCCCCGTAGGACTGTTGCCAGACCTCGGTGAGCAGTTCCTTGCGGGAGACCACCCGGTCGGCGCGGGTGGCGAGATAGGCGAGGAGGTCGAACTCGCGCCTGGTGAGGGTGAGCGGGGCACCGTCCAGGTGGGCCTCGCGCCGGTTGAGGTCCACCGACAGGGCGCCGACGCACAGGACCGGGGGTGGGGTCGCGCTCCGCGCCCGGCGCAGCACGGCGTCCAGGCGGGCGTTCAGGTGGTCGCCGGAGAACGGTTTGACCAGGTAGTCGTCGGCCCCCGCCTGGAGGAGACGGACGATCTCCGCCTCGTTGTCCCTGGCCGTGGCCACGATGACCGGGACGCTGGAGACGCTGCGGACCATCTTGAGCGCCTCCGCCCCGTCCAGGTCGGGCAGCCCGAGGTCGAGAACCACCGCGTCCGGGGGGTTCTGGGTGATCTCTCGCAGCGCGTCGAGCGCACGCCCCGCGCTGCGTACGGCGTGCTGGCGCCTGCTGAGTTCCTGGATGATCGCGGATCGTACGTATTCATCGTCTTCGACCACTAGCACCGTCGCCATGCCATGTAACGGTAGTGAACAGTGGGACATATGACGTAATAATTCACGATATGCGGCAGACGCTGGGGTTCATAGCGGTGTGGTGCGGGGCCACCGTCCTGGCGATCTCGGTCGCCTGGTTCGGCGTCCGCGACGTGCTCCGCAGCGAGGTCTTCGAGGACGCGAGCATCGAACCCATCAACGCCGCCATCGGACGTACGGGAGACCCGCGACTCCCCCGGGGAGCGCCCACGGGACCGCAGGTACTCGGCACGCCGACAGCGGCCTCCTCCGCGCCTTCCTCCGGGCCGGACCGGACCCCGGCGCCCCGCTCCACCGCGCCCGCACGCGACACCGCCAGGCCGAGTTCCGCCCCTTCTCCGTCGAGGACCGCCGCGGCGCCGGCCCGCACACGGGAGGGCGACTCCTCCCGTTCCGGGCCGTCGTCCACGCCTTCCAGGCCGCGCGGAACCCAGGCGGCCACCTCGTCGCCCGCCACGCCCAGGGCGACGGCCACCAGGACGCGATCGATCTCCACCGAGAACCTGCGCGTGGTGAACGTCAAGGGTGGTTCGGTCTCGTTCGCCATCGAGAACGGCGTGTGCCGTCTGATCGCCGCCGCGCCCAACGCGGGCTACGAGGCCAAGGTCGCCTCGGCCACCGGCTGGATCAGGGTCGACCTCGTCCAGGGAGAGCACGGTTCCGCGGTCTTCTGCATCGGAGCGGAGGGCCGCACCGACCTGTGGGAGTACTAGGCCGCCCCTGATGGACGCCGGGGCGAGCGAGGGCCGGCCCTCAGGCGGGTCCGGGGTGCCGGTCGCCGAGTTCGCGCAGTCGCGCGGCGGCCTCGGCGACGCGCTCCTCGGAAAAGACCGCGATGCCGTGCTGTTCGAGCAGGGCGGTGGTCACCCCGTGGCCTGGCACGCGCCCGCCCCCGAAGGCGCCGTCGTAGATGACCAGGCTGCCGCAGGAGGGACTGCCCTCCTTCAGAATCGCCACCCGCACACCGTGGGTCCGCGCGGCGGCGAGCGCCGCCCGTGCGCCGGAGAGAAAGGACTCCGTGACGTCGGCACCCTCGGCGGTCAGCACCCGGGCCGCCCCGGACAGCACCGCCTCGCCCCCGGCGCCGTCCTCGATCTCCGCGGCCGGGCGCGGAACGGGCAGACCGCCCTCGACCTCGGGGCAGAACGGGACGAGCCGCCCCTGTCGCCGCCACGTGGCCAGCAGGGCGTCGCCGCTCGTCTTGGCGGCCCCGTCGTAGCGGACCTTCCGTCCCATCAGGCAGGCGCTGACCAGGATCCTCTCCACGGACCCAGAGTACGTGGCGCGGAGCGGAGGGCGAGGGGGCCGGGCAGTACCCTGCTGCCCATGCTTTTCGATCCCCTGAGGTCTCGATGATCGGCCCGCTCGCGACCGGCCTCATCCTGCTGTCGCTGTTGGTCGGGATCTTCGCGCTGGTGAGTACGGCGAGGAACAGGGCGATGAGCAGACCGCTCCTCGTCGTGCTCGGAGTGCTGGAGATCGGCCTGCTCGTCCAGGCCGGGTTCGTGATCGCCGCGCTGGTGCGGGGTGAGGGGCCCGCGGAGACGGCCACGCTCATCGGCTATCTGGCGGGCAGCCTGGTGATCCCGCCGGTGGCGGCGTTCTGGGGGATCGGTGAGCGGTCGCGCTGGGGGCCCGCGGTGATCGCGGTGGCGGGTTTCGCGATTCCCGGCATGGTCGGGCGGATGCTCCAGGTCTGGCAGGGGCTGCCGTGAGCGAACCGGCGATCGGCAGCGGGCCGGGGCGCGCGCTGGTGGCGGTCTACGGGGTGTTCGCCCTCGCCGCGGGGGCGCGTGCCGCCGTGCAGATCGCCACCCGGTTCCAGGAGGCTCCGCTGGCCTACGTGCTGTCGGCGTTCGCCGCGGCCGTCTACGTCGTGCTTACCGTGGCGCTGGCCAGGGGGAACAGGACCCTGGCGCTCGTCGCCTGCGGTGTCGAGCTGGCCGGGGTGCTCATCGTGGGAACGCTCAGCATGGTCGACCCCGAGGCCTTCCCGCGTGCCACGGTCTGGTCGGGTTACGGGAGCGGATATCTTTTCATCCCGTTTGTGCTTCCCGTCCTGGGCCTTTACTGGCTTTTGCGGCGCCGCTAGTTAGGCCCGTGCCTCACCGGGCAGGTCTGGTTCCCGAACCGACCAAACCACAAGGGAGGCACGGTCATGAGCTCGATTGAACAGTCAGTGGACGTCAACGTTCCGATCCGGACCGCGTACAACCAGTGGACCCAGTTCGAGAGCTTTCCCGAGTTCATGGAAGGCGTCGAGTCGATCAAGCAGCTGAGCGACACGCGTACGGCGTGGGTCGTCGAGATCGCCGGGGTCCGCCGGGAGTTCGAGGCGGAGATCACCGAGCAGCACCCCGACGAGCGGGTGGCCTGGAAGTCACTGGACAAGCCGCACCAGGCGGGCGTGGTGACCTTCCACCATCTCGGCCCCGACAGCACCCGGGTCACGTTGCAGATGGAGTACGACCCCGAGGGGTTCGTCGAGACCGTCGGTGACTGGCTGCAGCTCGTCCGGCTGCGCGTCCGTGGCGACCTGGAGCGTTTCAAGGCCTTCGTCGAGTCGCGCGGCGACGAGACCGGCGCGTGGCGCGGCGACGTTCCCGGCCCGCACGAGCGCGGCGGCGATGTCGCCGGCACCGGTGGGGTCACCGACCGGCCTCTGAGCGACCAGGGCCTGGGGGAGCATCGCGGCACCGGTACGGGGGGCGGTCACGGGTTCGGCGAGCCGATGCCGCCGCGTACGGTGGGCCAGCCCTACCCGGCGGACCCGGACCTTCCTCCGCCCGGTGGTGAGCCGCTGCCCCCGGCGGGGCGCAGGCCGGGCGAGGAGCCGCCGCTCACCCCGGGGCCGCGCATCTGACGCTCGCCGACCGGGGCCGCGTGCCCGGAAACCGCCGTCCGGACCTGGGGGGACTCTCGTCCGGGGTGGGCGTCCGGTGCGGTCGGTCCCGGGCCGCGCGTCCGATCCCAAGGCGCGCTCGGTGACGCCCCAGGCGTCCGCTGCTCGAACCGTCCGGGATTCCGGGCATCCGGAGGCGGGGGAGTCGCGCCGGTGCGTGAGAAAGCCGGGCCACGATCTGTAAAGAGGATCGTGGCCCGGCTTTCACGTTGTCAGTGATTCGTCCTGTTCGGATTCGACGCGCCAGGTCAGGAACAAACTGAGGTTTCACTCCTGTTACAGTCGGGGTCAGCCAATCATCCTACGATTGGATGAAACCACTGAGGAGGACTGAAACCAGCATGAGCGTGCTCACCCATCAGACCAGGGGCCGCACCGATGGAACCACGGGCTCTCTCGCCTGGTTGCTCGTACTGGGAATCGTCCTCGCGGCACTGAACCTGCGTACCGCCGTCACGAGCGTCGGACCGGTCCTCGACCAGATAACCTCCGGCCTCGGCATGACCGCCGTCGGAGCCGGGCTGCTCACCACGCTCCCGGTGCTCATCTTCGCCTCGGTCGGCGCGGTGACGCCGACCCTCGCGGTGAGGGTCGGAGAGCACCGCCTTCTGCTCCTCGCCCTCGTCGTCCTCGGTGCGGGCCTGCTCATCCGCTCGATGGTGGGCTCGGCCGAGGTGTTCCTCTACAGCAGTGCCCTGGCGCTGTCGGGCGGCGCGGTGGGCAACGTGCTCATCCCCAGCCTGATCAAGCGTCACTTCCCCGGCCGGGCCGGGACCATGACCACCGTCTACACCACCGCCCTCGCGGTGGGCACGATGCTCGCGGCCGCCGCGACCGTGCCCATCCAGCGGGCCACCGACGGCAACTGGCATGTTGCCCTGGGGGTGTGGGGGGCGCTCGCGGCCGTCGCCGCCATTCCGTGGCTTGCGCTCTCGCGCAGTGAGCCGGAGCGGCGCGGCACGAGCGGGGGCACGGGGGCCCGTGCCCTGCTTCGTAGCAGGCTGGCCTGGGCGGTCGCCGCCTATTTCGGCACCCAGAGCATGGTCGCCTACATCATGTTCGGCTTCCTGCCGAAGATCCTGACCGACGGCGGCTACACCACCGCGCAGGCGGGCCTGGTGCTGGGCGTCTTCACCGCGATCGGTATCCCGGTCTCGCTCCTGGTGCCCTCGATCGCGTCGCGGTTCCCCGACCAGAGGCCCGTGGTTGCCGCCTTCGTCGTCTTCTACACGGTCGGATTCCTCGGACTCTGGCTCGGTCCCTCCGGCCTGGCCTGGGTCTTCGCGAGCCTGGTGGGCGTCGGCATGGGGTCGTTCCCCCTCGCGCTCACGATGCTCGCCATGCGCACCCGCACCCCCGAGGCGACGGCCGCGCTGTCGGCCTTCGGGCAGAGTGTCGGATACCTCATCGCGGGTGCCGGGCCCCTGGTCGTCGGCGTCATGCACGAATCGACCGGCGGCTGGACGCTGCCGTTCCTGCTGCTGTTCGCGGTGGTCGCCGTCCAGTTCGTGACCGGCTGGCACGCCGGTCGCCCTGGATATCTGGAGGACGAGCGGTCCCTCGCGCGCTGATCGACCGCGCCGATGCGGCTCGCGCCCCTTCGGGGGCGGCGCGAGCCGCATCGGCATGAACATCGGCATGACGAGATGAGGCCGATCGCGGACTCGACGCGCGTCACGCGTCCCGGCGGAAAGGCCGAGGGGGTTCGGCCGGCCGCCACCCGGTAAACAGTTGTTTACCGTCGCCCTCTACCATGCGAAGGCGGCAGTCGACAGCGGAGGAGCGGGCAGTGACGGGAACGACCCTCGCCGAACCTGGCACCACACGGCAGGGCAGACATCTCTGGCTGACCCTGGTGGCGCTCTCCACCGCCGGAATGGTCGTGTCCGTGCAGCAGACCGTGGTCATTCCGCTGCTGCCCAGGCTCATGGTCACCTTCGGCGCGTCGGTGGCCGAGGTCACCTGGGTCTTCACCGCCTCGCTGCTCGCCGCGGCGGTGGCCACGCCGCTGCTTTCGCGCCTCGGGGACATGTACGGCAAGAAGCGGATGATCCTGTTCACCGTCGGCCTGCTCGTACTGGGCTCGCTGGTCTGCGCCCTGTCCGGTTCTCTCCCCGTGCTGATCGCCGGGCGGGCTCTGCAGGGCGCCTCGGCGGCACTGATCCCGCTGGCCATCGGCATGATCAGGGACACCTTCCCGCCCGGCAGGGTCATGACGGCGATCGGGGTGGTGAGCGCCACCATGGGTGTCGGCGGCAGCCTCGGCATGATCGTCACCGGCCTGATCGCCGACCGCACCCCCGATCACCACCCGGTCTTCTGGATCACGGCTGGGCTCAGCGCGCTCGCGATCGTTCTCATCGTGCTGAGCGCTCCCGGCGACGGAGCCGGCGCCGGGGGCCGTCCCGACCTCATCGGCGCGGTACTGCTGTCGGCCTGGCTGGTCTGCCTGCTGCTGGCGATCTCCAAGGGCAACGACTGGGGCTGGAGTTCGGGAGTCGTCCTGTGGCTGTTCGCGGGCGCGGGCGGATTCTGTGCCGTCTGGGTCTTCAGCCAGCTGCGGCTCCGGGCGCCGATGGTACGGCTCCACCTGCTCGTCGGGCGTCGGTCCCTGCCGGCCAACGTGGCGTCGATGCTCCTGGGTTTCGCCATGTTCGGCTCCTTCACCCTGGTCTCAGGATTCATCCAGACACCCTCGTCCGCCGGGTACGGCTTCGGCGGGTCGGTCCTCGACGTCGGCGTCTACGCCCTGCCCAGCACCGTGACGATGCTGCTCGCCTCCTTCACGGCGGGCCGTCTCTCCGCCCGGCTCGGTCCCGCCTACTCCCTCGCCCTCGGCGCGGGCCTGTGCGCCACCGGATTCGGCTGGTTCACCCTTTTCAACGACTCGGTGCTCCATCTGGTCGGCTCCAACGCCGTACAGGGCCTGGGGTTCGGCATCGGCTACGCCGCGCTGGGGGCCCTCGCCGTGCAGCACGTGTCCAGGGACCAGAGCGGTATCGCGAGCGGCATCAACTCCCTGGTCCGCTCCATCGGCGGCAGCCTCTCCGGCGCCGCGACCTCCGCGCTCCTCACCTCGATCACCATCGCGGGAACCTCCGTCCCCTCCCGCGACGCGTACGTGATCTCCTTCGGCATCATCACCGCGAGCGCCGCGGGCTCCGCGGCCGTCGCGCTCGCGACCGGAATGAGGGCGCGAGGACTGTCCCGAATCGGCTAGGATTTCATCTGCATCGCAAGGGGCTATGGCGCAGCTGGTAGCGCGCCTCCATGGCATGGAGGAGGTCTGGGGTTCGAATCCCCATAGCTCCACGTGTGACCGGGACCTGCGGGTCCGCCTTCAGGGGCGGCTTCCCGCAGGTCCCGTTCTCGTTTACCCGGCGGGACGACCCCCGGGCCCTTCCGCTCACAGCCCGGGTCGAATGCCCCGAGGCCGAGTGAGCCGTGCCTTTGCTCGCAGGGTTCTTCCGGTGACCGGCGTTCGCCTTTTGTGTGGTGGCTCCGTTGCAGGCCGCCTATTTCCCGCGGTGGATATGAGACGTACGATGCGGGCGATATAGGCAGCGGGAGGAATCCTGGCATGGCTGATACGGTCGTTCCGTTCGAGCTTTTCGGCTCCGACTATTTTCGTGACCCCTATACGGCGCTTGACTGGTTGCGGGTCAACTCGCCTGTTCATCGATACGTCTTCCCACTCGGCGACGTCCCCATGTGGGTGGTGACCAGATACGACGACGCTCAGGCCATCCTCGCCGACACGCGGTTCAGCACCGCCGAGTGGCGCGGGAGCGCCGAATTCCACGCGGCGGGATTGTCCATCGGTGGAGAGAGCATACTGGCGCAGACCATTCCGGGACTCGATCCACCGCAGCACACCCGGGTCCGGCGGTGCGCCATGAGCGCGTTCACTCCGCGAGCCGTCGAAAAATGGCGGGAGGATATCCGGCGCGTTATCGACCTGACCATAAAAGATTGGGAACCGGGGCAGGAACGGGATCTGGTGTCGGAGTTCGCGGCGCCGATTCCACCTTCTGTGATCGCGACGCGCCTCGGGTTCACCCTGGAGGGGCGGGAGGATCTCGCCCGGGACGTGGACCTGCTCATCTCCACCGACCCGGCCGAACATCCGCTGATTCCGGGGGCGCGGGAGCGTTTCTGCGAACGGGGCCGCGAGCTCGTCGCCAGGAAGCGGGCCGAACCGGGTGACGACCTCACCTCCGCCTTCATCCGCGCGGCGGACGAGGAGGGGCGGATCACCGAGGACGAGCTGGTGGCGATGGTGATCATCATGATCATCGCGGGGGTCGGGACGACCAAGATGTTCATCGGCAACGCGATGCTGGCGCTGCTGGACCACCCCGACCAGCGCGCGCTGGTCACCGGGGATCCAGGCGTTCTGGGCCGGTCGGGCATCGAGGAGCTGCTGCGCTACGAGTCGCCGGTCGCCTCCGTGCCCTGGCGGTTCCCCACCGAGGCGATCAAGGTGAGGGACGTGGAGATCGCGGCCGGTGAGCCGGTGATGGTCATGATCGCGTCGGCCAACCGTGACCCGGAGGTCTTCGACGATCCGCATCGCCTCGACCTCACCCGCAGCGGGGCGCGTCACCTGGGACTCGGGCACGGTATCCACAACTGCCTCGGGGCGGCCGCCGCGCGATTGATCAGCGAGATGGCTCTCGCCACTCTCGTCGAGCGGTTCCCGGATCTGCGGCTCGCCTGCCCCCGGGAGGAGATACGGCGTCACGAGGTGTGGGCGTTGAACGACTACCGTGCTCTGCCCGTCGTCCTGTGACGGGCCGGCGTCTGGAGGTGGACCGAGCCCTGTGTTTCGGCACCGGGCTCTGTTCCGCGACGGCCCCCGGGTTGTTCACGCTCGGCGCGGATCGGATCGCCGTCGCGCGCGAGGGCGAACTCACCGACCCGGACGACATCTCGCTGGCCGAGGAGGTGGCGGACTGCTGTCCCCGCGAAGCGATCATCCTCCGTTCCCGGGACGCGGGTTGAGCCGTCGCGACCCGATCATCTCGTGAACCCGCCGGCGCCGCACCGCGGTATGCCGGACCCGCGCCGTAGTCCTCCGGCGCGGGTCCGGCGCTCACGGATCGCGTGCGGCGATCATCGAACCTCTTTTGCGTGGCGCGGCTCGCGTCGGGACAGGGCTACCTCGATTCCTGCCGTGGCGGCCGATTCGCGCCGCGCGACCTAGGATCGGGCCATGCCGTTGACCGCGAACGACGTCGGCCGGTTCGAGGCCTCCAGACCGCGCCTGGAGGCCATCGCCTATCGCCTCCTCGGCTCCGGCGGGGAGGCCGAGGACGCCGTGCAGGAGACGTTCCTGCGCTGGCAGGCCGCCGACGTCGGCCGCATCGAGGTCCCCGAGGCCTGGCTGACGAAGGTCCTCACCAACCTGTGCCTCAACCAGCTCGCCTCCGCGCGGGCGCGCCGCGAGACCTACGTGGGCCAGTGGCTTCCCGAACCGCTGCTCGCCGGAGACCCGATGCTCGGCCCGGCCGAGACCGCCGAGCAGCGCGAATCGGTTTCGTACGCGGTCCTCACCCTCATGGAGCGCCTCCACCCCAACGAGCGGGCGGTGTACGTGCTGCGGGAGGCCTTCGGCTACTCGCACCGGGAGATCGCCGAGATCCTCGACATCACCGAGGGGGCCAGCCAGCAGATCTTCCACCGGGCCAGGAAGCGCGTCGCGGACGGCAAAGCCCGAACCGAGGTCGACGAGGCCGCGACCCGGCGGATCGTCGAGGAGTTCCTGGCGGCCGCGGCCGGCGGCCAGGTCGAATCGCTCGTGCGGCTGCTCACCGAGGACGTCGTCTCGATCGGAGACGGTGGAGGAAAGGTTCCGGCCCGCGCCACGGCGTTCGAGGGCTCCGTCGCGGTCGCGAAGTTCCTGCGGGGCCTGTTCGCGTTCGGCAAGGGCGTACGCGCCGTGGTCGGCGGTGTGCCCGAGGTCTACGCCTGGACCGCCAACGGTGACCCCGCCGTCGTGGCCGTCATGGACGGCCGGGTCGTCGGTGTCATGTGCCTGGAGGTCACCGCCGAGGGCATCGCCGCGTTCCGTCACCAGGTCAATCCCGACAAGCTCGACCGCGCGACCGCGCGCTGGGCGGCCACCGATCATGGGGAGCCTCTGTTCGGCGCCTCCTGATCACTTCCGATCACTGTGTGAGGTGCTTCACATCGCGTTCCTGTCAGGAAACGGCGGGCCGCCCGGTTCAAAGGGCAAACCCGCGCGAGACAGGAGCAAGGGAATGCAGCACCGCATCATCGTTCTTGGAGCCGGATATGCCGGAGCCATCGCCGCCGGTCGCCTCGCCAGGCGGCTCCGCCGTGAGGACGTCGCGATCACCCTCGTCAACGCCGAGCCCGACTTCGTGGAACGCGTCCGTATGCACCAGCTGGCGGTCGGCCAGGATCTCAGGCCCCGGCCGTTCAGTGAGATGTTCGCGGGCACCGGCGTCGAACTGCGGATCGCGAAGGTCACCGGCGTCGACGTCGACGGCAGGACCGTCGCCGTCGTCGACGCGAACGGCGCGGAAGAACTCGCCTACGACACGCTCGTCTACGCCCTGGGCAGCGGCTGGAACTCCCAGGGCGTCCCCGGGAGCGCCGAGCACGCCTACGAGATCGCCGGCCGGCCCGGAGCACTCCGGCTGCGTGAGCGCCTGGCACGCCTGGGCGCCGGACAGAGCGTGGTCGTCGTCGGCGGAGGTCTCACCGGCCTGGAGGCCGCGGCCGAGATCGCCGAGGCGCGCCCGGACCTCGACGTCGCGCTCGCCGTCCGCGGCGACCTCGGTGGCCACTTCTCGTCCAGGGGCCGCGAGCATCTGCGGAAGGTCTTCGGCAAGCTCAAGATCACCGTGCACGAGCACGCCGTCGTCACCGGGGTCGAGGCCGAGCGCGTCACCACCGCCGACGGCAGGGGCATCCCGGCCGCGGTCACCGTGTGGACCACCGGCTTCGCCGTCCACCCGATCGCGGCGGCGACCGGCCTGAAGGTCACCGGCACCGGCCAGATCGTGGTCGACGAGACCATGCGCTCGGTCTCGCACCCGGAGGTGTACGCCGTCGGCGACGCGGCGATGGTGGCGGGCCCAGGCGGCAAGCCGCTGCGGATGTCGTGCGCCTCGGGAGGGCCGACCGCGTGGCAGGCCGCCGACGCGATCGCGGCGCGCCTGACCGGCGGGAGACTCCCGAACACGCCGATCCGCTACATCAATCAGTGCGTCTCACTGGGTCGCGGGGAGGGGCTGATCCAGTACGTCACCGCCGACGACCGTGCGGTGCGGGCGGTCCTGACCGGACGGTTCGCGGCCGTCTACAAGGAGCTGGTCTGCAGGGGCGCTGCCTGGGGCGTCGCGAACCCGACGCTCGGGCTGCCGGTTCGGCGCCGCCGTGTCACGCGGGAGCGGGCCGCGGTGGTCGGCTCGTGATCGACCGGTGGTTCCCGGACCGGGTGGGCTTGCCCCCGGTCGGTGGGTGACGGTCCGGCGTCGCGGCCCTGATCACACCTGACCGGCTTCGCCCGGGGCCGAGGTGGCGCGTCCCTCGGCCGGACGTGACCGTGAACCCGCCGTTCGGGGGCGGCGGTGTCAGTGGTCAGTCCCGCAGTCCGGTGTGCGGGAGACGGCCGAGAAGGGTTCGGACGGCGGCGGTGTGGGGGGAGGGGAGGACCTGGGTCAGGAAGACGGCGGTGAGGTGGTGGTGGGGGTCGACGAGGAAGGTCGTCCCGGCCGCGCCGGACCAGCCGTACTGGCCGGGGGCGCAGGTGACGCCACGGAAGGTCGGATCCAGGTCGGTGGAGAAGCCCAGGCCGAAGCCGAGGCCGTCGTAGCGACCGGGTTCGGGGATCGTCACGGCGGCCTGGGCGAGATCGACGCCGCCGGGCAGGTGGTTGGCGGTCATGAGGTTCACCGTGTGGCGCTCCAGGAGGCGGACGCCGTCGAGGGCGCCGCCGCCCAGCAGCATCTGGGTGAAGCGGTGGTAGTCGGCCATGGTCGACAGCAGCCCGCCGCCGCCGCACAGGAAACCTGAGCTCTCCAGCACCGTGTCCTCGGCGTCCTCGGCGTCCTCGGCACGTTCGACCAGGCCGCCGCCCTCGCCGGGGGCGTACACGCGGGCTAGACGGGCGCGCTGTGCCGGGGTCGGGGTGAAAGTGGTGTCGGTCATTCCCAGTGGCGCGAAGACGCGTTCGGTGAGGAAGGCGTCCAGGCTCTGTCCGGAGACGACCTCGATCAGGCGGCCGAGAACGTCGGTGGAGACGCCGTAGTTCCAGCGGCTGCCGGGTTCGAACAGCAGCGGAAGCCCGGCCCAGGCGTCGGTGAGCTCAGCCAGATCGCGGCCCGGGGGCTGTGGTGAGCCGAGGCCCCGGGCGCGGTACATCTCGTCCAGCGGGTGGTCCAGGAAGGCACCGTAGGGCAGGCCCGAGGTGTGCTGGAGCAGGTGGCGAACCCGGATGGGGCCCCGCGTCGGCTCGGTCACCGGGGCGTCCGCGTCGCCGCCGGTGAAGATCCTCATATCGCGGAAGGCCGGTAGGTGGCGTTCCAGCGGGTCGGTCAGGTCGAATCGGCCCTCCTCGTGGAGGATCATCGCGGCGACCGAGGTGACGGGTTTGGTCATCGAGTAGATCCGGAAGAGCGTGTCGTCACGGTCGTCCATGCCGTAGGAGCGGTGGTGGACGATCTGCCCGTGCCGACTCACCAGGAGTTGCCAGCCGGGGAGAAGGCCGTTGTCGACGTACTCGCGCTGTCGCTCGTCGAGGGTGGCCAGGCTCGACGGGGCGAGTCCGTGGGAGGCGGGGTTCACCGTGGTCCGCATGGGCCGTTTCCTCTCCGGACGGTGAGACGTCCCTCATCGAAGGGACCCGCGCGATGCTGCCGTACGGTGTGGCATCGAGTCAAGGCTGTGGACCTACGTTCACAAGTGTGAACCACAAAGCCCCCTACGGTCCGATTACTTGACAAATCGGGCATATGTGAAACTAGCTATCAAATATCTTCTTAGTGGATCAAACGTGTTCGGCTAGTTCACATATATGAACTTCGGTTCTCATCCTTGACAGTTCGGGGCGAGGTAGCGCACGATTCCGCTCGTGTGAACAGTGCGTTACAAAGGCGCGTTCCGGAGGGCCGTAAACCAGAAGGGCAGTTCGCGATGATGAGGCAGCAGACAAGCCCGGCGTTGAGTTCGCCGCGCACCGGGGGGCGCGTCGACCCGTTGGGCATGCCGGGCACGCCGCCACGCCTGTCCTGGTCGGTCTCGCCCGACGCCCGGATCGATCCCGGCACGTTCTTCGAGGTGTCCGTCGCCGCCTCGGAGCGCGCGTTGAGGGACGGCCCGCTGCTGTGGTCGGGCGGTGGCGAGCGCCCCTGGGTCGGCTACGGCGGCCCGGAACCCACCTCGCGCCAGAGGTTGTACTGGACGGTCACCGCCCTGGATCGTTCCGGCCTGCGCCTGACCGGCGACATCGCCTCATGGGAGGTCGGGCTCACCTCCGCCGCCGACTGGCGGGCCGGATGGATCCGCGCCGAGCCGGTGGCGTTCCCGCGCGAGAGCTGGGACCCCTGCCCTTACCTGCGACGCGAGTTCGACGTCGAGGACATGGGCTCGGTCCGGGTGTACGCGAGCGCGCTCGGCCTCTACCGCCTCTGGCTCAACGGGGTCGAGCTGACCTCCGGCGAGCTGTACCGGCCAGGCTGGACCGACTACGCCGTCCGCGTCCACCACCAGACCTTCGACGGCACGGCGGCGCTGCGGCGCGGCCGCAACACCCTCACCGCCGTCCTGGCCAAGGGCTGGTACGCGGGACGCCTCGGCCTGCTCCGCGAGCCCGGCTACTACGGCGACCGCCCGGCCTTCCTGGCGCAACTGGAGGTCGACGGCGTCCCCGTCGTGGGCACCGACGAGGAGTGGCGTACCGGCCACGGCGCGCTCCTCGCCTCCGACCTGCTGCGCGGCGAGATCCAGGACCTGCGCCAGGAGCCCGAGGGCTGGCACCTGAACGGGTTCGACGACAGCGGGTGGGCTCCGGCACTGCCCTTCACCGCAGCGCCCGAGCTGGTCCTGCCGCAGCCGCACGACTCGATCACCGGTTACCGGACGCACCCCGGCAAGCTGGTCCACACGCACGCGCGCGGCCCGGCCGTCTTCGACTTCGGGCAGAACCTGGTCGGCTGGACCAGGCTCACCACGCCCTGCGCGCCCTCCGTCGAACTGATCGTGCGGCACGGCGAGATTCTCACGCCCGACCGGCTGGTCTACCGCGACAACCTGCGCGGCGCCTTCCAGGAGGACCACTACACCGTTCCCGACCCGGGGCCGCACCGCCTGGAGACCTCGTTCACGATGCACGGCTTCCGCTACGCCGAGGTGTGGGGGCTACCGGGTACGACGCCGTACGGCGCCTACGACGTGTTGCCGGAGACCTCGATCGAGGCGTGCTCCGTCACCGGGCTGCCCAGCAGGACGGGCTGGTTCGAGTGCTCCGACGACCGGCTGACCCGGCTGGCGAGCAACGTGGAGTGGACCGTACGGGACAACTTCCTGGAGGCGGTGACCGACTGCCCGCAGCGGGACGAACGGCACGGCTGGCTGGGCGACGCGGGAGTGATCGCCCCTACCGCCGCCTACCACTTCGACGTCTCCGCGTTCGTGGCCAAGTTCGCGCAGGACGCGGCCGACACCCAGGACGCCGAGGGGATCATCCGCAACTACGCCCCGGCCGTGCCGCCGAGCACGCTGAGACCGGGGGCACCAGGCTGGTCCGACGGTTTCGTCCGGCTGGTGCACCTGCTCGTCCAGCGCTACGGCGAGCTGGAGACCGCGCGGCGCCTGTTCGAGCCCATGACGCGCTTCCTCGGCCATGTCGACCGCGCCAACCCCGACGGCCTGCGGGTGAACCAGACCGGCGCGGACTTCGGGGACTGGCTCTCCCTGCCGGAGCGCGACGGGCTCCCGCGGCACACCGGGTTCGAGTACACCGGCGCGTACTCGACCACACCCCGGCCGATCGTCGGGACCGCGCACAGCTACCGCTCCTTCGTCCAGCTGTCGGAGATCGCCCGCCGGCTGGGCGAGGACGGCGAGGCGGCGCGGCTCGCGGCGAGGGCCGAGCGGATCCGCGAGGCGTACCTGGAGGCGTTCCTGCTGCCCGACGGCGACATCAAGGAGGCGACCCAGACCGCCTACGCCCAGGCCGTCGGGTACGGCCTGGTGCGAGGCGAGGCCGCGCGGGCGACGGCGGACCGGCTCCGCGAGAACATCGAGCGGATCGGACACGTGACCGCGGGGATCCACGGCGTCGAGCACGTGCTCCCCGTCCTGAGCGCCCACGGGCACGCCGACTTCGCCACCGGGCTGCTGCTCCGCGACCAGATGCCCGGCTGGCTCTACATGGTCGGCCAGGGCGCGACGACGATCTGGGAGAAGTGGGACGGCATCGAACCGGACGGGTCGCTGGCCACCGCCGAGATGAACTCCTTCAACCACTGCGCCCTCGGTGCGGTCGGCCGTCACCTCTTCGAGGGGGTGGCGGGCATCGACGCCACCGAGACCACCTGGACCGGCGAGGTCGCCGTGCGCGCCCGCTACACCCGCGAGCTCGACTGGGTCAGGGCCGGCTACGACAGTCCGGTCGGTCCGATCCGCAGCCACTGGAGATGGTCGGGCGAGGTCGTCGAGCACGAGCTGGAGGTGCCGGGGGCCGCGTACGCGACCGTGCACGCGCCGGTCGGCGCCGCGCTGGAGGCCGGGGACGCGACCCCGTCTCCGACTCCGGCGGGGCACGTCCGGCTCGGCCCCGGTCGCCACACGGTCCGCGTGCACCTGGGCCCGCGATGAGGACGCGGAGAGTGCTGCTGCGGCTGGCCCGGCTGGCGGTCGTGCTGATCGTGGTGTCGACCCTGTGCTTCCTGAGCCTCAACCTGCTGCCAGGAGACCCGGCCAGGGCGATCCTCGGCGAGTCGGGCACCCCCCAGTCGGTGGCGGCCCTGCGCCAGGAACTCGGGCTGGACCGGCCGCTCGCCGATCGCTACGTGAACTGGCTGGGCGACATCCTGCGGGGCGACTTCGGCCGCTCCTACGCCAACCGGCAGCCGGTCGCCGACATCATCCTGGCGCGGGCGCCGGTCACCGTCGAGCTCATCGTCCTCAGCCAGATCATCGCGCTCGCGGCGGCCGTGCCCCTCGCGGCGGTCGCCGCGATCAAACGGGGGACCGTGGTGGACCGCGGCATCAGCTCACTGGTGTTCGTGGCCGTCTCGGTGCCCTCCTTCGTCCTCGCGTTCGTGCTGATCTGGGTGTTCGCGATCAAGCTCGGACTGTACCCGGCCAACGGCTTCGTCCCGATCAGCGCCGGACTGGGACAGAACCTCGGCTCGCTGTTCCTGCCCGCCCTCGCGCTCGCCGCCGGTCCGGCCGCGCTCTACCAGCGGGTGCTGCGGGCCGACCTGGTCGAGACATACGGACAGGAGTTCATGAACGTGGCACGTGCCAAGGGGATCTCGCCGCTGCGGATGGCCGTGCGGCACGCGTTCCGGCCCAGCCTGCTCGGGCTCACCACCTCGATCGGAGTGGTGGCGGGCGTGCTGATCGGGTCGAGTGTGATCATCGAGAACCTGTTCAGCCTGCCCGGACTGGGGTCGATCCTGGCCCAGTCGGTCAGTGCCCGCGACTACGTCACCGTGCAGGGGGTCGTGCTGGTGGCGGCCACGTCGTTCGTACTGATCAACGCGGTCGTGGACCTGCTGTACGGCTTCATCGACCCCCGGCTGCGAAAGACGCGGACGGCCGGCCGTCAGGCCGGGCGCGCGCGGGAGGTGCCGGTCGCGTGAGCACAGGACTTCTTCCCGCCGTGGGCGCCGCGAGCACTTGGCGACGGCGGCTGCGCACCTGGCGGCTGACCGACGCGCTGTCGCTCACCTGGCTCGGGTTCCTCGCCCTCGCCGCGCTGGCCCTGCCGCTGTTCCTCCAGCTCGACACCGAGACGATGTCGTCGGCCGAACGGCTCGGCGGTCCTTCCGCCCAGCACTGGCTCGGCACCGACAACTACGGTCGTGACCTGCTCGCCCGAGCCCTGTCCGGGGCGAGGATCTCGCTCGGGATCGGGTTCGGCTCGGTCGCCGCGGCCGCCCTCATCGGAGTGCCGCTCGGCATGCTCGCGGGCTACCTGAGGGGCTGGGTGGACGCGGTCGTCTCCTTCGTGGTGGACGTGATCCTCGCCTTCCCCGGGCTGGTGCTGGCACTGGCGCTGGCCTCGTTCCTCGGGCCCTCGGTCGGCAACGTGATGATCGCGATCCTGGTGCCGATGACGCCGGTGTTCGTCCGGCTGGCCAAGGCGCAGACGATGTCGGTGGCGGGTCGGGAGTACGTCGAGGCGAGTCAGGTGATCGGCACCCGCACGTGGTCGATCGTGGTGCGTGACGTGCTGCCCAACATCCTCCAGCCCGTCATGGCGTACGCGCTGGTCAGCGTGGGTTCTGCGATCCTCATCGAGGGGGGCCTGAGCTTTTTGGGGATGGGCGTGCCGCCGGAGCAGCCCTCCTGGGGAAGCATGATCAACAGTGGCCGGATCTTCATCAGCGAGGATCCGCGCCTCGTCGCGGTGCCCTCGATGTTCATGCTGCTCACCATCCTGGGCCTGAACCTGATCGCCGACCGTTTCCTGTCCCGTTCCGACGCCGCGACGGCAGGTGTGCGATGACTCTCAACACGACCTCCGATGTCACCCCTGCCGCGACCCCGGGCGCCGGCGACGCGCTGCTGAGCATCCGGGACCTGGTCGTGGAGTTCCCGACCGGCGCCGGGACGGTCCGCGCGGTCGACCATGTGAGCCTCGAACTCGGCTACGGCGAGCGCCTGGGCATCGTCGGGGAGTCCGGGTCCGGCAAGAGCGTGCTGGCCCGCACCGCGATGGGACTCACCAGAGCGGGCACGGCCCGGATCAGCGGCCAGGTCGTGATCGCCGGGCACTCGGTGCTGGATCTCAAGGAGCGCCGCCGCCGTGCCCTGTGGGGGCGCGAGGTCGCGATGGTCTTCCAGGATCCGCTGAGCGCGCTGCACCCGATCACGCCGATCGGCGAGCAGATCGCCGAGGCGGTCCGCCGCGACCCCGAGGTGACCCGCCGCCAGGCCGCGGCGCGGGCCGTCGAGCTGCTGGAGACCGTGGGCATCCCGCAGGCCGCCCGGCGCGTCCACTCCCGCGCCCATGAGCTGTCCGGCGGAATGCGCCAGCGGGTGGCCATCGCGATGGCCGTCGCCTGCCGCCCCAAGCTCCTGTTCGCCGACGAGCCGACCACCGCGCTGGACGTCACCGTGCAGGCCCGCATCCTCGACCTGTTCGACGAGCTGTGCGCGAGCTTCGGGATCGGGCTGGTGATGGTCAGCCACGACCTCGGCGTCGTCGGCCGCCACACCGACCAGGTCGCCGTGATGTACGCCGGAAGGATCGCCGAGCGAGGGCCGGTGGGTGCCGTCTTCGCCCGGCCGAGCATGCACTACACCAGCTCGCTCATGGCCGCGATCCCGCGGCACCGCGCGACGGAGCAGTCCCTGCCGCGGCCGATCCCCGGGCAGCCGCCCAACCTGCTGAACCCACCCCCCGGCTGCCGTTTCGGCCCCCGGTGCGGGCACGCCTCGGCACGCTGCCGCGACGAGCAGCCGCCGTTGCTCGCGCTCGGCGACGTCCCCGGCCACGAGTACGCCTGCTGGCACCCGGGAAAGGCGAGCCGATGACGGAAGGCAAGCAGCCGATCTTCACGTTGGAGAACGGCTCCGTGCGGTACGGCAACGGACCCGAAGCCGTCTCGGACGTCTCGGTGCGGCTCTATCGGGGAGAGATCCTCGGCCTGGTCGGGGAGTCCGGCTGCGGGAAGTCCACCACGGCGCGGGCGATGCTCGGGCTGGTACCGCTGAGCAGCGGCCGGCTGACACTGCACGGCACGCCGGTGGGCGTCCACGAGCGGCGGCTGCGGGCGTCGGTGCAGGCGATCTTCCAGAACCCGGCCGCGTCGTTCAACCCGAAGAGGTCGTTGCTCGACTCGGTCGCCGAGCCGCTGCGGGTGCACGGCCAGGGCACGCGGCAGGAACGGCGCACACGGGCGCTGGCCGAGCTCGACCGGGTCGGCGTCACCGAGCAGATGGCGCTCCGCCGCCCGAACGAGGTCTCCGGCGGCCAGTGCCAGCGGGCCGCGATCGCGCGGGCCACGATCCTGCGGCCCGAGGTGCTCGTCTGCGACGAACCGGTCTCCGCGCTGGACGTCTCCATCCAGGCGCAGATCCTGGAACTGCTGGCCGAACTGCGCACCGAGCAGGGCCTGGCCATGCTGTTCATCTCCCACGACCTCGGCGTGGTCGCGTCCCTGTGCGACCGGACCGCCGTGATGTACGCCGGGCGGGTCGTCGAGCGGGGCACCGCACCGGACATCGCCAACAGTCCCCGCCACCCCTACTCGGTCGCCCTCCAGGACGCCGTGCCCTCGCTGGAGCCGGACGACGACCCCGCGCCCAGGATCCGTACCAGGACCGGGAGCGACGACGTGGACGGCCGGCTCCTGCCGGGCTGCCGCTTCGCCGCGCTGTGCCCCTCCGTCACCTCGGTGTGCACGACCACCCCGCCCCCGCTGGACGAACTGTCCCCGCGGCACGAGGTCGCCTGCCACCACCCGTTCGAGCCTGCCGTCCGCTGACCACCGCTCTTCCCCTTTTGAGAAAGAAGGCAAGGCAATGCGCGTCCCATATAGGGGTAGCCGTGTGAGCCGGGCGATCGCCCTGCTCATCGCGCCCGTCACCGTGGTCACCCTGGCCGCCTGCACGGTGCAGAGCGGCACCGCCGCCTCTCCTTCGGGAGCCGCCGCCGACGCCGCCCCGAAGGCGGGGGGCACCCTCACCGTCGCCGCCGGGGCCGACCTGACCACGCTGGACCCCTCCAAGGGTTCCGCCAACACGATGGCGCTGATCGGCTCGGCGGTCTACGACACGCTGATGACGGTGCCGAAGATCGGTGACCGGCCGGAGCCGAACCTGGCCAGGTCCCTGGTCGAGAGCGACGACAAGATGAGCTGGGAGATGACGCTGCCCACGGGCGTCAAATTCAGCGACGGCACGCCTTTCGACGCCGAGGCCGTGAAGTTCAACCTCGACCGCAACAGGGCCGAGGGCTCGACCGCCGCCGCGCTGCTGTCCTCCGTCGACTCCGTCGCGGTGAAGGACGACAGCACCGTCGTCATCAAGATGAAGAAGCCCTTCAGCAACCTGCCGTACGTGTTCTCCTACGACGGTTCCGGCACCGCCGGGTACGTGGCCTCTCCGACGGCGTTGAAGAAGCACGGCGACGACTACACCGCGCACGCCGCCGGGGCCGGGCCGTACAAGCTCCAGTCGTGGTCGCCGGGCAGCCCGGTGGAACTGGTCCGCAACCCCGAGTACTGGAACAAGGACAAGCAGGCGTACCTGGACAAGGTCGTGGTCAAGACCATCGCCGACCCGCAGAGTGCCTACCAGGCACTGCTGGCCGGGGACATCGACCTGATGGCGACCACCTCCTCGACGCTGATGAAGACGGCGACGACGAACACCCAGGTCAACTTCGTCCAGGGCGTCGGCGGTGACCAGGACAGCATCATCCTCAACGTGACCAGGCCCCCCTTCGACGACGAGCGGGTCCGCCAGGCGGTGTCGAAGGCGCTCAACCGCCAGGAGATCGTCGACCTGACCACCGAGGGACTGGGCAAGCCGGCCGTGAGCCTCTTCCCCGAGGGCAACCCCTTCCACGGCACCGAGGCCGTCCCGGAGTACGACCTCGCGGGGGCCAAGGAGCTGATCGCGGCGTACGAGAGCGAGACGGGGAAGAAGGCCTCCTTCACCTACACCTGCAACAACGCCCGGGCGGCGAGTGACGTCATCGTCTCCCAGCTCAAGGCGGCCGGATTCGACGTGAAGCTGGACGCGCTGGAGAGTTCCGCCTGGCTGGCGCAGTTCTTCGGCAAGAAGTACGGGGCGATCTGCTGGACGATGGCCGGATTCCTCACCCCCGACCTGCTGCCTTACCGGTTCCTGCACTCGGGCGGCGACCTGAACACCGGCGGGTTCAAGGACGACGCCTTCGACGAGAAGGTCGAGGCGGCCCGTGTCGCCGGGAGCCCCGAGGAGCAGAAGAAGCTGTGGAACGAGGCGGACGCCGTCCTGACCACCAAGCTCCCGTGGGTGTGGACGACCAGCACGCCGATCGGCTTCATCTGGTCCAAGCGGGTGCACAGCGTCGACCTCGACGAGCCGAGCCGGCTGCGCTACAGCGTGCCGAGCTTCCTGAACGCGTGGGTGTCGGACTGACCTCGCGACCGGACGCCTGACCGAAGGGGAGGACGAAGATGGACTGGACCGATCGTGTCGGCGTCGTGACCGGCGCCGCGTCGGGTATCGGCGCGGCCACGGCTCTGCGCTTCGCCGCGCGCGGCATGCACGTGATCGGGTTCGACGTCGACGAGACCGGCCTGGCCGCCACTCGCGAGGCGATCGAGCGGATGGGCGGCACGGCGAGTGCCGAGGTGGTCGACGTCGGCGACGGCGAGGCGGTGCGCCGCGCCGTCGCCGGCATCGAGGCCGCGCACGGCCGCCTCGACGCGGTGGTCAACTGCGCGGTGAACTTCCTGGCCAGGGGCCTGGACGTGACGGCGGCCGACTGGGAGCGGGTGCTCCGCGTCAACGTGCAGGGCATCGGCAACGTGGTGCAGGCGGCGCATCCGCTGCTGGCCCGCTCCGGGGCGGGCGCGATCGTGAACACCGCCAGTGTCTCGGCCCACGTCGCGCAGCCCGCCCGCTGGACCTACAACGCCACCAAGGGCGCCATCCTGACCCTGACCAAGTGCATGGCGATGGACCTCGCTCCGGACGGTATCCGGGTCAACGCGGTCAGCCCCGGCTGGATCTGGACCCCCGAGGTGAGCCGGGCCGCGAACGGCGACCGGGCCGCCGTCGAACCGGTCTGGGGCCGTTTCCACCTGCTGGGCCGCCTGGGCGAGCCGGACGAGGTGGCCCGCGCCATCGCCTTCCTGTGCTCCAGCGACGCCAGCTTCATCACCGGCGCGGAACTGCCCGTGGACGGCGGCTATCTGGCCATGGGCCCCGAAGGCCTGGGCGAGAACTCCAGCTTCGCCGGATCGGCTCCGGCGACGCGCATCGACAGCGATTCGAGGGACCCGCGTTGAACACGCACATCGTCATCACCGACACCAACCTGGGGGACGGCTCCATCGAGCGCGGAGTCCTGGTCCCCGAGTTCGAGGTGAGCCACCACGACGCCAGAAGCGAGGAGGAGGTGCTCAAGGTCGGCGCGGACGCCGACGGCCTGCTGGTGCAGTGGGCGCCGCTGACCGAGCGGGTCCTGTCCGGCCTGCCCCGGCTGCGCGCGGTCGTGCGGTACGGGATCGGCCTGGACAACATCGACCTCGCCGCCGCCGCCCGGCTGGGCATCGAGGTCCGCAACGTGGACGACTACTGCCTGGCGGAGGTGGCCGACCACGCGGTCGCGTCGATCTACGCCCACAACCGCAGGCTCGTCGCGGCGAGCCGGTCCTACACCGTGCGGGGGTGGACCACCGAGGGCATCGCCGCGCCGCTGTGTCCCGGTGAGGACCCGGTGGGCATCGCCGGGTTCGGGCGGATCGGCCGTGAGGTCGCCCGCCGCGCCACCGCGCTCGGCTTCCCCGTGCACGTGTGGGATCCGTACGTCGTCGACCTGCCCTCGGACGTCACCGGGCACGCGACGCCGGCCGGCCTCGCCGCGGCCGTCAACCACCTCACGCTGCACATGCCCTCGACCGAGCAGACCCGCGGCATCGTCGATCGGACGGTGCTGGAGGCGCTCGGTCCGGCCGGGCATCTGGTCAACACCGCCAGGGGAGCCCTGGTGGAGGAGTCCGCGCTGCTGGCCGCGCTGGAGGCGGGCACGCTGGGCTTCGCCTCGCTGGACGTGCTGGCGGGGGAGCCGCCGTCGGGGATCTCGGCGGAGCTGGCCGGGCACGACCGCGTGCTGGTGACCCCGCATGTCGCCTACCTCTCGACGAGGTCGCTGCCGATGCTGCAGCGGCGGGCCGCCGAGATCATGCGTGACCTGCTGAAGGCGGGCTGAGCACGGTGCGCGCTCTCGTCTACACCAAGCCGAGCACCGTCGAGCTGCTCGATGTCGCCGACCCCCGGCCGATCGACGGTGAGGCCCTCGTCCAGGTCCGCGCGGTCGGCATCTGCGGCAGCGAGCTGCACGGCATCCGCGACAGCGGTTTCCGGCGGCCACCGCTGATCATGGGCCACGAGTTCGCCGGGACCACCCCCGACGGCCGCCGGGTCACGGTCAACCCCCTGCTCAGCTGCGGGGTGTGCGACCTGTGCCTGCTGGGCCGCGATCATCTCTGCCGTGAGCGGGCCATCCTGGGCATCCACCGGGCGGGGGCGTTCGCGGAGTACGTCTGCGTACCCGAGAAGGCCCTGCATCCGATCGAGCCGTCCATGTCGTTCGAGACGGCGGCGATGATCGAGCCCCTCGCCAACGGCGTGCACGCGCTGAACCTCGCCCGCCCGGCCGAGGGCGCCCGCGTCGCCGTGCTGGGTGCCGGCACGATCGGCCTGGTCTCCATGCTCGCGGCCAGGCGGTTCTCCGACCAGGTGGTGGTCTGCGACCTGTCGCGGGAGCGGCTGGAGGTGGCCGAGCGCCTGGGCGCGACCGCCGTCACCACCTCTCTGCGGGGCGAGTTCGACATCGTCGTGGACGCCGTCGGCGCGGCGGCGACGCACCGCGTGTCGGTGCAGCACCTGCGCCCGGGCGGCACCGCCGTGTGGGTGGGGCTGCTCAGCAGCGACGCCGCCTTCGACGGACAGAAGATCGTCCGTGAGGAGAAGCGTGTCGTCGGCTCGTACTGCTACACGGCGGCCGAGTTCGCCGACGCCGTGAGGCTCGCGGGGAGCCTCACGCTGGACTGGGCGTCCTGTTTCGACCTGGCCGACGGCGCGGTCATCTTCGGCGAGCTGATGGAAGGACGACAGGATGTCGTCAAGGCGCTGCTGCGCCCGTGGGGAGGGGAGTGAGATGTTCGGTGTACGTCTGCTTCATCTGGGCGACGGAGACGTTCCGGGTCCCGAGGTGTACTGGATGTCGGACTGGGACCGGTGGTATCGGCTCGCCTTCCAGGCCGTGCTGATCCAGGGCGAGGGGGTCACCGCGCTCGTCGGCACGGGACCGGCCGAGGACCTCGGCCCGATGAACGAGCAGTGGGCCGGTTTCCTCGGCGAGCGCGCGGCGATGCGGCGTGAGCCCGGCCAGTGGTTGCCCGACCAGCTGGCCGCGCACGGTGTCGCACCGGAGGATGTCACCCATGTCCTGCTGACGCCGCTGCAGCTTTACACCACCTCGAACGTCCCGCTGTTCCCGAACGCGCGGTTCTGCCTGACCGAGCGTGGCTGGACCCATTTCCACCGCACCAAGCGGCACCCGCACGACGACCGCTGGGCCTGCCTGCCGCCGGACGTGCTCGGCTATCTCACCCGCGACGCGTGGGACCGGGTCCGGCTGCTCGCCGACGAGGACGAGGTGGTGCCGGGGATCCGTACCTGGTGGACCGGCTCGCACCACCGCGCCTCCATGGCCGTGGAGATCGACAGCACGGCGGGCGTGGTCACGGTGACCGACGCCTACTTCACCCGCCGCAACCTCGACACCGACCAGCCCATCGGGATCTGCGAGAACATCTACGAGGCGATGGCGGCCCACGAGCGGGTCCGCAGGGTGGCCGACGTGCCGCTGACCATCTACGACGCCGACCAGCTCACCCGCTACCCGGACGGCGTCGTCGCGGAGCTCCCCGGTCCGTGAACGCGAGGGGCCCGGTACCGCGACCGATCGCGCGGTGCCGGGCCTGCCGTGTCGTCTTTTCCGTGTCGTCTTTTCCGTACCGCGACCGTTCGCGGGGCCGTTCGCCCGTGCCCTGACGTCGCTCAGGACACGGGCCGGTAGTCCACCACCTTCTGCTCCTGCCGGCCCAGCCCGTCGATCTCCACGCTCACCACGTCGCCGGCCCTGAGGTAGGGGAAGCGGCCGGAGAGACCGACGCCCTCGGGGGTTCCGGTGCTGATGACGTCGCCGGGCAGCAGCAGCATGTGGTTGCTCAGATGCACGATGAGCTCGGGCACCGAGAAGATCATGTCGGCGGTGCTGGAGTCCTGCCGGGGCTCGCCGTTGACCCAGGAGCGCAGCCGCAGCCGGTCGGGCCGGATCTCGGCCGCGGGCCGCAGCACCGGGCCGAGCGGGTTGAACGTCTCGGCGCACTTGCCCTTGGACCACTGGCCGCCCGACACCTCGATCTGGAACGCCCGCTCCGACAGGTCGTTGGAGAGCGCGTAGCCCGCCACGTAGTCGAGGGCCTCGGCCGGGTCGCTCAGATAGCGCGGGGTGCGCTTCATCACCACGGCGAGCTCGACCTCCCAGTCGGTCTTGACCGAACCGGGAGGGAGGATCACCTCGTCGCCGGGGCCGACCACGCAACCCGGGTGCTTCAGGAAGACCACGGGGTGCTCCGGCGGGGCCGCGCCGGACTCGGCCGCGTGGGCGGCGTAGTTCATCCCGATGCACACCACCGCGGCGGGCCGCGCGACGGGCGATCCGATCCGCTGCCCGGTCGTGTCGATCTCGGTGAGCTCACCCGTGGCCAGGGCGGCGGCGACCCGCTCGATGCCGTCGGCCGCGAAGAACGCGCCGTCGAGGTCGGCGGTGAGCGAGGTGAGGTCGTACTCGCGACCCTCGTGCCGTACGGCGGGGCGTTCTGACCCGGCCGGGCCGAACCGGAAGAGTTCCATGTGAGTCCTTACGCGTTGCCGCCCGCGCCGACCTGGTAGCCCATGCGCAGCGAGAGCTGGTGAGCGGTCGAGCGGACGTTGTCGATGGTCGTGGCGATGAGCGCCGGCGTCTTGCGCATCTCGGGGATCGAGACGCTGATCGCGGCGCGGCCGCCTCCCCGGTGGCCGCTGAAGGGCGCGGCGATGCAGAACACGCCGGGGGTGTACTCGGAGTTGTCGGTCGCGTAGCCGTTCTCACGTACCTCGCGCACGGCGGCGAGCAGGTGGGGCAGCGACGTGATGGTCTGAGGGGTGTACTGGACGAAGCGGACCTCGGCGAACCGCTCCCCGATCTCCTCGTCGCGGAGCTGGCTGAGCAGGGCCTTGCCGATCCCGGTGGCGTAGGCCGGCAGCCGGATGCCGACGCGGGAGGCGAGGCGCAGCTGCTGGTCGGGGTCGACCTTGGCGATGTAGACGTTGTCCGTGCCGTCGAGCGTGGCCAGTTGGACGGTCTCGTTCAGGGTGTCCCGCAGCGCCTCCATGTACGGCAGCGCCGCCTGCTCCAGGTCGGCGACCGCGACGTAGCTCTGGCCCGCCTGCCACAGCCGGATGCCGACGCGGAAGCGCCGGGTCTCGGCGTCCTGTTCCAGGAACCCTCTGGTGGCCATCGTGACGAGCAGCGTGTAGGTGCTGCTCTTCGGGATCTCCAGCAGGCGCTGGATCTCGGTCAGGGTGAGGCCGTCGCGATGGTCGGTCAGCAGGTCCAGAATGGCGAGGGTGCGGTCCGCCGACTTGACAAGTGGGTTCATGGCGATGGAAGGCCGTTCATGTAGGTAAACCGAGGTTCGGCTAGTGGCACCTTACCCGCTTCGCTGACGGGTGGGGAAAGCTCCGGTCGACCGCCCGGTGCGGCGGTTCGCGCTCGGGGGACGCCCGGCTGTGCCGCTCGCTCCGCGCGGTGGTCCGCGTCCTCGACCGGCGGTGTCAGCGGGCATTGGCCCGGGCACGCAACGGCACCTTGCGGATCTTGCCGGAGGACGTCTTGGGCAGTTCCCCGAACTCGAACCTGTCCGGCGCCTTGAACGCCGCGATCCGGCCGCGTACGTGCGCGCGCAGCTCCTCCGCGGTGGCCTCCGCGCCGGGGCGCAGGGTCACGAAGGCGAAGGGACGCTCGCCCCAGCGCTCGTCGGGAACGCCGACCACCGCCGCCTCCAGGACCGCCGGATGACTGGCCAGGGCCGCCTCGACCTCGATCGAGGAGATGTTCTCCCCGCCGGAGACGATGATGTCCTTGGCACGGTCACGCAGTTGCAGGTAGCCGTCCGGATGCAGCACGCCGAGGTCGCCGGTGCGGAACCAGCCGTCGGGCGCGGCGGCCCGGGTGGCCTCCTCGTCCCGGTAGTAGCCGAGCATCACCGTGTTGCCCCGCAGCGCGACCTCGCCGATCGTCTCCCCGTCCCGGGGCACGTCCCGGCCTTCGGCGTCGAGGACGCGCATCGCGCACGAGACCAGGTTCGAGACGCCCTGGCGGGCGCGGAGCAGCGCCTGCTCGCCGATCGGCAGGGCCGACCACTCGGGCCGCCAGTCGCAGATGGCCGCGGGGCCGAACGTCTCGGTCAGGCCGTACAGGTGGGTGACGTCGAAGCCGGCCCTGGCGCAGCCCTGGAGCAGGGTGGGCGACGGCGGCGCGCCGCCGACCGCGACCGTCACCCGATGGCCGTCGGGTGACGCGGGGGCGGCCTCGACGAGGGAGATCAGCACCGTGGGCGCGGCGCACAGCATGGTGACCCGCTCGGCGGCGATCAGTCGCCACACCTGGTGCGGGTCGGCTCCGCGCAGGCAGACGTGGACCCCGCCGACGGCCGTGACGGCCCAGGGGAACGCCCAGCCGTTGCAGTGGAACATCGGCAGCGTCCAGAGGTAGACGGCCTCCTGGGTGAGGCGGAAGTGGGCGACCATGGCCAGCGCCTGGAGGTAGGCGCCCCGGTGGTGGTACATGACCCCTTTGGGATGGCCGGTGGTTCCGCTGGTGTAGTTGAGGGCCATCAGCGCGTGCTCGTCCGTCACGGGCACCCGGTGTGGCGCGGCGTCGGCGCGCAGCCGCTCGTACTCCAGCGGGCCCACGGCTCTCAGGTCTTCCAGCGGTTCGGCGACCGCCTCGGCGAGTTCGGCGAACTCGGGGTCGAAGATCAGCAGCCGGGCACCCGAGTGCCGGACGATGTGGCGTAACTCCTCCGCCGAGAGCCTGATGTTGAGGGTGAGGAGCACCGCTCCCGCGTACAGCACGCCGAAATGCGACTCCAGGAGCAGCGGGGTGTTGGCGGCGAGCACGGCGACGCGGTCGCCGGGGCGCACCCCCAGGGCGGCGAGCGCGCCCGCCTGGCGCAGGCACCGCTCGTGCAGCTCGCGGTAGGTCAGCCGGAGTGGCCCGTCGATCACCGCCGTGCGGTCGGCGTGGACCGCCGCGGCCCGGTCCAGGAAGGCCGTCGGGGTGAGGGCCTCGAAACTCAGACCTGCGACGACGCCCGCGTCGGGCGTCCGACTGACATGAGCCGACACGGCAACTCCGCCTCTCTGTGGGGCTTCGCGGCCCATTGTCAGGTGGGTTCCGTATGCTGTCAAGCTGTTCATATATGTGAACTCAACGGCCGGGCCGGGCGGCGAACGACCCGGGTGCGGGAGGGATCCCTCCGGTGGGCGGCGACGTTTGCCGGTTCGGGGTGAGGGCAGCCGTTGGGGTATCCGACGTGGCGTTACAGGAGGTCAGATGCTGCCCCGGAAGCAGAAGGTCGGCACGGTCGCGGTGATCGCCCACCAGAAGAAGACGTTCGGCGGCGGGCTTGACGAGCTGCGCAGGCTGCTCGCCGACGAGGGCGTCGGCGAACTGCTCTGGTACGAGGTGCCCAAGAGCAAGAAGGCGCCGAAGAAGGCGAAGAAGGCGCTGAAGGAAGGGGCCGACCTGGTCCTGGTGTGGGGCGGCGACGGCATGGTGCAGCGCTGCGTGGACGCGCTCGCGGGCTCCGGCGTCACGGTCGGCATCCTCCCGGCGGGGACGGCGAACCTCTTCGCGCAGAACCTGGGCATCCCCGAGGACCTGCCCAAGGCCGTGGACATCGCCTTCCACGGCGAGAGCAGGAAGCTGGACCTCGGAAAGGTCAACGGCGAGCACTTCGCGGTGATGGCCGGGGTCGGCTTCGACGCGGCGATGATCGAGGACGCCGATCGAGGGCTGAAGGACCGTCTGGGGCGGGTGGCGTACGTCTGGACGGGGCTGCGCCACGTCCGGGGAGAGCTCGTGCGGATGAAGGTCAAGATCGACGGCGTGACGTGGTTCGAGGGTGAGGCGAGCTGTCTGCTGCTGGGCAACGTCGGCACCATCACCGGCGGTGTCGAGGCGTTCGACGACGCGCGTCCCGACGACGGATGGCTGGAGATCGGCGTGACCACCGCGGAGGGGCCGATCCAGTGGGCCCGCGTGCTCGGCCGGATGAGCGTGGGGCGGTCCGACGAGTCGCCGTTCGTCAGGATGACCCGGGCGCGCAAGATGACCGCCACGTTCGCCACTCCCATGACCTACGAGCTGGACGGCGGCGCCAAGGGCAGCGTCACCGAGCTCAAGGCCAAGGTCGTGCCCGGCGGCATCACCATCCGTGTCCCCGAGTCCGCCGGCTCCGACCAGCCGTGATCGTGGATCGCCGGCCAGGCCGACGACGATCGTGAGCCGCCGGCTCTGATCGGTGCCGATCGTGGGGCGTCGTGCATCGGTGTCGGCCCGCGCGACATTCGGGGGGGCGTCCCGACGCCCCCCCGAAACCCCCTTTTAGTTAGCATTCATGACAAATACATATTCGATATGGTTCATCGACTGATTTCGCTTAACGGGAAAGAGCGGGGCGATGACCGGGGAACACTGGACGGAGAACGTCGCCCCCGGCGGCGAACACGACGCCCCGCCGGGCCCCCGTAGGGACCCCGTGCCGGTCCTTTCCGCTCCGGCTTCACGCGACGACAACGACGCCGCCGACGCTGCCCGGGCCCGCCCGCGGACCGCGTCCGAGAGGCCGGCAGGGACCGTGTACGAGCTGTGATCGAGGTGAGGGTCTCGATCGAGATGGACCACCCCGCGGCCGACATATGGCGCATCGTCGCCGACTTCGGCCAGGATCCCCGCTGGCGTGCGGGCGTGACCACGATGGCGCCCGACCCGCCGGGAATCGTCGTCCCGGGCACCACCACCGAGGAGATGTTCCGTTTCGCCGGAGGCGTCTACTACATCAGCGGTGTGGTGACCTCGGTGGTGCCCGGAAGGGAGTTCCTCTGGCGGGGGACGTCGGGAATCGAGGTCGTGGGCGGCAGATCGGTCGTGCCCCTGGATGACGACCGATGCCTGCTGACCATCTGGTTCCAGGTGAGGCCCCCGGGGCTGCTACGCCTGCGCGCTCCCATTCTCGGACGCATGCTCAGGCGCAAGCTCCAGCGGAACGCCCGCCGCCTCGGTGACCTGGTCACCTCGGACGTGTGACGTCGTCCACGGGTGGAGATCGCCTCTGCGGCCCGTCGTTCACGACGCCGGACCGTGGGTGATCGCCGCCCGCGGTGTTCGTCACGCCCGGGTGACCGTCATCTGCAGCTCGGTCACCCAGTTGTCGTAGTCGCCCTCGGGACAGTCGATGGAGACCTCCCGGGCCAGCCCGACACCCCGGTAGCCGTGCTCGTCGATCCAGTGGGCCAGCGTCTGGAACGTCGGGCCGACCTCCTCCATCGAGCCGCGGTGGATGATCGTGGCGGCCTGCTCGATCTCCGGCAGGTCCACGACGGCGAAGTCGTGGTCGTCGCTCGTCTCCGTGGCGACCTCCAGCCCGGCGTGCACGATCACCCGGCCGTCGGCCTCGGGTTCGTAGCGGGCGATGCCGTACCCGGTGACCTTCACGCCGGCCACGTCGAGGCGCCGGCACAGCTCGGTGAAGAGGGGCTGGATGACGGGGCTTATGTCCTCGCCTTCGTAACTGGCCGCGACGGCGGTGAGTTCCGCCACGCGTGTCGAGGGGATCGGCTTGAGAAGGACCTCTTCCGGGTGCATGTGACCTTCCTTGGTGATCGTCGTGAGCCGTACCTCCACTCGGAGGAGCCTGGCCGTGTCCGCCGCGATCCGCCCCTCCAACTCGGCGCGGCGCAGCCGCAACATCCCGTACAGTTCCGCGGCGTCGACCCGCTCGTCCAGGATCGAACAGATCTGGCGCAGGGTGAGGCCGAGATCCTTCAGGGCGATGACGCGGTTGAGCCGGGACAGCTGGTCGGCCCGGTAGAAGCGGTGTCCGCTGTCCGGGTCGACATGGGCGGGCCTGAGCAGGCCGATCGCGTCGTAGTGGCGCAGCATGCGCACCGA
This sequence comes from Streptosporangium sp. NPDC049046, assembly GCF_040649155.1. Taxonomy (NCBI): domain Bacteria; kingdom Bacillati; phylum Actinomycetota; class Actinomycetes; order Streptosporangiales; family Streptosporangiaceae; genus Streptosporangium; species Streptosporangium sp. NPDC049046. The sequence goes on along the minus strand of NZ_JBEZEZ010000032.1, from coordinate 62,291 downwards.
CACCTGGCCGAGCTGGGAGAACTCTCCGATACTGAACATGGTGCTTTCAGGTATAGGGGCTGACACCGTGTCAGCCGCAACCCCTCCCGGCCCTTCCCCGGGGAGCGCCCGGAGATAACCGGTTGTCCGGCGGTTCGGCACCGGGTGAGTATGGCGACCATGTCGCTGCGTTTTCACGAGATCGCCGAGGGCGGTCATCGCATCCTCAACCCGTTCACCGACGACAAGCTCGCGCTGCTCGGCGAGATCGCCAGGCTCCGGCCGGGAATGCGCCTGCTCGATCTGTGCTGCGGCAAGGGGGAGATGCTCTGCCGGTGGTCCCTCGCCCACGGGATCGAGGGGGTCGGCGTCGACATCAGCGACGTCTTCCTCGACGCGGCGCGCGCCAGGGTCGAGGAACTCGGGGTGGCCGATCACGTCAGCCTGGAGAAGGGCGACGCGGGAGCCTACCGGGCGGAGGCGGGCGCGTTCGACGTCGTGTCCTGTCTGGGGGCGACCTGGATCGGCGGCGGGCTGGAGGGAACGGTCAAGCTGATGCTCCCCGCGCTGAAGGACGACGGGATCCTCCTCGTCGGCGAGCCGTACTGGACCTCCGAGCCGCCCGCCGGGGCGTACGAGTCGTTCGGCTTCGGCCCGGACGACTTCACCTCGCTGGCCGGGACGTTCGACCGGTTCGAGGCGGCGGGGGTCGAGGTGCTGGAGATGGTCCTCGCCGACCCCGACAGCTGGGACCGCTACATGGCGAGCCAGTGGTGGACGCTGAGCGACTGGCTGCGCGGCAACCCCGACGATCCGGAGGTCGGGGAGGTGCGCGACTTCCTGGAGCGCTCCCGTCGCTCGCACGTCGAGTACGGCAGGCGATACCTCGGCTGGGGCGTCTTCGTGGTGCGCCGCCGTTGACGGCTACTGGCGGGTAGGAATAGGTTCCTGGAGACCGGCCGGTCGGTTTGTCCGAGGAGTGCCGGCTTCGCCCGGCACGAGACCGAGGGCCCCGACCGTTCCATCGACCTGGAGGCGTGATGACCGACGTCCGGCTCGCCCGTCAATCCTGGCGCCGCCTGGAGCCCGTCCACGGGATGATCTATTTCGTGCCCGAGGCCACCGAGCGCTACGCCGCGCTCGGCCTCGATGAGCGAGCCGGCTACTTCGCCTCCCGTGCCGCGGCCTTCGGCACCGCCTCCGCCGAGCTGGTCATCGCGACCTTCTACAACTTTCACCCCGCCCTGGTGCGGCGCGCCCTTCCTGCCGCGTGGCAGGTCACGACCCCGGAGAAGCTGCTCGCGGCCCGCCTCGAAGCCGCGGGAGCGGCACTGCGCCGGGCCGGGATCCACGAGATCGACACCCTCGCCGAGACGACGGAACTCGCCGTCCGCGCCGCGGAGAGGGCGTGCGAGCACCCCCAGGGGCGCCCGCTGTTCGCCGCGCACGCCGCGTTGCCCTGGCCCTCCGAGCCGCTTCAACGGCTCTGGCACGCCCAGACGCTGCTTCGTGAGTTCCGGGGCGACGGGCACGTCGCGACCCTGCTGGCCGAGGGCGTCGGCCCGCTGGACGCGCTGGTCCTGCACGCCGCGGCCGGGCACGTCCCCACGGTGTTCCTCAAGCTCAGCCGCGACTGGCCCGAGGAGGAGTGGGCCTCGGCCGAGGAAGGGTTGCGCGGACGCGGCCTGCTCGCCGGCGACGAGCTCACCGAGGAGGGCGCGGCGCTCAGGCAGCGGATCGAGGACCGCACCGACGAGCTGGCGCTGCCCGCGTACGCCGCGCTCTCCGACGACGAACTGGCCCGCCTGGCGGAGCTGGCCCGCGTCTTCGGCCGGACCGTGGTGGACAAGGGCCTGCTCCCCTTCTCCCGCTGAGCCCGCGAAAGGTCGCGCTCGCGCGCGGTCACCTCCCGCCGGACAGCGGGGTCTTCGCGGGCCTTCCGCCAGGCGGGCCGAATCGCTTTCACCCGGTCGGCTCGCTTTCACGCGATCAGGTCGCTTTCACGCGGCCGGACGCCCTCATGCGGCCGGGTCGCCGACCTGGCCGATGAACAGCGGGGTCAGCGTCGGCCGGTGGACGATCGCGAAGGCGAACGGGTGGTCGGCACGGACCTCGGCCTCCGGTGCGGGCGGGCCCGACACGGCGAAAGCGAGACCGGTGACGGCGGCGGCCTCGGTACCCCACTCGTCCACGGTGATGTTGGCGCGGTGGACCGCCTGGTCGAGGAGGGCTCCGTCGGTGATTCCCGAGTAGTCGGTCCCCCGCAGCCCCAGTCTCGCGAGCGGTTCCGCCAGATCCAGGCTCGTGGAGAAGTCCCACCGGGGCATGGCGAGCCGCACCGGCCGCTCCTCAAGCTCGCGCGCCACCTCCGCCATCACGGCGGGGGAGAGCAGGTCACCTGGGGAACCGCCCGCTCGCGGCAGGAGGACCCACATGGCCAGCTCGTCCCCGGCGTAGCGCAACTCCACGGCCTGCCAGCCGGATCCCGCCGCGTACGGGAGGAAGCCGTCCTTGCGCATCAGGGTCGTGCGTGTCGTCGTACCGTCCGCGCGGGTGAAGGCGGCGCCCTCCTCCGGCGCGTCGGTGAACGGCACCGTCCAGTCGGCCCGCAGGTAAACGGCGTTGGCGATGACCAGCCTGGTCCGCGCGGGCAGGTCGTCGAACACCTTTCTGATCCGCCCCGCGGTCCGCTCCTCGGCCCAGGCGTTGATGACCTCCGTGGCGTCGCCGGTGAAGTCCACCTGGCGCACGCCCGTGCCGTACTGCGCCGCGAGCGTACGCAGGAACTCGGGCTTGACGTCCAACCCCTCCTGGGTGAACAGGTCGTTGGCGATGCCCACGACCGGTGGTTCGGGCGCGCCCGCCTGGGCGTCCCGCTCCGCGTCCGGTTCCGGAAGGGGAGGCGGAGCGTCGGTCGTGACGATCTGCCTGGTGAGCGCGTTGAGCGAGGTGTGCGGACCGCCTGAGGGGAAGCCGAAGACCGCGTCGAGTTCGGTGGCGGTGTCTCCAGCGGCTCCCGCCCTCGCCAGGCCGAAGGCGTAACCGATGCTCAGAGGCGACAGGACGGTGTTGGCCCCGGGTTTCGCGGTCGCGGCGAACAGGGCGTGCCCGAAGGAGGTCAGACCGCGTACGGTCTCCTTGATCGGAGGATCCTTCGGAGTCTCCCGTTCCACCCCCTTCGCGGTGATCACGCTGGAGGAGGTCATGGCACACGCCGAGAGGGCGGCGACGGCCAGCAGGGTGGGTAACAGTCGGCGCATGATCCTGAAACGTACGCCGCCGCCGGGCGGTTCACCCGGTTCGCGCGGGCTTCGGGTCGCGTGCCGGGCGGCATCAGGTGATCGCGGCGAAGGCGCCGGCCCCGATGAGGGCGACGGCCCAGGCGAGGTCGAGGTTGAACCACGCCTTGCGGAGCACCGCCACGCCGAGCCGCTCGTAGACGACGAGGGCCAGAACGGTCGTCGTCACCAGCATGGACACTGTGTGCACCCCGGTCGTCAGCAGGCTCTGCGAGGCAAGCGCGGCGGCGTCGTGCCCTTCGTGACCCCCGTGCCCGCCATGTCCGCTGTGCAGGGCGACAGGGAGCACCATCAGCCCGGCCCCGTGAGCGGTGGCCATCAGGAACGACCACCCGGCCAGCTGCCACTTCGTCACCTTCATGCCGACCCAGCGGGGATGGCGCCGTCTCAGCAGCCGCCAGAGTCCGAACCCGCAGACCACGGCCGCCACGCCGTACGAGACCGCTTTCGGCGGGGCGGCCAGCCGGGCCGCCGACACCAGTACGAGCGTGATCAGCACCGAGCCCGCGTGGCCGAGCACGATGGGCGGCAGCGCGCGCAGCACCCCTTCGCGAGAGCGCTCCTGCAGCCCGAGCGCGACCGCGAAGAGCCAGCCCATGGCCGGGTTCAGGCCGTGGAAGGCACCGAGCCCGGCCAGGATGAGCAGGGACGTCAGATCCATCGGGTGCGCCTCGCGGGGAGTGGGAAGGTGTCGACGTCCGGTGGGAAGGTGGCCGGGATCACGGGAAGCAGTAGGAGTCGGAGGAGGAGTCGCCACCCTGCAGACGGATCTGGTGCGCGCGGCGGCCGTCGGAGGAGAAGTCGACGAAGAAGTCCGGATCGAGGGCGATCGAACCGTCGTCGGCGATGTCCACCTTCGCCATCCAGCCGGAGATGCCGTCGGGGTAGAAGACGTCGTCCCAGGAGCGGTAGAGCGAGTTGGTGAAATAGACCCGCCGTCCGTCCCTGCTCGCCTCGACCATCTGCGGCCCTCCGTTCAGCGCCCGGCCCCGAGCCGCCGGGTGGCCGTCACGCCTGGCGATCCCGCCGATCCGGACCGAGCCGGTCTCGCGTGGCGCGAACGGGTCGGAGACGTCGTACGCCTTGAGCTCGCCGGTGCCCCAGGCGGAGACGAGCAGGATGCGGTCGTCGAGGGTGAGTGAGATGTCGCTGACCAGCGGTGGCACCGCGCCGAACTGCTTGAGCGGCTCGGGCAGCAGGTCGGGGTCGGCGGGCTCGGCCGGGATCGTGATCGTCTTGCGCGCCTTCCAGACGCCGTTCTCCAGGTACCAGGTGAAGATGTTGGCCGACAGGTCCTCGACGTTGATCACGGTGTTGACGAAGCCGTAGGTCTTGGTCGGGTCGTGGGCGGGACGAAGCTCCAGGGCCATCTGGTGCTGGTCGCCCAGGTCGATCTCCTGAAGGTGTCTGCGCTTGGCCAGGTCCCAGACGTGCAGCCGGTGGCCGTACTGTCGGCCGACCAGAAGCTCCAGCGAGGGTCCCGGCTCGATCTGGTTGGGTGTTCCCCACTCGCTGGAGATCATCGTGTCATGCCCGAGGTGCCACCAGAAGTCGTAGTGCAGCCGCTGTGTCCCCCGGTCGGCCTCCCAGCGGCCCTTCGGCTCGAAGGTGTCGTGGTCGAGCGTGAAGATCCCGCCGGGCGCGTCGCCGTCCACGTCGCCGAGCGCGCTGACGTAGATGGCGTCGGTGCCGCAGTGGACGGTGTGCGGGCGGCTGTAGCCGGTCTTCTCGAAGATCGTCTCCGGTTCGATCGTCTTGACGAGCTTGGGGCTCCGGGGGTCGTCCTTGACGTCGAAAATGTAGATTCTGCTGGACCTCAGACCGGGAAGGACCAGGTAGCGGCGCTCCACGTGCGGGTGGGGCGCGTACGGGCACAGGGCCGCGCTGCACACGTTCCAGCCGAAGTGGTGGAGCTCGTCGCCGGGGACGGACATGTCGTGCACGTCGGCGATCGCCCCGGTCGACAGGTCGATCGTGGCGAGCCCGTCGGGCCGGCCGTCGCCGGTCGCGGCGAGCAGTGCGACGTAGGCGAGCTCCTCCTTCGGGGCCGTCATGGCCTCACGGGCCGACGGGTAGAAGGTGGGGTCGGGCTGGATGAGTGCCACGGCGAACTCCTGAACTCGTAGCCGGAATCGGTACCCAACTAATCATGTAGGAAAACTGCCTGTTGTCCAGTGGTCATTTTGTGTGACCGGTGCGGACGGGGGCACCTCCGCACGGTCTCCTGGCCGGTGAAACGAGAGGGCCGCTCGCGCGACCGGAGATCTTCCCGTAGGGGGGCCGTCGGAGGTTTCGAGAGACTCGTGGAAAGGGCGCCTAACAGGGGAGAGGTGGGGGGGGGGGGGGCCCCCCCCCCCCCCCCAAAAAAAAAAAAAAATAAAAAAAACACGAGGGGAAGAAACTCAATTAAAAACA